>JAUVII010000300.1 GCA_030592845.1 Candidatus Krumholzibacteriia bacterium | reverse complement strand
CCGACCGTGGGCAGGATGACGGATCCGTCCCGGTCCACCAACCTGATCAACTGCAAATCCACTCCGCCCCAGACGTTGATGATGATCTCATCCCCCACGCCCAGGCGGTAGTCCTCGGGCACCGGCCCGAATGAAGGTGGCTGAAAAACCCCGGCATCCAGCCTGAAAAAGCCGCTTCCGAAAAAATTGTTGGGCCTGGTTGTGGGAGCATCGGCCTTGGCCGGACCTGCCGCCCCACCCGCTGTTTCCCCCGACATGGGCAAAGTGACCGTTACGTTCGTATCCTTGAAGGGCGTCGAATCGTTGATACCTTCAATTGAAGTTCTGCCCGGGTCAGAGGCACCCACGGTGTCAGAAACCGCAGGCGTCCCTTCACCCTGCCCATACTGCCGCAGCATCTCCTCTTTGCTCATCCCGGTCCGCCGTGAGGCCTCTTCCAGCATTGCGGGAGAAATCTGTTGGGCAGCGGCAAACACCGGCGCCAAAACCACCATAAAAACGGCAGCAACCAGCGCCATCTTCAGCATTGGACCAAAGAGCCTGAAATAATTGAGTTTAGATGTCATGGACGGGCCCTCCCTGGCCCGGAACCCCTCCTGGGGTCCACCGGACGCGGTGCATCATACCTGGCTGGATCGACCGGAGGATTATTCAACAAAGGTAACGCCCGGTCAAGCCCCGGACTGGCCTTATCCACCAAAAAAATGTTGCCCGTTCCCAGCTATGGGTTACAGTTCCGGAATGACAAATTCAAATCAAAGCAAGATCAGAACCGCCGTCATCGGCACCGGTTACCTGGGCCGCTTCCACGCCCAGAAATACGCCGCCATGGATGACGTGAAGCTGGTCGCCGTAGTCGACGTCGATGCCGACCGGGCCGCCGCCGTGGCCGCCGAAACCGGATGCAGATCCACTACCGACCTGGCCTCCATCCTGCCGGACATCGATGCCGCCAGTGTCGTGGTGCCCAACGTGCACCATTTCGAGGTCGCCAAACCGCTCCTCGAAGCGGACAAACACATCCTGCTGGAAAAACCCCTGACCAATACCGTGGCCCAGGCCGACGAGCTTATCGCCATCGCCGAAGACCGCGGGGTGGTTCTGCAGTCCGGCCATCTCGAACGGTTCAACCCGGCCGTCCGGGTTCTGCGCGAAAGGTGCGGCACTCCCCTGTTCATCGAGGCCCACCGTTTGAGCGGTTTCAAGAACAGGGCCACCGACGTGGACGTCGTCCTGGACCTGATGATCCACGACATCGACATCGTGCTTTCGCTGGTGAAATCACCGCTGGAGGAAATTCGCGCTTCGGGCCTGCCCGTGTTGACGCCCAACCTGGACATCGCCAACGCCCGGCTGACCTTTGCCGGCGGCTGCACCGTGAACCTGACCGCCAGCAGGATTTCCCTGAAGGATATGCGCAAGATCCGCGTCTTCCAGGAGGGCACCTATCTTTCGGCCGACTGCGCCACGCGCGAAAACGTCATCGCCACCAGCGTGCCGGTCCCCGGAGCCGAGCCGCGGGTCGTTCCTGAACTGATGAAACACGGGGAAACGGACAATCTGCGGGAAGAGTTGCTGTCCTTCATAAAGGCGGTCAGGGGGGAACATCCGGTCGAGGTGTCCGGCACCGAAGGCAGGGACGCACTGGCCGTGGCGATCGAAATCAACGAGGCCATCGCCGAGCAACTCGCCCGCCGGACCGGCTGAGACAAACCGGGATCAGTCCAGACCCAAAACCTTTCGGGCGTGCTCCTGGTCCCGTTTCAATTGCACGACCAGTTCATCCGCCCCGGCGAACTTCTTCTCCGGACGAAGCTTCTTGATCCATTCCACCTTTACGTTTCGGCCGCGCAGATCCCCTTCGAAACCGAACATGTTGGCTTCGACCCGGGGTTCCACCAGCCCGTCCCCGTGAAAAGTGGGCACGTAGCCGAAGTTGACCATCCCACCGAAAATGGCCCAGTCCGATGGAGCGGCGCTCAGGATATCACCCTGGAGATCGACCTCGGGAAGGGATTCGGTCACACGCTCCAGGACACCCGGCGTTCCAGGAACGACAACGTCTCCGGGTACCTGCACCCTCGCGGCGTAGACTCCGGTTTCCGGCAGCAGTTTCATGGACTCCAAAGGCTGGATATTGGCCGTGGGGAAGCCGATTTCACGGCCCCGCCGGTCACCGGGCGTCACCTCGCCCCAAATGGCGTAGGGCCGTCCCAGCATGGCTTCAGCCAGGGAAAGATCACCGGCGGCCAGGGCCTTGCGGATGGCGGAACTGCTGATGATGTGCTCCCCCGATTTCACCGGCGGAATCACCTCGACGGTATACCCCAGGTTGCGCCCCAGTTCTTCCAGCGTGGCGGCCGTGCCCCGCCGGTTGGCGCCCAGATGGGTATCATAACCTGCCACCAGGTGTTTCATGCCCAGGTAACCGACCAGGAACTTCTCCACGAATTCCTCATAGCTCAGGCGGGAAAGTTCAGGACAGAAATCGGCGGCCACGATGACCTGGCATTCCATTTCCTGCAGCAGGGCCAGCTTGGCGCGCCAGGTCGTCAGCAAAAAGGGTTCGGCCCGGGGATCGAGAAGTTGGCGGGGATGCTGCATGAAGGTGAACAGGGCGCCCGAATCCAGACCCAGCCGGTCGCGTGAGGCCTTGACCCCGTGGATCAGTTCCTGGTGGCCCAGGTGAAGACCGTCGAATGAACCGAGCGCCAGGGAACATGATTCCAGCTGGGGACGATTGGTACCGATCTTCCCGGCGATGATTTCGCTGATGTAGTTGGCGGTTAGTCGGATCAGTCGCACGTACGAACCCCCTCCACGCTATTGGTCCGGAGAATCACCCAGCGGAATGACGGCAGCCAGAACGGGGCGGCCCGTCGTTTCATCCAGTTTTCCGACAGCCACCAGATCGCCGGCTTCGTCGAGGATCCGGAACAGGCGGCCGGCCTTTCCCGTGACGGCAGGCTCACCATCCAGCCTCTCCAGAAAATTCTCGCCCGGCTGCTGCCCCTGCCTGACCGCGGCGGCTTCGTCCCGACCGAAGGCTACCGATGGCACCCCGGGCAGGGCGACGCCCAATGGAAGAAGTGAGGCGGCCAGATCCT
>JAUVII010000177.1 GCA_030592845.1 Candidatus Krumholzibacteriia bacterium | reverse complement strand
CCTGGCCCTTGCCCACAAAATCCCCATCCTGATTGTAATCCCCCTGCCCTTCACCCACGAACAGGATCTGCCGGTCCAGGACCGCCATACGGCTGTTGTCCACCCGGTAGCCGAGGGACCAGTCGCTAAAGATCCTGTCCCAGTTACCCGACAGATTGAGCCGCGCCAGGCGGGTGGTCTGTTCGGGTAGATCCGGCTGGAGAATCTGACGGTACGTCCCTTCACCCACCAGCCGCATGCCTCCGAACCGACCGGTGGTCACTCCGGACCTGACTGTCCGGCTGTCCCGCTTCTCCACCCAGTTTTCGGCATAAAGGGAATCGGCGAGACCCCGTTCGAAATCAACCTGCCAGGTGAGAACCCGGCTGGGCGCCGACCCCAGGCCGACCGAGGTTTCCTCGAGACGGAAGCCCGCGGCCTGGCCTTGGGTGGCCGCCCCGTTTCGCCAGCGCCGGAACCGGTATCTGGCGTGGGGAACCACCGGTCCGACGATCCAACTCACCTCATGGCTGCGCAGATCACGGCGGATTTCCAGAGGATCCTGGGTGTCGGTGGCCTCGGCTGTCTGAAGCACATGGTTTCCCCTGCCACCAAGCAAATTCCAATTAGCCGTTCCCGCCAACTGGTCCGCTTTGACGGATTCCCCATGGCGAAGCGCACCAATATTGCCCTTCATCGCCAGGCCGGCCCTTCCGCCGCCCGTCCGCCAGGCGGCCTCCACTCCGGTTTCCCGATCGTCCTGTTCCAGAAAGCCCGGGCGCCGCGCGCGATCGGCCAGGCCCCAGTGATCGTAATCGAAAACGGTCTTGTGCACCTGAAAAGGCTTGAACTCGGCATCCCGGCTCTCCCAGAACCCCACCACGTCCAGGTGGCCGAGCGACATCCCTCCCAGGTGCAGGGATTTTTCCTTCAACCCAGCGGTGAACCGGCCGGCGTTGCCCTTGTTGTCTTCGTTGTCCAGGTTCGACAACTGGTTGATATCACGGTTGCCCGCATTCCATTCACCCGTGACGAACACGCCCGTTGTATCACCCATGATCGCCGTAAAAGTCGCTATGCTGTGCGATTCGGGCATGGGCAGGGGACGCCCGATGAGGTAACTGCCCTGCAGATCACCCTTGTGGACATATACCCTGTTGCCGGTGGCGGTCAACTTGTCGAGGTCGTAATCACCCAGGCCCGGACCGGCGTAGAACATGGTCAGATCGAACCCGCCGCCCGCGGGATTGAAGACGTAGATGGTCTTGCCATTGTCAATCTGCTGATCGTAGAGACCTTCACCCGGGTCCGTAACGGTCACCCCGTCAGCGATGGCCTTCAGGGGATCGTCGCCGGCCTCGGAGAGAATGCGTTCATCGTCATCACCCAGTTCACCGGTGCGCAACCGGGCCGGGTCGTCTTTTTCCCGGATCATCCGCACATTAAAATCCGTAGGAAGATTCAGTAGCGGAACCGTAAATGCGGCGCCGGCGCCACCCCCCACCACGGTGCGGCCATAGGGGCCTTCTCCCTCTTCGTATTCGATGACGATGGTGGACTCGGCGGTGATCAGTTTGCGGTAGGTAAAAGTCACGGTGCCGGTCACGTAGTCAATCACGTAATCCCTGTCCGCGCCCCGGATCAGGAGTTGACCGTCCAGGGTCACCCGTTCGGATCCGGCAATGACGAACAGGTTGCCGACAGCAGCGCTGCCGCCCAGATAATAAGGCCCTTGATTGGACTCCTGACCCCGGATCTGAAGCGTGCGGTAAATCCCCCGGGGGGATCCGGCCAAAACTTCGGCCCGATAATTTCCCGGATCCGCCTGCAATGAAAAACCCTGCAATTTGCGCCGGTAGTTACCGAAAGCCGTGCCCCGGCGCCCGGCGACAAAATCGCCCAGGGTCGCTTTCCAGTTGGGCGCCATCATTTCCACCAGAACCTTGTCGATGTCGCGAAGCTCTTCAGTGTTTCCTTCGGGAACCACCGGAAGATTGTCATCCGAGAGGAAGGCGCGCACGGATATATCGCGTGTCAATTGGCCGACAATGCTCAAACGGAGATTCTGGTCGATGGTCATCTCCCGTCTTGAGCCCGACGAGACCTGAATGGTCTTGCTGCCGGAAACCTGGAGATTGCCGCTCTGCCAGGCCTCCTGCTCCACCGGAGCCGTAAACAAGGGAGCGGCCTCTCCGGAAGTCCGGGACCCGGGAGGCGATCCGATGGGCCGAAGATCGCGCCGCGGGGTCAAGGGAACCGGCAAAAAGCGGTATTCCACCATGACCAGGGCCCGTTCCGCGGCCTGCGAATCCTTTTTGGTTCCGGAATCGGGGACCAGCCATTCACGGAGGGGGATGATGATTCCCGACCGGGCACGGACCTTGTAGTCCGTATCCCTGATCCACAAACGGCCTTCGACAAACAACCGGACAGAACCCGCCTCTACAAAACCGTGGGCCAGCTGCAGGTGCCGCGAACCGGCGGGCATCAATCTGAATTCATTTTCGGTCAGACGGGTTTCATCCAAGTCGGAGGTTGGATCGGCGGCAAGGCTGACTCCGCCGACCAGGGGGATCAGGAAGGTCAAAATGAACACACTGAGGTAACGGAGGCTGCCCCGCGGACAGGAGCGCATTATTCGTAGATGATCCGGTAGACCAGAATCGCGGAACGGGCCCGGTCCGTCACGGCCAGGACATCGGCCGGGCCAACGGCCACATCCACCGGGGCGGTGGGTGTGCCCCGCAATCCGAAATCGTCCCCGATCGAGGTTAGGGGTCGCATCCGGCGATCCAGCACATGAATCCGACCATTACCCTGATCGGCCACGAACAGGTTCCCGAATTTGTCGGAGGTTACGCCCTGGGGAAGGATGAAGGGATTGTCCACTTCAAAATCCCCACCGACGATTCCCTCGAAAAATCCCAACCGGCCGTAATGGCACAGGCGGCGGTTGCCGCGGTCCGCCACGACAAAACCACCATCGGGCAGGAAGGTCAATCCGCTGGGATCAATGAATTGATCGTCGAGTGTTCCCGGAGCACCGACCCGCATTTGCAGGTTGAAAAAAGTATCCAGCAAAAGAACCTGCTGCTGGGACACGTCGGCGATCAGCATCCTGCCGTCTCGGTCCAGCGAAAAAGCGGTAACCTGCGGGATATGGGAAGGGTCCACCTGGCGGATGTCCAGCACCTGGTCGAGCCAGGCGCCGTTCAGGTCGAACCGGAACACCTTGTTGCTCCCTGAATCCAGGACCAGGACCTTGAAGCCGTCGACGACCACGTCCAGGGGACGATAGGGTCCCGCGGCCGGCATATCGAACTCGTACCAGACCAACGCCCCCGGATCGAGGCCAAAGACCTTGCCCCGTTTTTCATCGCAGAAAATCAGGGTGCCCTCGGGCCCGAAGGTGCAGCCGGCCAGACCCTCGATAGGGTAATAGAAAGCGGTGCGTTCATTTTCGTAGGCCATGAGAAATTCGAGATCCACCACAGTGGTCCCCGGACGGGGAGCCGCCGGTCGGGCTGCGGGCGTGGTATCGTTGACCTGCCGAACCTGGGATCCGGATCCGGTCCCCGAAGAGCAACCCGCGAAAACCAGCAGCACGGCAAGTGACAGAAGCCACAGGTGATCCGGCCGGAACAGCAAACGGGACTTCTTCCGGGAAAGCGTCATCAGAAACTCCGGGATACGACCCAGCGCGCGCCGGGATCCGTGAAGGAAGGCAGCATCTCCAGGCCGACATTCATGCCGAGTACTTCCTTTTCCAGGATTCCGTCATCCTGACCGGCGTTGAGCACCGCATCGACAACCGACACCGCGCGGTTGACCACCGCGAACAGGATCATGAAGTCGCGGCGGTCATAGGCGCTGTTGCCGTCGGCGCGAAGTTTGGAATATCCGTCCTTGCGGTCCTCGTTGACCCATTGCCAGGCGTCCGTGCCGCCGACCAGGCCCGAGGGCGGCTCCCGGAGTGCCCTTGCCTCGCGCAACCGGGATTCGTTGTAGACATCACTGTCCATGTAGTGCCCGACGTTTTGCCAGTAGGAGTTCTGGTGATCCCCACTTGTTCCTGCGTAAATGGCCGACCATTCCCTTGACGATTCCATGCGCGCGTCGCCCTGGGCGTCGAAAACGAAGTAGGCGGTCCAGATGGCCGCTTCGATTCCGACCATGATGTAGGCTTTGGATTTTTGACCGTTGTAGAACTGGCCCGCTCCCGGAAGAACGGCCGACAGCAGTCCGGCCTTGACCTTGTCGCCCGTGTGGGAAGGTCCTTCGACCTTTTCCTTTTCCTCTTCCTCTTCCGCCGCGGCGCCGCCGCCGAATTCATCGCTGAGACCGTCGTTCCCGAGCTGATCGAAGGCCAAACCCGTGCGCGCCCCCAGGACCAGGTACTCGGAACGAAGGAAAGCATCACCGGAAGAACCCGGGTTCTGGGCCTGGGCGGGCGAAGGTCCAGCTGCCATGACCAGAATCATGGCCGTCAGGGCCAAAACCTGAACGGTCATCCGCTTTCTGCCTGCAAAATCCTTCAACATCGGCCTCCTAGATTGGCCAGGGGTATGAAAATGGTTAAACAACCCGGTTAAAACGATACCGAGGCCCCAAGGGACCCCTTGTCAAAGCCACCTGGTGCTGCGAATACCTGGACCTTATGGCCGGCGACTTCCAGTTCTTCGGCCGGGGCACCTCCCAGAAATCCTGAGAGATAGGCCGTCTGAATGACACTGAACACCCGCAGACCGATGTTCACGTACAGCCACCGGTCCCTGCTTTTGTAGGCATCGTTGGAGGCGTCCCGCATCAGACGGTAGGTCTCCCGATTTTTGGAAACCCAGGGGTGTTGAAGGTCGGCCCGGGTCCGGGTCGGCACATAGCCGGCAGGTGCATCGGGGTTCGTGGGATCACTCGCCCTGGAATAATCATCCCAGCCGAAGATGAACTGGTCCCACTTGCCCAGGTTCTCGTAGTACTCACGGAAGTCGTCTTCCTTGGTCACGTACAGAGGCAGGTT
This sequence comes from Candidatus Krumholzibacteriia bacterium, assembly GCA_030592845.1. Lineage (GTDB taxonomy): Bacteria > Krumholzibacteriota > Krumholzibacteriia > LZORAL124-64-63 > LZORAL124-64-63 > JAGLCY01. Next base: position 1,839 of record JAUVII010000177.1, on the reverse strand, counting down.
GTGCAGATCGTCCAAGGTGTTGAAGTTGAAGTCTCCGATGATGCTCCCGAAGTATGTGTCACCCTCGTCAACACGGTCCAGGTCACTGCTGACATCCTTGTAGGCCTCAAGGAGATCTTCGTCGGAATAATGCAAATCGGCATAGGCGATGTAATCGTTCTTCAGATCCTCGCCGTCATTATGGTATTTGGATACCTGGGTCCAGGCGAAGATATCGGCGGCCATCATGGCGTAGCCGCGGGTGTAGCCCATGGAAGCCTCGCCGGCGCCTGGAAGAATCAGGGAAAACAGGACCGGCCAGCCACTTTTTCTTTTTCCGGTCGGTTCGGCTATTTCCGTGATTTCCAGGGAGCCGCCACCGCCGCCGATTTCACCCTGTTCGAACCGCTGACCGGTCAGGGCCAGGGTTTCAAGGCTGTCGCGATTGAGAAGCCAGGCCATCCTTTCGGTCTCCGGAGACTGGCCCAGGACCGGAGGAGCGGTCAGGGTGCAGAGCAAAACGGATCCCAGGATGATCATTCCCAAATTGGACTGGAAAGGCATTTTTTCCTCCCGAAAAAAACCGGCGGTCATTTTTCCACCGCCAGGGTCAAGGTCCTTATCTCGATGCCGCTGCCCGCGTCGTATTCCAACCGGGCCAGGTACAATCCGCTGGCAACACCCGGTAAAGGCAGCAGGAATTCGTTGATGGAGTTGGCCGCGACCGGAATATCGGCCTGGGCCACTCTTTCCCCCTCAAGATTATAGAGGGAGATGCGGGCGGCACGGCTGCCGGTGCTGAAGAACCTGACGGTCACTTCGTCCGAGATTACGGGATTGGGGTAAAGAACCACACGGTCGGTTTCCGTAGAGATAGGAGCCGCGGCACCCAGACCCTTGGCGGTACCCACGGATCCGCGCCGGTAGGAACCGCCCCCGGAACCAAGCCATTCACTTGTGCGGGAGTCCTCGGTCAAGGCATTGGCCAAGCCGTATCCGGTCACCCTGCCCCCCAGGAACTGTCTATCGAGCGGAGGCCCGGTATAACCACCGGGGGAAACCAGCCAAAGGACCCTGCCGTCATCAGGACCACCGACAGCCAGGGCACCGGTCTTGCGGTCACCCCAGCGCAAGGGCAGTTCGGACAGCAGGCGGCCAAAAGCATCCAGACCGACGAGATGACCGCCATCGGTATTGAAATAGATTTCGTTGACCCCGTCACCCGTACCGTCGGCGACCACCAGAGGGCCGGCGATGCGGGTGGTGTCGGGCAGCGGAAACAGGTCATAGAAACGAACCGGAAAACCACGCACTGGAACGCCATCGGGCCGCAGCGCGATTATTCGTTTGGCCGTCGCGAAAATCAGGTCGTCATGCCCGTCGCCATCGACATCAGCCACGGCCGGCGCGGTTACCAGGGATTCCTCCACACCGAGAATCAGGCCAAGATCGGCAACCGATCCATCCGGTTGGATCCGCCAGTTCCCCAGTTCACCCTCGGAGTCGAATACATGGAGATGAAAGACACCTTCAGTGGCCACGACCGCGGTCCAGTCGGGAAGTTCCGCCGCGAGGCGGAAAAAGGGATGGAAATCGGGCTCGGTTACCAGGCCGCTCGCATCCTGGCGAACCAGGTACCAGCCTCCGCGGGAAATTACCGGAGCCAGGTCAGTACCGTCGGATCCGGGAATGGGAGTCGCGATCTGCAACCCGGGTCCCACCGCGGTGATTTGCAGAGGCAGCCCCACGGGACTTGCGGATCCGTCGAGAAGAACAAGGGTGTCTGGATAAACAGGACACAGGATCCGTTGGTTATCGGTCTGCCAGATCAGCGGCACCGGTCCGCCGGACAGCTTTTCT
>JAUVII010000137.1 GCA_030592845.1 Candidatus Krumholzibacteriia bacterium | reverse complement strand
TCCAACTCCTTGTCCAGATCGTCCAGCAGGATGTTCGACAGCAGCGGCGACAGGGGGCCGCCTTGCGGCGTGCCTTCCTGTCGTGGAGACTCCACGCCTCCGGCCATCGTCCCAGCCTGCAAGTAACGACGGATCACGGCAAGGACCCGCCGGTCTCCAACCCTTCGACTGATCCGCGACATCAAGAGGTCGTGGTTCACATTGTCGAAGAACTTCTCCAGATCCATATCCACGACCCAACGACGACCGCCCGACACATACTCCTGTGCTTGTAGCACGGCCTGATGTGCACCGCGACCGGTTCGGAACCCGTAGCTGTGTTCACTGAAGAAGGGATCGAAGATCGGACTCAACACTTGATGCAAAGCCTGCTGGACCAGACGGTCAACCACCGTCGGGATGCCAAGCTTGCGCACCCCTCTGCTGCCGGGCTTCGGGATCATGACTTCCCGTACTGCCGACGGTTGGTAGCTGCCGCTGAGCAGCTCCTCCTTGATCCGAGACCAATGTTCCTTCAGGTAGGGGCGAAGTTCGCCGACCGGCATCTTGTCGATCCCGGCGGCTCCCTTGTTCCGTTCCACTCGGTGCAAGGCCTCGATCATGTTCTCGCGTTCGACCACCGCGTTCATAAGTTGCGTTGTCTCCGAGCGGGAGTGATCCCAACTCATCGCAGCAACCGACACCCCGACCCCATCTTCTCGCGGGTTCCGCCCGCTACCTTCCGGAGTGGTGCCCGGCATCCCAGCCGAACGGTCTGTGTCTTGGTTAGCCATCGAGAATCGGGTCTCCTGCTCCATGTACCATGTTCGGGCCTTCAGTCGGATCGAACGACCTACTATGCCCTCGGCTGACTTCTGTCGATCCATCGGACCACCTCTCGGCGGACCTAGCACAAGGCAGATCGACAGATCTCCCCGGGTAATGCGCACACTCCTTCACACTTATGCCCGCCGCATATACGTCCGTGCTTTCGGTACAGGTATCGGGCTTTGGAGAAATGAGACTCCTCACCCAGCACGACCGCCTCGTATGCGATTTCTGTTCGTCGGGCCAGTGCTTTGCCTGCGGCTTCCTTCAGACCCCACCTCGCGATGGAAGCCCTTGCCGTTCAGCTAACAGTTCCCCCTGTCGGGTCTGTAGAGGACTTGCACCTCCAAGAGCGTGCGCCCTGCCGGGCGCACTCAGAAAAACGCCCCCCGGGATAATCCCGGGGGGCGTTTTCTTTTTGTTCAGCGACCGCAGGAGCGGCCGTGAGCTCGTCTGAAATCTACCGGTACATGCCCTTGATGGTGCCCCAGGATGCTTCCTCGACCGCTACCGGTTCACACACGCCGGGACCATCATCCCAGGTGTGGGTCAGGGTCGTCTCGGCAGCCAGACTGTTGTCCAGGACGATAAGCCGGTTGGGGACGCCCTCCCAGGTTTCGCAGTTATCCTTCTTGAACTTGTACTCGATGTTCAAAGGAATGGCCGTGCCGGCCTCGAACACCAGGCAGGTCTGGTAAAGCCCCCCACCGATGGGATCGGCGACCGCGCCGGTGCCCCAGTTGGTGAGTTCGGGGATGTTGCCGACGGTGCAGACCACGCCGGAATTCTCCACGCCGTCCATGCAGACCTGGAAGCAGAGCACCTTGTCCTCTTCCAGGGTGTTGCCAAGGCCGCAGGTGATGGGCAGGAATTCCCAGCTGTCCGGAGCCAGCTCCACCAGGGTGGTGCCGTCGGTCGGCAGGGTCACCGGACGGTTTGCGGTGCCTTCCCAGGTCGTGCAGCCGTCCTTCTTGAACTTGTATTCGAAGGAAGGATTATTTCCCGCCAAGAAAATCACGTCGACCGTGTACAGTTCGGGGGTGGCCGTGGCTGCCATGTTCACGCCCGTGCCCCAGGCGCCGATCTCGTCGGCGGACCCGATCACGCAGGGGAGACCCAGCGTCTCCATGCCGCTCATGCAGAGGGTGAAGCGAACGGTGACGTCATTGGGAAGAACGTCGATGACATTGTAACGAAGCGGGCCGACCACGTAGTCGGTGCCGTCGGTCATGTCGGTGAAGAGGATCTCCACATCCACCCAACTGGCGCCCGGCAGAGCTGCCTGAGGAACCTGGGCGGTGTATTCGTCATTGCTGCCGATGTCGGTGTTGTAGCCCATGGGCGTGCTGGTCTTTACGGCAATGTCGGTGGTGTAGTAGAGGAGCGCGGTGATATCGGCTCCCTGCCCCGGGGCGTCGGTGACCCCTCCCTTGTAGACCTGTGCGTAGACATCCACCGGCCCGGTGGGAACGACGTCTTGTCCATCGGGCGGCCAGACATTTCCGGCCCAGTCGATGATCGCGAATGCGCTCCCGGCCACACCGAGAAGCATGACGCAGACAGTCAGCGTAAACAGTTTCTTCATGATTTCCTCCCCAATAGTGAAGACCCGAAATCCGGGCCGTTTCCTGATGATGGGCAGGCCTGATTCAACACAGGCATACCTGTCGGCCATAACCGTCGCGAATTTTCGCAAAGGGGGCGGTTTGAGCCGAGTAATTCATCGTCAGGCCAGATTTTACCACAAAATCCGGACCTTTTGTGCATTTTTTGAACATTTTATGCAAAACCGCCCCCAAAACAAGTTTGGGAGCGGTTGCCATACGCCGGTGGTGGGTTTTTGGGGCTAATTCAACAAAATTGCTCCACTCATGCCCGGCAGAGTGATTTCCACGTCTCCGCCCCGCAGATCGATCTTGTCGCCGGTGGCGAAACTGCCGCCGACGGCCCGGGGAAACACCTCGGGCCCCACCAGCACCTCAAAGACCATGTCCGCGCCCGCGACGGTCAGACCCTGGAGGGTTCCGCTCGACAGGGTCACCGTCACCGACGTGGGTCCGGCGTTGAAGGCGCTCACGGCCAGCTTTCCGTCCAGTTCCCGGGCGAAAACGTAGCCCCGCCCCTCGGTCGCCAGGGCGGTGAAGCTGCCGCGGCGGAGCACTGCAGTGTCGCGGCGCAACCGCGTGATCTTTCCGTAGTAATCCCGCAGTTCCTTGCGGCGTGGATCCCCTTCGTACTGCCAGTCCATGGGCCGGCGGCAGTCGGGATCCTTGCCCCCGGTCATGCCCACCTCGTCGCCGTACCAGATGTGCGGCATACCCACGTAGGTCATGCTGAACATGGCGCCCAGCATGAGCCGGCGCACATCGCCCGCGGTGGTCAGGTAGCGGATCGTGTCGTGGCTGTCCATCAGGTTCATCATCACCGCGACACTCTGGGGCGGATACTGGAAACGGCCCGGGCTGAGGCGGGCGTCGAACGCGGCGGCGTCGATGCTGCCCTTGCCGAAGAAATCCATCACCGGGTCGCGGAAGAACTTGTAGTTCATGGTCGAGTCGAAGCAGTTGGGGTTGATCCAGCGACCGGCGTTGCCCCACAGTTCGCCCACCAGCCAGACGTCCTCCTTGAGCGAGTCGCAGCGCTCGCGGAAAAGTTTCCAGAACCAGAAGGGCACCTCGTTGGGCACATCCAGGCGGAAGCCGTCGATATCAAATTCGCCCAGCCAGACATCCGCGGTCTTCAGCACGTAGTTGACCACGTCCATGTTGGGCGTGGCGTCTTCGATGTTCTCGATGTTGTTCTCGTCGGCATTGCTGAGAACAAGGTCGTAGTTCAGGTTCGGATGCAGCCCGAAACCCCACCAGCAATCGTAGTAGTCGCTGGCGTTGAAATCCCGGCCCGCCGGCAGGGGCCACTTGCGGAATTCGTACCAGTTGTAGTACTGGCTGCTTGGCCCGTTTTCCACGGCGTCGCGGAAGGCGAAGTGCCAGTTACCCGTGTGATTGAAGGCCATATCCACCACGATCCGGATGCCGTGCTCGTGGCAGGCCTTCACGAATGCCTTGAATTCGTCCCGGTCCGCGAAATGGGGATCGACCTCGTGGTAATCCACCGGATCGTACTTGTGGTTGCTCATGCCGGTGTTCAGGGGATTGAAGTAGATCACCGTGACGCCCAGGTCGTTCAGGTAATCAAGCTTCTGCTCGATACCCGCGATGTCCCCGCCGTAGAACGAGTAGTAGTCGGGCTTGCCGTCGGTGCGGTAGGGGCTGCGGGTCAGACCCTTGACGTCGTACCAGTCCTCAACCAGGTGAAAGTACTCCCCGTTGGTCTTGCCGCTTTCCGGCAGTTTCTTGGCGCCCTGATACCAGGGTTCGATGAAATCGGGGTCGTTGCTCTTGTCGCCGTTGCCGAACCGCTCGGGGAAGATCTGGTAGATGATGCCGTCCTTGGCCCATTCGGGCGTGAAGAAGGGCGGAAAATCCGCCGCGCGGTAGACGAAGGGCTGGCCGGTCTTGTCGGCTGCCATTCCCCGGGCCCCGAAATACTCGGTGGTTTCGGAGTCGCGGTAGGCGATGACGTACGACAGTTCGGCGGTCGGATCAGCCAGGGTCACGGTGGTACGGTAATACTGAAAGGATGCGTCGTTTTCGACGGGTTCCATCACCACGGAAGTCTCCGGCCCGCCGGTGGCCTGGTACAGCAGGGCGACCTCCTCGACATCGTTCAGGTGGGCCTTGGCCGTCAGCGAGATTTCCGTCGGGCTCAGCGGGTTGCAGGTCGAGTAGTCGAACACCGGTTCGAGGTCGTCGCTGTAGATCTTGCCGTCGCCCAGCTCGATCTCGATGGTGGCAAAGCTGGCGTCCACCTTCAGGATCGAATTCTGACCGCCGAAGCCGTCCTCGACGCCCTCTGGATTGTTGGGATCCTGATGCCAGTTACCGTCTACCACGAACTTGTACTGGTAGGTTCCCTGGGCCAGCAACAGGGTGACGGTGTACGTGCCGTCGCTGTCGGCGTCCGTCATGCGGGTCTTGGAATCGTTCCAGTCGTTGAAGGTGCCGGCCAAAAAGACGTTGCCGATGCCGGAAATGACCGGCGTGTAACGGAATTCCACCGAACGCAGCTCACCGTCCCCTTCGGTCGTCATGGCCGCAGCGCCGGCCACAGCGCCGCCGCCGGCGGTGGCCGCGTCCACCTTGTCCTGGCCCGCGGCCCCGTGCACGAGGGAATTCTGGCCGCCGAAACCGTCATCGGTCGCGTTGGCGTTGGCGGGATCCTGGGTCCAGCTGCCGTCGGCAACGAACTTGTAGGCATAATCGCCCGGAGCCAGTTCAAGTGTCTTGGCCCAGACCCCGTCGGTATTGTCCATCAAGTCCGCGGAATCGCTCCAACCGTTGAAATCCCCGGCCAGGTAGACCTGCGTGGCATTGGGATCCTCGTAACGGAAGGTGACCTGGGCCTTGCCGCCCGCGACCTGGCTGGCGGCGGCCGGCGCGGCCGCGGCAGCGGCAGCGGCTCCCACTGCTGCTGCTCCGGCTGATCCGGCGGCGGTCATTTCCTCCAAGTCGGCGGGCACGGTGAGCACCGAATTATTGCCGCCGAAACCGTCTTCGGCGGTGTTGGGGTTGGCCGCGTCCGCTGTCCAGGAACCGTCGGTCACGAACTTGTACTGATAGGAACCCGGATCCAGGTCCATGGTCAGGGTCCAGACCCCGTCCGCGTTGTTCATGGGGTTGGCCGTATCACTCCAGCCATTGAATTCCCCGGCCAGGTAGACAGTGCCGGCGCCTGGAGCTTCATGCTGAAAGGTCACCTTGACGGCCTGGGCCGGCAGGCACATCGCAATCAGCAACAGCAAGGCCACGGAAAAGACGGTAGCGGTATTTTTCTGTTGGAACATCTTTCAAGCTCCTTGGAAGATTGATTCCCGGCAGGCCGGAAACTTCCGGACCCTCAAGTCTTCAACGGGAATTTGGAATTTTAGCAGAGCACACAGGACAATCAAAGGGCTATCGGGGATTCCAGCCCCCCGCACCACCGCAAAACTCCACAAAATGACTCCTAAAATAACCCCCCGGGGGACCCTTCCCCGGCGGAATGTGCTATTATTATAGAAGTCATGACGCCTTTCACCGTTCCGAATCATCTCACCCGTCATCCTGGAGCGTTTCATGGACCGGTTCCGTTTTTCTGTATCCACGCCTTCCCGCTTGATGATCATGCTCGCTCTGGCTGCCGCAATCGGACTGCTTGCCGCCGGCGGCTGCACCGATCAGAACGCGCTCCTGGACCCCGATACCCAGCCCGGTGATCTCTCCGCCAAGTCCCATACCGATACCTTCACCCTGGTGGCCTACGACCTGGATTCGGTGCATGTGGCCGGCTCGGTGAATGGTTGGGTCGACAATGATCCCGCCTGGGAAATGACCCTGCAGCCGGACGGGCGTACCTGGCGCCTGATCACCCAGGTCCCAGACGGCATGTTCACCTACAAGTACGTGCTGAGGATCGGTGCCCAGAAGGAGTGGCTGACAGACCCGGCGGCCCTTGAGGTCACCCCGGACGGCTTCCACGGCAGCCCTGCCTACTGGAATGTCCTGCGCGGCCGCCCGATCGTCACCCCGGATCCCCTGCCGTCGCCCATCGATCGCTCCCAGCTGGTGATCTACGAGGTCAACCTGAACGACTTCAGCTCGACCGGCACCTTCGCCGGAGCCACGGCCAACTTCACCTCAGCCGCCGACCTGGTCGCCCTGGGCGTCAACGCCATCGAACTGATGCCTGTGACCGCCCCCTCCTACAACGGCTGGGGATACGATCCGGTGCTGCAGTACGCCCCCAACCCCTCCTTCGGCTCGCCGACCAATTTCGCCACCCTGGTGAACACCGCCCACGGCCATGGCATGGCGGTGATCCTGGACGCGGTGGTGAACCACATGTCGGGCAGCGCCCCCCTGCGGCAGCTTGACGATTTCACGGGCACATACCACTTCACGACCCTGGAGAACAATCCCTGGGGCCTGGTCGAACTCAACTGGACGGATCCCGCCCTCCAGGAGCACATTCTGGGCGCCCTCTGTCACTGGGTGGACACATACAAAGTGGACGGTTTCCGCTTCGACTACATCGGCGGCGAACCCTACACGACCTGGGTGTTGATCAAGGATCATCTGAAGGCCAGATATCCGGATCTCCTGCTGATCGCCGAGGATTTCGCTTATCCGGCCAACTCGATCACCTACGGCTACGACGCCCAGTGGGGCGGCAACCACACCGACGGCTGGGGCGGCGGCGGCAACAACTTCAACCAGGTGATGATCACCGCCCTGACCCAGAACGGCTTCGCCTGGCGGGGCGAACTCGTTCCCTCGGTGGGCGCCTTCGGCTCCGCCTACAACAACATGTGGGCCGTGGCCAACGTGATCTCCGGCAACAGCAACTACACCGGCGCCCTCCCCGGCGACGGCTTCAGCGACGTGAAATTCCTGGAGAGTCACGACGAGAACCGGGTGGTCTGGTCGGTGGACAACATCGGTTCGGTCGGCGCCCAGGGGATCGGCGGACTGGCGAAGGCCCATCTGGGCGCGGTGGTGTCCATGACCAGCATCGGAATTCCCATGATCTACAACGGCCAGGAGATCGGCAGCGGCGAGTACCGGCCGCAGGGCACCTCCACCTACAAGATCAACTGGAACGGCGGCGATCCCGGCGTGCGTATGGCCTACCAGCGCATGATCGACTTCCGGCTGAACCTGCCGGCGTTGAGCACCGAAAACATCTTCTTCCACTGGCGGGCGGGCAACATCGACCAGGTGGAATACACCATGGTCTACTGGCGCGGTTCGACCAGCGTCGACACCCAGGCCGAGGTGGTCGTGGCCTGCAATTTCGACCATCTGGACCACACCTGGGACGTTCCCTTCCCCGCGATCGGCACCTGGGTCAAGATCGATGTGGCGGCCGGCAACGTGGAAACGGTTTCGATCCCGGCCCTGACCCAGAACATGACCGTGCCCGCCTCGACCGCCCTGATGTGGATCCAGGAAGACGGGACCACGGGAGTGCCCTGATCCGCTGACCGGGGCCGGCAGGTCGGGAATGATCGGTCACCGCACATAGCCGAGGGACCGCAAACGCTTGCGGTCCTTCTCGCTCATTCTTTTTAGGCCCTCGAAATTCCGGCCCCAGTTCTCGACCTTGCCCTCTTCCCACTCCAGGAGCAGGGGTTGGAGCTCGCGGACCCGCGGGTGGTCCGTATTGAAGAGGTCGGTCATCTCCAGGGGATCAGGACCACGGTCAAACAGGGTCCATTCATCCTTATCCAGATCGTGGATCAATTTCCAATCCCGAACGCTGACCGCCGACTTGAAGGCTTCCTTTTCCGCTATCTCCGTCCCCTGTTCCTTGGGCGGCGCCAGGAAACTGACCTCTGAAAACAAGGGCCGATCGGCCGAGCCCCGACCGCCGGTCAGCAATGATCGGAATGAAACACCATCCCACAAAGTTTCCTCAGGCGGAGTCGCCGACATGTCCAACAGCGTGGGCATGATATCGAGCAGGGATACCGGGTCATCAACGACCCGCTGCTGGATCCGCCCCGGCAGACTGATGATCATCGGGACATGCACCAGCGTGTCGTACAGGTAACGGGTATGCCCGATCCAGTCGTGCTCCATGAACTCTTCGCCGTGGTCGGCGGTCAAGATCACCAGGGTATTTTCCTTCAGGCCCAGGGTTTCCAACTGGGCCAACAACAACCCGACGTGGTGATCGGTGAAGGCGATTTCCTCCCGGTAGAGCCCGCGCAGATAGTCCACATCCTCGTCGGTCAGTTCATGTCGCTTGGCGCGCAGATTGACGATGTCCTTGTTCAACTGGCGGGCCGGCCCCTGGTACGCGCTGGTCCGGTCGAACTGGGAATGGTGAAGATATTCACTGTGCGGATCAAAATAGTGTGCGAACAGAAAGAACCGTTCATCCTTGAGCCGTTTCATCTCACTGATGGCGATCCGGGTGACCTTTACCGAGGATATCCCCTGGTGCCCGGACACCGGACTTTCGAAGTATCGCTCGAAACCTTCAGCGTAGCCCAGTTCCTTGTTGATCAGAAAATGGGAAATCACCCCCGAGGTCCTGAAACCCCGGCCGGCAAGTGAACGGGCCAGGGTCGGCATGTCGGCAGACAGCTTGTCGTACAGATGCAGAACTCCATGCCGTGAGGGAGTCAGCCCGGTCATGAGCGAGGCCACGGCGGGCTGGGTCCAGGATGAAGG
>JAUVII010000308.1 GCA_030592845.1 Candidatus Krumholzibacteriia bacterium | reverse complement strand
TGTTCGAATTCGGCGAACATCGTCTGGCGGAATACCGTGTTGTTGATCTGCGACAGGTGGTAATCCAGCAGGTAGAGCTTCCGCTGGCGGTCGTCGCCGGTTTTCAGAAGATGATCCATCACCAGCAATTCATTGAACGTCGATGCCACTTCAGCGGTGAAAATGGGATAATCGCCGTAGACGTAGGGCTGGCCGCGTACCGACAGCCATGAGTGCATGGAATGGCCCAGTTCGTGAGCCAGGGTGAAGGTGTCGCCCAACTCGTCGGCCCAGTTCAGAAGTATAAACGGCGGCGTGTCGTAGACACCGTTGGAATATCCGCCGCTGCGCTTACCCGCGTTTTCGTGAACGTCGATCCAGCCGCCGGCGATGCCGCCCTTGACCGTGGCCACGTAATCGGAACCCAGGGGAGCGAAGGCATCCAGCAGCATGGGGCAGGCGTCGTCGTAGGAAAACTCGAACTTGCCCTTGGCGAACAGGGGAACGCCCAGGTCGTATTCCCGAAGCGGATCCAGGCCGAGCACCTTCTTTTTCAGGGCCGTGTACCGATGGATGGTGTCGATGTTGTCGGTAACGGTACCGATCAGCGAATGGAACACCTCGGGCGGCACCCCGTCCGGATGCAGGGCCGCCTCCAGGGTGCCTTCATGATTCCGGGCCCCCGCGAAAAACACGTGGTTCTTGACGTTGGCATCCATGTTCGCGGCCAGGGTGTTTTTCATGGCCCCGTAGGCATCCAGGAATTTGGCAAACGAATCCTCGCGCAACCGGCGGTCCTGGGACTTCAGGTATTTGTAGTAACGGGCTTTGGTCAGGGCCACGGTCCGGCCTTTTTCATCTTCAACCTGCTCAAACTCGAGATCGGCGTTGTCGAAGGCGTTGAATACCTGGCTCGCGCCGTGGGCCATGATGCCGGCTCCCGCCAGGAGCGCTTCCTGATCGGCGGACAGGGTGTGCGCGCGGGCCCGGTGGATGTTGTGGAAAAAATGTTCGTACAGTTCGAGCCCGGGATCTTCGTTCACGAGTTCGGCAAGGCGGTCGGCCGGGATTTCCAGGACTTCGGATTCGAACCAGCTGACCGCCTCGGACACGCGCACCGCCAGGCTTGAAATACGTCCCTTTCGTCCCGTGTTTTCGCCGATGCGGGTGTCTTCGTCAGATTTCATTCCCGCGAAAACGTAGGTTTTTTCCAGCAGGCGCTGGATGGTGTGGATGGATTCGATGGTTTGCAGCAGGCCGCTGCCCGACTTGGCAAGGGAGCCCTGACGTTTGGCCAGATCCGGAATTGAGGATTCGATTTTCTTAAAAGAGGTTTCCCAGCTGTCCCAGTCGGGGAATATCAGTTCCAGTTTCCATTTGAAGCGGTCATCGATCTCGGAGCGTTCAACCGGGGAGCCGGACTGGGGCAATGGGGAGAGATATCGGGACACGGGCATGAATTCCTCGTTTCGCGTTGGACTATGGGAGAATGGACAGATATATAGGATGGGACGCCCAAACGTCAAGTCGCACCCCGGAAAGAGACCACATGAAAAAACAAGTCTCCGCTTTGCTTTACTTGATCGCGGTCACCTTTGCGATCTTCTACCTGCCGAAAATCTATTCAAGTCTGAGAGATTCCGGCGACACGACCCCGAGTTCCCTGGCCACGGACGCCCCCATGGAAGCAGACGCCTATTTCTCCCTGCGGGAAGTGGCCGCCATCCAGCTGGGTTTTATCCTGATTTCCTATGATCTGGATGAAGAGAGCGGACAATGCCAAACCCGGTTCTCGAACGTTGCCTGTCCCAATATGCAGGCGGATCCGGAACAACTGAAAGCTGATCTAAAGCTTCAGCAGGATAAACTGCACAGGCAGGTTCTGCTCCTGGCGCCGACCGCGGATGAGGATGGTTCGGGACTCGTAAGCAGGGAAGAAGGAACCCGGTTCAAGGACTTGTTTGAATTCGGCCATCTGGCGGCCCACTGTTTTGGCGAGGAAAATCCCGACCTGCCCGGGCTGGCCCGGGCCACTGGTCTGGAGTCCGAAGAAGCGGCCAAAAACCTGCTGGACTACCGCAACCTGCGGACCCGAAGCCCAGACGAAATCAGGGCTTTGTTTCCCTAGTCGCCGGTGGTGTATGCCGGATTACTTGACCAGCGTCAAAGCCCGGGTCGCCTGCCAATCCCCCACCCGCAAACGCGCCAGGTAAATTCCACTGACCACCGCGCGGCCCGTCAGATCCCGCCCGTTCCAGACCGCTTCATACTGCCGGTCCGCCTGCGCGGTTTCGTCCAGGAGCACCTGCAGAAGCCGCCCCTGCAAATCGACGATTTCCAGTCTCGCGGGCTGGGGAACCGCTTGTGGGTCCAGGCTGAAAACCAGCCGTGTCGAAGGGTTGAACGGATTGGGGAAACCACCCTCGAACTTGTGTCCGGTCACCCGTGATTCCGGCACCGGAGTCACATCCAGGGCCGCCAGACCTTCGTCGATGATCGTGCGCAGGGCCGCATCATCGTAAAAGCTGCGGTAGAGGATGATCCCGTCACCCCCGATTACAAATACGGCGCCGGACTCGGCCTCATAGCCGGAGCGAACACCGCCGCTGTCCCCGTTCATCAGGATCGGGAAGGTCACTCCGGTCTGGTACCGGTAACCGTCGATCTGGAAACTGGTGCCGTCCCAGACGTCGACCGCCAGGGTCTGGAAGTTGCTGCCCGCGTAATCGTTGGTAAGGGTCTCCGAACTGGGACCATGATTGATGCAATTCGGTCAGCCGTACCCGATGATCAACAGCAGGACGACGTTTCCCTGGTAGGCGCTCAGGGTATGGTCAGTGCCGCTCTGGGCGGTCAAAGTGAAGTCCGGTGCGGGTTTACCGACACCCGCGACCACTCCGGCCCGGGCCCCGGCGGCAAAAATTGCGACAATCAAAAGGGAACACAGAAATGCCCTGCGGAAATGCATGCGGATCCGATCGGCGAGAGAAGATTGAATT
>JAUVII010000085.1 GCA_030592845.1 Candidatus Krumholzibacteriia bacterium | reverse complement strand
TGACCAACAGGCTCTATTACATAAACGGCGAGGGTTTCTACGAAAACTACAAGGAAGACCGGCGGGCCGGCGATTATGCCCTGGACAATTTGCAAGGGGTGGCTCCGGATGACGAACTCGACCTGATCCGCCCGAAGTGGGTGCGTAAGGATCACGCCGGTTGGGTGCCCGGTTTGGAATGGAATCAGGATCGCGGCCGGCTGCTGGTGGGGGGTGATTTCTATACCTTCCATTCGAGCCACTGGGGCGATGTGCTCTGGGCCGAAGGTTTCACGCCGGACGATTTTACCGAGCAGTTCAAGTACCACGAATACACCGGCGACAAGGACGCCTATTCCCTGTACGCCAACCAGCGCTATCGCATTGTGGGGGGTCTGACGGCGACGGTGGACATCCACTTCCAGCACAAGGAATACAGTTTCATGCAGAAGGAGGTCGGCAACTTTGTCGGCGACCAGCGCAATGCCTACACGGTGGACTACAACTTTTTCAACCCCAAGGGCGCGCTGCACTGGCAGGTGCCCGGGCGGGTGGTTGGCGGATCCATGGCGGCCTACGGGTCGGTCGGACGCAACCATCGGGAGCCCACCGACGGAGAACTGTTCGACACCTGGCAAAGCGGCAGCGACCTGGGTGTCCAGCCGCTGTTCCGTACCAGCCGGGACGTCACGAAAGCTGATGGTTCGGTTGACTATGTGGAGTGGTTCGATCCCTACGTGCAGGAAGAGAGGGTGGACGATTACGAGATCGGTTTTTCCTGGCAGAACCCGCACTTGAGTTTCACGCTGGGCGGATATTGGATGGACTTCCAGAACGAGATCGTTTCCCTGGGCGGGGTCAGCGATGACGGCAGTTCCATCCGCGGCAACGCGGGCCGGACGGAGCACAAGGGCCTGGAGCTGGGCCTGCGCGTGCGGGTGACCGACAGCCATAACCTGGCGGTGGCCGCCTCGCGAAGCTGGGACGAGTTCAAGGAGTTCATCTACCATGATTATGACGGCTCGGTTTACGACTATTCCGGAAACCCAATTTCCCTTTTTCCCAGCCATCTTTTGATGGTTTCCTGGGATGCCGCCTGGTCGCGGGCCATATCCAGCAGAATCCGTTTGCGGGACACGGGAAGGCAGTATCTGGACAATACAGGCGACCGGGAGCGCACCATCGATCCCTGGGCGACGGTCGATCTTTCCCTTTGGTTCAACCTGGGGCGGATGGGTATGCCTTCGCTGGACGGGGCGCGGGCTTTCCTTCATGTGAGAAATCTTGGTGACACGGAATACGAAACAACGGGATACTGGGCCGGTGAGAACTACTATACACCCGCCGCGGGGCGGAATTTTGCAGTCGGGGTGGATTACAACTTCTGATGAGTCACTACGATCCTGAAACCGGCGGGGCCGCGTGTCCCATTTTTCGCAAGAAGGGCAAGCGGGCGGTCGTGTTGTGCAACGGGCCCCAGCCGCCGGTGCCCCTGCTGGAATACTGGCTGAACGGGGCGGACATGTTTGTCTGTGCTGATGCCGCCGGTCATCCCTACGATCATCTGCCCCGGTCGCCCGATGTGGTGATTGGGGATTTCGATTCCCTGGCCGGACGCATCCTGTCAGGCCGGGACGGACCCAAATTCCTGCAGGTCTCCGACCAGTACACCACCGACAGCGAAAAAGCCCTCCTCTATCTGGAAAGCGAAGGGTTCGAGGAAATCATCCTCATGGGCTCCACTGGCTGGCGGCTGGATCATACGCTGTTCAACGTGATGTTGCTGGAACGGTTCGCCGGCCGGCTGCGCATCCTGATTGCCGGCCATCACGCCGATACGGTTCGGCTGGGCCCGGGTTCAAAAGTATCCTGGGATTTATCGTCGAGCGTATTGTTTTCGGTGATTCCCATGTGCGGCCAGGTCACCGGCGTGACCTTCGAAGGCGCCATGTACCCGCTGTTGGGTGAAACCCTCGAACCCGGCGGCCCGGCGATGATCAGCAACCGCGTGACCATGTCGCCGCTATTGATCTCCGTGGGCACCGGTTCCCTGCTGGTAGCCGTCTACCGGGAACTCGGACCCGATTTCATCGAAGACATTTTCGAGGACGAGTGACGTGAACTCCCTGGCCGGAGTGGTCTATGCGGCGTTTCTGCTGTTCGTGGTGCTGCGCCTTTTTCGCAAGCCTTCAACCGGGGCCGCGGATTACATCGTCGCCGGCCGCCGCCTGACCCTGCCCGCCTTCACCGCTTCGTTGGTGACTACCTGGTACGGCGGCATCCTGGGCGTGGGTGAATACACCTGGACCTACGGGATCAGCAACTGGCTCGTGTTCGGGTTGCCCTATTATTTGTATGCCGGGGTATTTGCCTTATTCCTTGCCGCCCGCGCCCGCCGCTCCCGTGTCTTGACACTCCCCGACCTGCTGGAAGAACGTTTTGGCCGGCCAACCGCCTTGGCTGGCGCCGGTGTTCTGTTCGTGATGACCGCGCCCGCAGCCTACGTGCTGATGCTCGGCGTGCTGGTGAATTTCGCCACGGGTCTCCCCGTGTGGGTGGGTGTGGTGCTCGGTACTCTGCTGTCCATCAGCTACGTTTTTCGTGGCGGACTGCGCGCGGTGGTGGCCACCGACATGGTGCAGTTTTTCCTGATGTTCCTCGCTTTCATGGTGCTGGTGCCGGTGTGCGTGTCGCGGTTCGGCGGGTGGTCGTTTTTGCAGGCCGGACTGCCGGAAGGGCACCTGAAGTGGGATGGCGGCCTGGGTTTTCAGGCGATCGCCGTGTGGTACTTTATTGCTTTGTCCACCTTGGTCGAACCGGCCTTTTACCAGCGGTGTTACGCGGCGCGCACTGAAAAAACGGCCAAGTGGGGGATTGTCGCGGCCATCGGGTTCTGGATCGTTTTCGATTTTTTGACCACCACCGCCGGTTTGTACGCGCGGGTGCTTTTGCCGGATCTGGCGGATCCCGTGCAGGCTTTTCCGGCCCTGGCTGCAATGGTGCTCCCAAGTTTTTGGCAGGGGATGTTCACCGTTGGTTTGCTGGCCACCATCATGTCGACCGTGGACAGCTACGCCTTTATCGGGTCGATCACTTTGGGGCGTGATCTGATCGGGCGTTGGCGGGGTGTGGGGGAGGAAGAATCCCTGCCTTTTATCCGTTGGAGTCTTGTGGCCACCGCGGTGGTGGCCGTGGGGTTGGCCCTTTGGTCCGGGTCGGTCATTGAACTGTGGAAGACGCTGGGTTCGGTTGGGACGCCGATGCTGCTTTTACCGCTGCTGCTGGCTCATACGCGGCGACAGGTTTCGGGGGGGCGGGTTCTTGCGTCGATGCTTTTGGCAGGCGGGGTTTCGGTGTCGTGGCTGGTTTTGGGTGCGGGAGGTCCTTGGTTTGGGGTGGAGGCGATTTTCCCGGGGCTGGCGGTTTCGGTGGGGGTGCTTGGTGGCAGTTTTTTTGGGGCGAAATATAGCTGAGCATTTGATGGATTATCGCACCTGGCCCTGATGTCAGGGCTGGGCATTATGATTTCAATAATCCCGTAAAATTCCGAGTCCTTGGAAGTCCCGGAAGGGGCGTCATTATTTCCCGTACATATTGCTAATTCCGGACAGCGAACTGGCGAGGATAACCCCTCCGACAATAAGAGCGACTACTCCCACAATAACAATCGTACTGGCCGATGGTGCCCCGCCTTTTGAACCTTTTTCAATGGAGTATACCTGGTCCATGGAATAGCCCCGGGGTTGGAGATTTTTTCCTCTGGCATCAAGCACGATCTCACTCGAGGAAATTATCTGAACGATTCCCTCGGCTTGTTCTCCATCCACCAGAATGACCCTGACCTGATCCCCGGGTTTGATGTCACAGGTTTCCTTTCCATCCTGACCGGCCTTGAGTGCCCCTTCCCTTCCGGGAAAACAGGCAACCTTGTATCCGCTGCAGCCGGAAACGAAAATCGACAGGGTGATCAGCCAGAATATTCGCAAAAAGTATGACATTTCAGGCCTCCTCCGGGTTTCGATCCACCTAACAAAAAGCAAGGAGGAAACCAATAATCAGGAAATGCAGGGAGATGTTTAAATGGGAGAAAACAAACATTTTACAATGTCATGCGTTCGTCTGATTTTGCCGACGGCAGGAAAAGGTGTATGGAATAGCAAACGGTGCTAACGTCTTTTTTCATACTGTCCGGAGGAAATGAAGAAAAACGGCCGGCGAAAATCGCCGGCCGTCGAATCCCACACTCTGAAATGATCCTACTTCAGCATCATCCACAGATAAGCATATGTCAGGCCCCACATGTAGGCCCGCTGATTCAGGTTGGCCGCCACTCCGTGACCGCCTTCGGTGTTTTCGTAGTAATAAACGGGTTTGTCCATGTCGGTCATCTTCTTGACCATCTTGCGCGCGTGGGCGGGGTGCACCCGGTCGTCCCGCGTCGAGGTGGCGAAGAAAACCTTCGGGTAATCCTTGTCCTGGTCCAGGTTGTGGTACGGCGACCAGGTCTTGATGTATTCCCAGTCGTCGGTGTCGGGGTTGCCGTACTCGGCCATCCAACTGGCTCCGGCCAGAAGCTTGTTGTAGCGCTTCATGTCCAGCAGGGGCACCTGGCAGACGACCGCCTCGAACAGCTCGGGGCGCTGTACGAAGGTGCCGCCGACGAGTAATCCGCCCTGCGACCCGCCGACGATGCCCAGGTGCTTTGGCGAGGTGATCTCGCGGGCGATCAGGTCCTCGGCCACGGCGATGAAGTCGTCGAAGTTGTTCTGGTGCTTCTCCTGCATGGCCCCCTGATGCCACTTGGGTCCGAACTCGCCGCCGCCGCGGATGTTTGCCAACACGTACACGCCGCCGCGTTCGACCCAGCCCGCGCCGGTGGCACCGGAGTAACGGGGCCGCATGCTGATCTCGAATCCGCCGTAGCCGTAGAGCATGGTCGGGTTCACACCGTTGGCCTCAAACCCCTTGGGCATGACGATGAAGTAGGGAATCATCGTGCCGTCGGCCGATTTGGCTTCGTACTGGTCCACGGTCATGCCGGATGCATCGAAGAACTCGGGGGTGCTTTTTACCTGCCGGGCCGGCTCGCTGTCGCCCACGAAATACAGGCTCGAGGGAGTCATGAAGTCGGTGTAGGTAAGGAAGAAATCGTCATTCAGGTCGCTGGTCCCCCTGACGCCGGCTGAACCCAGACCCGGAAGCTCGATTTCCTCGTGTGTCCAACCCTCGGCAGTGAAGCTGTACTTGAAGATTTTGCTGCGGACGTTGTCCATGGTGGTCACCAGCAGGTAGTTCAGGGTGCCGGTGGAGTAGCCGAGTGAGATTCGGTCCTCGGGCTGGAAGAGCAGATCGAAATTTCTTCCCCCGGCCAGGAAATCCTCGAGGCCGATCGCGAGCAGAGCGTCGGCCGGATAAGTGGTGCCTCCCACTTCCCAGGGCGAGCGTAGCGAGACCAGCAACTGCTCCTTGAAGATGCCCTGCATGTCCGCGTCCTCGGGGATCTCAAGTTTCACCAATTGTCCGTCCCGCCTCAAAAAGGTGGTTCCGCGGAAGAATTCCGGGGTCTGCCGGACCATATCGTAACGGCCTTCAGGCGTGTGCATGCTATAGCCATCGACCGAGACATCATCGACGGAACCCTCGTAAACCAGATTGGCGCTATCCAGGGATGTGCCCCGTTTCCATTCCTTGACCAGACGGGGATATCCCGATTTCGTCAGTGTGCCTTCACCGAAATCAGTGCCGATCCAGAGAGTGTTTTTGTCCATCCAACTCACGCTGGCCTTGGCTTCGGGCACAAAAAAGCCGTCAGCCACGAATTCCATGCTCACGGCGTCGAATTCGCGGGTGACTGAGGCGTCGCCGCCTCCCCGTGACAGGGTAATCAGGAACTTATGGTAATCGGGATAGAGGCCGCTGGCGCCTTTCCAGACCCAGTTTTCCTCTTCGGCTTCGGCCAGGACGTCGAGGTCGATCACCGTTTCCCAATCCGGTGATTCGGTCAGGTAGCTGTCGCGATTCGTGCGACGCCAGATGCCGCGCACATGGTCCTTGTCCTGCCAGAAGTTGTAGATCAATTCGCCCCGCACGGCGGGGTAGGGAATGCGTTCGCTGGAGTTGAAAATTTCCAGCAGGCGTTTGTGGATTTCGCCGTACTCGGGAACGGCCTCGAGTTCAGCCGTGTCCGCTGCGCTGCGCTCCTTGACCCATTCGAGGGCCTTTTCGCCTTCGACTTCTTCGAGCCAGAGATAGGGGTCGGTTCCGGTGTCGTCGGCGAGGCCGGCGGCGACGGGGAGCAGTATGGCGGCAATCAAAAGGAAGATGGCGAAGCGCATGGCGGTCTCCTTGGCCGGTTGGCGTGATCACAGGGGGGGATGCGTATATCCAATTTGGGAAGGTTTGATCGGGGGTCAAGTAGAAAGGCAAACGGGACCGTTAGTCTCCATCCGGTTGAGATTCCAGGGTGAAAGTGTCGAGAATGTCCGTTCCGCTGACGGCCTCGAATTCGAGATGGCCGTCCTCGATGGTGATTCGGCAGAAATGGTAGGACTTGGAGGTCACGATGATGTTCTGCGCTCCGGGCGTCGGCGTGTACAGGGGGGCGCCGCCGCCACCGGTGGTCAGGTGCTGGACGCCGTCAACGACTGCCCGCGCGTAGTAGTGATTGTGACCACCGAAGACCAGGGAAACGCTGTGCTCCACGAACAGCGGTTGGAGATACTGCTGCACCGGCTTCTTGTTTCTGTGGCCGCCGCCGGCGCTCCAACCCGGCGCGTGCAGGATGACAAAACGCCAGGGTTGGGTCGTTGTCTCGAGATCTTTTTGAATCCAGGCATATTGCGCCGAACCCGGTGCATAATTTTCATACTGGTCCACAACGACAAAATGGACCGGTCCATAGTCGAAGGACCAGTAGCGGGAACCGACAAACGGGTAGGGGAAGTATTTCATGAACAGGACGCCGGAACCCTCGTGATTTCCCATGCAGGACTGGTACGGGATCCCGGCCATCAATTGACGGATGTTCGAATATTCCGAGGAGAAGAATTCGTCGTCGAAAGTTTCTTCGGAGTCTCCGTCACTGGTAAGGTCGCCCACAAAAACCATCAATGACTGGAACTCGGGGTCGGCCTCGATCGCCTGGAGAATCTGCCCGGCGACCATGTCGTGGGCGGCCGGTTCGGCCCTGGTGTCGCCGCAGGCAAGAAACTTGACGCTTTGGGCGTCCGGTGCTGGAGCGGTGCGGAAACTGCCGGGGTACGGTGTTCCTTCGAATTCCACCCGGTAGAAGTACATGGTGCCGGGCGCAAGGTCCGTCAGAACAAACGTGTGTTGATGGTCGTTCCCGAACTCGGTGGTTTTCGCGCTGCCGAGGGTGCAGTTTGAATCAAGACCCCATGCGATGGTTGAGAGCCCGGTGCCTGGGGCTTGCCATAACACCTGCATGGTTGTGGGTTCACCCGGATAAACGAGGTAGGGGGCCTTGCGCAGCGCCGTCGCGGTATTGGACATTGCATTGCCATAGCAAAGTGAAAGTGACAGCAACAACAAGGTCGCTCGCAGCGCGGTGCGGGTAAAAAAATTCATGAGGCCCCTATTCCGGTAATTTCTTGATGCGTTTCAAGAGATCAGGCAGCTGCTTCAACGCAGCCCATTGCCGGATCGTTGTCCGGTAGTCGTAGGCAGGGGTTCCCAGAATGGTTTTTCCCGGCTCCACATCGGTCAGGGCGGTGGCGTTTCCACCAAGTTTGGCTCCACTTCCTACCGTGCAATGGTCTTTCACGCGCGCGCCCCCGCCCATCATGACGCCGTCACCCAGGGTAATGGAACCCGCCAAACCGGACTGTCCGGCCATCACACAAAAGCGGCCCAGTTTACAGTTGTGGGCGATTTGAACCAGGTTGTCGATCTTGGTGCCGTCGCCGAGGTAGGTAGTGCTGAATTTTCCCCGGTCGATGCAACTGCCCGCGCCGATTTCAACGCCGTCTCCAAGGGTGACGGTACCGATCTGGGGAACTTTGACCAGGCTCCGACCATCGGGGGACGGTCGGTAGCCAAATCCGTCGGCGCCGATCGACACATTGAGATGAAGAATACAATTTTGACCAATTTGGCACCGTTCACGCACGACGGTACCGGACCAGATAATCGACCCGCTGCCGATGCTGGAGTCATCCAGGATCGTGACGTTGGGATAGAGTCTGGTGTTCGCGCCGATAACAACACCGGGTCCGATATAACAGCCGGCTCCGATGGAGGCGCCTTCGCCGATCTCTGCTGTCGGATCGACCACCGCGGATGAATGAATACCGAGCTCATATTTTGGCGGATCCGGCTCGAACAGGTGAAGGACCTGTGCCATGGCAAGATCGGCATCGGCCACACGTATAAGGGCGCGGTCCGGCCCAGGTTCGATATCCAGATTATCATTGACGATCGCGGCGGATGCACTCGATTCGTCCCATGAAGAAATGTATTTCTTGTCCCCGACAAACGTCAGCTGGTTCGCTTGCGCCGCGGTGATTTCTTCCAATCCCGTGATTTGAATTGTCGGGCTGCCGACGAGAACACCGTCGACTTCCCGGCTGATTTCTTCGATGGTGAACTTTTTCAAAACAGCTCCTAAGCATCATCCATGGATTAAGATTTGTACCGACAAACAGGTTAACTTCAATTTCGGTTCCAATGCAAGGAACATGGTCGGGAGATCGGCCTCAAAAACCGCCACCCAGGTCAAATACGGATTCCATACCCTTCGATACGGCCAGACCGCCGATGAGCAGAATGCCCGCCACCTTCAGGATGTCGGTCTTGGTCCCGGAAGGAAGGGCGGATTTTTTCTGGATCGATAAAATCTGACCAGTAGTATAGCCCCGGGGCTGCAAACTGTTGGCCTCCGCATCCAGCACAACCTCGAAAGGGGTGTTGAACTTGACGATTCCTTCGACCTGGCTTCCGTCCACCAATTCGAGAATGGCCCTGTCCCCGGTCTTGAGATCCCAGATTGTTCCGATTTCCTGATCGTTCCCGAGTAACGGGTCAGGTCTGGAAAAACCGACAACTCCGAAGCCGCTGCATCCGGAAAGGAAAATCATCAGGGATACCGACCAGAATAATTTGATAAGGGAAAACATTTTGGGCCTCCTCCGGCTTTGGGGTTTGCCCAATGAACCGCAAGGAGGTAACCAAACAGGGGCCAGAATAAAAAAATTGGAAGTGGTGGAAAATCAGCAACTTACATGGCGGTGAATTGAGAAGGCCGAGGTGGGGGAAGTAAAAAGTGTATGGAAAAACGAACTATCCTGATTTCGCTTTCATACTTTGGCCCGGCCTTACAAACGGCGCCTGCAGTGTGCGTCTTACTCAGTATAGTGACGAACTGCATGGGTCGGCATCGGTGGGGATCGGTAATCAGTCCCGCTCCCAAACCGTAATTTTGGAAGAGATCCCGGAGGATCCTACTTCACCAAGGCCATTTTCCGGACCTGGACTTCACCACCGGTCCTTGCCTCGTAGAAATACACGCCGGCCGAGACGTCGCCGCCCTGATTGTTGGTGCCGTCCCAGACGATGTCCTGGTCCGCACCCGCGGGCCGGTTGCCGTCGATCATGGTCTTGACCAACTGTCCGCGCACGTTGTAGATGCTCAGTTTAAGATGACCAGCGACAGGCATCGAATACTTGATCGTCGTACTTGGGTTGAAGGGGTTCGGATAATTGCTTGTCTGGAACGTAATGCCGGGCAGAACCGGGGATACTTGCTGGGGACTACCCACGATATTGAAATACTGCAGAACGTCTTTCAGCAGCTGGGCTCGGCCAGGAAGGACGTTGCCGTCAGCGGCGGGATCCGTGTAGACATACATCAAATCCACGGGCTTTGAGATGACCCTGCTGCCGCTGGCCAAGATGTTCAGCGTTGCCGCCGAATAGGGGTACTGCCCACCGGTGGGATCATGGAATTCCGCGAGACGCTGGCCGGTGCCCAGCACATTGACACCGTCGAAGGTGTTGATGTCGAAACATCCGCCGTAAGCTATCCAGGTCTGCAGGTTGCCGGCGAACACCGGGTTACCCGGAATGACATTGACAAGCGGGGTGGTCTGGTTGCCGATGAACGGTCGGACATTGCTGGTCACCAGGGTGACACCCATGTACTCCTCAAGGAAAGTCAGAGCTGCGGGTCCTGTCTGCGACAGATTGCTCGCCAGACCATCACCGGTCAGGAAGATGTCCTTGCCGCCGATATCGAGCCAGTTGATCAGGGTCCCCACATCGTCACCGGCGTCGTTGTTGAAATCGCCATTGGCCAGGGTGAACACGCCCATGGAGCCGCTGGTGTAGAGGATATCGTCGTAGTCAGTCAGCAGGATTTTATTGGCTCGACCGCCGATACCGTTACCGAGGGCGGCTTCGGCTCCGGTGACGAAGTACACATCGTAGTCCTGACCGACCAACAGGCCGATGTTATTGAGTGCAAAATGCCATTCATTCTCGCCACCATAGTCGGCGAAGTCGTTGATGAACAGGATCCCCGGCTGCTCGTAGCCGCCGAAACCATCGTCATGGATACTTGGCAGGGCACGGACCACGAAGTTCGAGTCATAATCCAGAGGATTCCCGAAGCCGGTGCTGAAACCGGTGGTGTCTGCAGGCGTCAGCGACGTCTGGGGATCGCTTCCCCCCGGGCCGCCGATGGCGTCGGTAGCAGAGACGTAGTAGTGCAGCACGTCACCCGGAAACAGGAATCCTGTGTCAGGCAGGTCGAAGGCCCACTTGCCGGGAGTCCAGGAATCGCTGCCATTGACGGCTTTCATGCCGAGCACCGAACCCATGTCAGGCAGACCAGAAGTACGATATGGATCGAAGACCGGATTGGCATCCAGGAGGTAATACAGTTCGGGATCACGGTCCAGTTCGGCGCCGGCCCGGACGGGAACGATGGTGAAGACAATGGAATCACCCGGATCGTTACGCAGGTGCTCAGTCCACGAGATGTTTCTCGCCATATCGAAACGAACACTGTGCGTACCCAGATCGCCGGTATCGATCGAACCGCAGTCGGGAAAGTTATCCTGGGCCAGGTCAAACGGACGGGCTGTCATGCCGGGGCCATTGTACGGAAAGATCTTGACGGTCACGTTGTCGAAGTAGGGAGCCGGGTAACCATCGTTGCCGGTCCAGCCCCAGATCCAGCCCAGTTCGGAGACGCTCAATGCCACCTGGACTTCATCGCGGCCGGGGTTCATCAGATCGGTCACGTCGCCACTGCGGAAACGATAGATCGGGCCACCGTATCCAATAGTGTTAAAATTCCGCCAACCCTGATCCGTGATGACCTGAATGCCGTGTCCGGCGGACCCGTCAGTATCAGCCGAACGAACATACCAGATCATGAAGATACCAGGAGAATCTAAGGACAGGTCCTCGTGGGCATAGTCCAGAAAACCCAAGGTGATACCGTCGTAATCCGGACCGGCGCCGCCGTCTTTGGGGTGTGGCCAGGCCATGATTGGCGATTCGATCACGTTGTGGATGTGCGCGGCTTCGCCAAGGAGACCACCAGTGGTGTTCACGATGTAGCCGCTCGGGCCGTAGCACCAGTTGATGCATTCAGTGCCTCCGGTGCCTGGAACGACAATACCATCGTCGATGAAGGCGACCTGCGGTGTGAAGTTGGTGTAACAGGGATCGGCATCCAGGAGGCCCGGCCAGATTTTGGCGAAGTCGCCGACACCATCGGAGAGCTGGACGTTCCAGATACCGAAGTCGGCAGGATCGCCGCTGTGCTCAAAGTCCTCGAAGAAGTCTCCGATAAAGGCGTCGTTGACCAGGTGGACGTTGATGTCGTCGACCTGACAACCCCCGGCGGATGAGAAATGGCAATCCTCATCGGACCAACCGGGATCGGACTTGAAGCGGAAGTACACCGCGATATCCGTGCCGTCCATGTACTCCCGGGGCAGGTAACTGGTCGAACCGTTGACAGCCACTGTGCCCGCGCCGTCCCAGCTCTGGATGTCGGCGAAAGGCTGACCACGGTACCGGTAGCTAAGGAAGGTGAAGTCGTACCCTGGCTCCGAATCGTGAATCAAGGTGGCCGTGACGGTCACCGTGGAACTGGAACCGGGGTATGGTACGGTCCGGCGGAATTCGATGAGATCATGCCAGCTGTTGCCATAACCACCATCAACGTCCGGGATCCCACAGGACACGAGGTCGATGTCACCACACCACGCGGCGAAGTTGGCGGGATTGGGCTGGTTGTAGTTGCTGACGTTCCAGTGGGAAACTGTCGGCTGGGTGACGTCATAGTGAGTCCAGCCGTTCCAGGCAGGCTCCCCGTTGGTATCCTCGAAGTCACCGTCGTAGTACGGCTCAAGGCCGCCGTCACGGGGGTCGGAATTGTTGGTGGGGTCGTTGGTGGCGGCCATCAGATTGATGGTGTCCAGTTCGGCCTTGTTGAAATTAACGCTGCCGCCGTGAATCATTGAGTTGCCCAGGGTCATTTGCGGGAGTTCCCCGGCGAAAGAACAGAGAGCAAATACAAATGCAAACAGGAGACACACGACTGTTGTGAAACTCTTCATCATCGATCCCCCCTTGGATGACTTTGCAGTAAT
>JAUVII010000255.1 GCA_030592845.1 Candidatus Krumholzibacteriia bacterium | reverse complement strand
CAAATTTCATCCGGATCGATGCGGCCCGCAACGTCTCTCCCCCGGAGAATTTGACAAACGTTCCCCAGGACGCGCTCGTTTGCCGGGCGGCTTCCTTCGGTTCCTATCTCATCGGCCCTCCAGAACTTCATTACACTGTCGGTGCCAACCCGCTGTTCGATCTCTACCGGATTTGGCCCACGATCGGGTCGGTTGTCGGGGAGCCAGTCGAGGGCCCGGACGACCGGTTCGCCTTCTACCTGCCGGATGAAGGCCTGATGTATCCCGGTGACGTGCTTCATTACTACATCACCGTGTCGAATGATCAGGGCGCTTCAATCACGATTCCCTCCGACCTGAGCGGCTACGGAGTATTTCCGGGGGACAATTTTCTTCAGTATCCCCGCAAATATACCATGAGAGGTCTGCCCACCATTCATTCTGTGGTGCAAGGCGACCAGCCGGAGGTCCTCTACTGGAATGACTTCGGCGGCAGGGGAGAAGAGGCCAAGTGGATTCTTGCCCTGGATAACCTTGGCTACCATCCGGGTGAGGGATACGACCTTTATTATACCAACCATCCTTCCTCCGCGCTGGGAAACGGCCTGGGTGGTCGAGCCAGCGCCATGACTCTCGAAGGCTACGAAACGATTCTGTATTCGTGCGGGGATCTTGGCGTTTTCACCCTCAGTAACGGAGATTTCATCACGGATGCGGGAAACGACCTGGCCGTATTGGACGCGTGGCTCCAAAACGGGGGCAAGAACCTTCTGCTCACGGGCAGCAATCTCTATTTCGACTTGCTGCACAATGCCGGGCCGGCGGGAGCCGCCTTTGCCGTCGACTGGCTGGGCGTCGAACTGGCAGGCCAGGATGTCCGACGCCTTGCCCCCGTAGTCGGGAGCATGCCCGGTGTCAAGGTGATCCCGGGCAATCAGATATTCGCGAACATCCAGGAGTGGGCCGTCGGTCCGGGACCTTCGGGAGATCCCCTTACCTGGATCAACGCCATCGAAAGCACGGGTGGTGCGGTTCGCTGCGCGGAATTCACCGACCCGGGCGGTAATCCGGGCGTCAGCCCCTATGCGGCCGCCACGGTTTTCGAACGGCCCGAACACCAGTACAGAAACGTCTGCCTGCCTTACGACCTGATGGATATCGTGTATCCGCCAGCTAAGCAGATTCAGACTATTGCCGCTCGTACCAGGGTCCTGGAGGAATTTTTGAACTACTTCGGGAACCATTCCTCCGGATGGCCCGAAGGCATTCCGGATGTCAATATTTGCAGCGCTGGGCGAGCAAATCCAGGTGTTCCGGTCTCGGTGTACACCCTTCCTGACGGAGCGGGGGACCCGCTTGACTATTGCTACGCTCAGGGCGGTTCACCGGTGGATGCGACGATTTGGTTGCAGGTCATGGACGGATTAGGGGTGCCGATCGCCCATTACCCAGCGGAGGACTTGTGGCTTTCATACACCAATAACGGCCAGACTTCATGCGGACCCGTCGCCGCGTCTGCCGACCACCCCACGGATGATGCAGGCCTGACGACCTTTACCGGGCCGTTTGCCTGGGGCGGCCAGATGGATCCGGCAGGTCCTGAGCTTCTCTCGATTGTCATCAACAATGAAGCGGTGCCGATCGCGCCATTCGAAATCTATTACAACAGTCCCGACATCAACGGGGATCTGGTCGTAGACCTGGCGGACATCGCCCTGTTCAACCAGGATTTATTTGGTTCCCCCTACTCGTACCGCAGCGACTTCAACTGGGATGGGGTCATCGACCTGGCAGACGTTTCTCAGTTCGTGGGACGAGGACTCGGCAGGCGCTGTCCGGAACTCGGGGTTGTAACGCGGCTGCCTGTCACGCCGTGCGCCCGCATGGGTATCTTCTTCGACGAGAGTGGGGTTTCCACCTGCCGGGTCGGGGTTGACCCTCTCAGCATGGTTTCCGCGTACATCTGTCTCCTTGATCCTATCGATGAGACGGGCGTATTAGCCTGGGAATGCAACGTCGATATCTCGGGGGACGCCGTTCTGGTCGAAGCCATGCCCCGCGGACAGTCTTTTGATTACCAAGATTCCGATGGCGGATTTTCCGTGGCATTGGCTACGCCCCTTCCGTCCGCGGATGTGGTGGTGTTGGCGGACCTCCAATTCCTGTACTCTGGACCGGGCTCAGCCGACATCCTTCTGCAGCCCGCGGACCCACCTCCGTTCACACCGCCGTTGCCTACGTACGTGACCGGGGATGGCGACCATGTTCCGGTCTGGCCTATGAGCGGCAACTTCACAACTCCGGCCGCGGTGATCAACGGTGAATGTCCTGGCCCCGGGATCGCGGTTTCACCCGAAAGCCTGGATTTCGTCGTGGCCCCGGATTCGACCGGATTCGAGACCCTGATACTCGTTGATACCGGCACGATCGACGAGGACATCTCGTCGCTGGTCTGGAGTGTGGCAGGCCCGCTGCCGGACTGGCTCGCAGTCGAGCCGGAAAGCGGTGAAATCGTTTCAGCGGGCGACTCTTGCAGTCTGAGCGTCGAGGTTGACGCCACCGGGCTCCTGGAGGGGCAGCACTACTCTCATGCTTTGCTGATCGAGAGCAACGCGGGCTTTGCCCCGGTGGTGGCGACGGACGTGCAGTTGCACGTCTCAGATGTCGCAGGTGTACCTGAACCTGCCCTTCCCGTTTCGTTTGCGCTGCGCCAGTGCTTCCCCAACCCCTTCAACCCCCAAACGACAATCGCTTTTGATCTTCCTAAACGAGTTGCGGTATCCCTGCGGGTTTTCGACATGGCCGGTCGATTAGTGAGGGAATTGGTGGGTGGTGAGATTTATGCCTCTGGCCGCCACGAGGTCGTCTGGAATGGGAGGGATGACGTTGGTCGACAGGTAGCCTCCGGCACTTACTTCTACCGCCTGGAGGCTGGTTCGTTTAGCGAGACGAAGCGCATGGTCTTGATCAAATGACGGTTCACGGGAGGTAGGACGAAACCACCTCGACCCTTGTGCCTACCATTTGATCCATCCGGCCTCAATTTGGAATATTAGGGCCTTCCTCGGTTGTTGCCGAGTCTGACCCCAAAGTTCCCTTCCCCGTCCCGCTCGGGGACCCGGAAATTCGGGTGGGAAAAAGCTGTTGGATTTTGGCAGGTCGGAGGGCCTGTCTTTTTTTTTGTCTATAACCCGGTGAAATCAAAGGGTTAGCGAAGGCGGACCGTTTGAAGGGTGAAATTCTTAAAATCTCTTCCTTAACACTCACCTTCCAAACGACCCCGGAATCTGTCTGAGACTCTATGTTTTTGTGCTTTTCGGGAGCTAACGCTCAACACAAAACCCTTTTCGGTCAATCTCCAGACTTGGATCTGTTCTAGGGGGCAAGGTCAAGTGAATGATGCGCCGCCAACTAGGAATAACTCGTGAGAGAACGGCCCAAATTGCCCGATCCGAGGGCAATGGTGAGTACGTATAGGATGATTTTGAACATCCGATCATGCTATACCTAGGATTGGGTACCGTAATGATACCAACGAGGACGGAATATTTGATTGGCACAGGAGGAATTCGAAGTGATCGGCGAAGTCGGTGTTGAGAGCCAAGCCTGACCCCCTGATGTTTTACCCGAATTTGTTTATCTTTATACTGGGTATCACGCTACCGCCGCGGTCTCCGGCCCGGGCCGGGCCGCAACCCCAAGGAGGCAGACCCATGTTCCCCTTCCAGAAGATCCTCTGCCCAACCGATTTCAGCGGACCCTCGCTTTACGGACTGAAACTGGCCAACCAGATGGCCGGCAAGTTCGGGTCCGAGGTCTTGCTGGTCAACGTGCACAAATCGTGTCCAAAGCTGCCCAGCCAGCGCATTGAGGACGCCGAGATCACCTTGGACATCGCCGAGTACGAACGGAATGTCGCCGTCTACGCTCGCGAGAATCTGACGCGTATCCGCGACGAGAACCTGGATCCCGACCTGCAAACCAAGTTGATCGTCCGCAGGGGCAAGCCGGCCGTGGAGATCCTGAAGGTGGCCGAGGAAGAAAATGCCGACGTCATCATCATTGCCACTCACGGCCGCACGGGCATCGCGCACATGGTCTTCGGCTCGGTCGCT
>JAUVII010000167.1 GCA_030592845.1 Candidatus Krumholzibacteriia bacterium | reverse complement strand
GCCGGCGCGCGACCTGTTTTGATGTCCTGGATGCCTGCGCCAGTTGGCTGCGGGGAGTGGACATCGTCGGACACTACCTGAAGTGCGGGACCATTCGGCACGCCCTTATCATCAATTGCGAGTTCAATTTCCGCGAATACGCCAACTGGGATATCAAGTCCCTGAAGGACCTCGAAACGGCCTGGTCGGTGTTCACCATCGGCGAAGCGGCCACCGCAACGGTGCTGTGTGCCGACGATAATTTGGATAATTTCCATACCCGGTTCCGGACCGCGGGTGAGGACTATAAATATTGCCACATTCCACTGCCGAACTTCGACCAGTTCCACCGGATGACACCCGGCGAAAGTTACCCGGCGCTCAAGTTCTACTCGAACGCCGCCCGGCTGACGAGCCGGGCGGTGGGCATGCTGGCCGATCAGTTCAACGAGGACCCCTTGTTCCATGAAGTGGAGCACGACACGATTTTAACCCATTCGTCCAGCACCAGGGTGTCGGTGTCGGGAATCCGCAGCATCAATCTGGATGTCGCGCGCTTCCATGACGTGTTTCCCCGCTTCGGCAATACGGTTTCCGCATCCCTGCCGCTGGGCCTGGCCGACGCCATCGAAAAAGGCGTCCTTGAGCGGGGACAGCGCGTGTTGATGCTGATGGGAAGCGCGGGGGTTACCGCCGGCGTCAGTACTTTTACCTACTAGGATGTGTGCGTGATGACCATGCTCCTCCTTTTTGTCGTTCTGGTGCCCGGTCTGATCGTGGCGTGTTATCCCCTGTTCATTCGGCGCGTGCTGGCGGCCGACAGCCGCGGCGAAGTTCCATTGCCGGGCAACCGGAAACCCTCCCTTTTATCGATCCTCGTTCCGGTCCGCGGACTGGAGGAACACCCGACTGATAACATCACGGCGTTGCTGGGGCAGATGTTTTCGACCTCGGCGGAGATCATATTCTGTGTGGAGTCCGCCGACGATCCTGTGGTGTCCGTTCTGGAACCTCTTCTGCGGGCCCACCCCGACCGGGCGGCCCGTCTGGTCATCACCGGTGGCGCCGGAGATGACCTCGGCAAGATGCACAACCTCATGGGTGGGTACACCGAAGCTGCCGGCGACCGATTGATCCTGCTCGACAGCGATGTCCTGTTGCCGGATCCGGAATACCTGGACCGTTTTGTCGCCGGACTGGACCGATCGGGCGTGGGTCTGGTGACCTGCTATCCCGCCTATAAAAATTTTCGTAATATCCCCGCCGCCATCATGGCCTTCATGATCAACAACGACCTGCTGGGCCTTTTTACGATCGTGGGCGCCCGGGGTGACCTGCCTCTGGCCAACGGCAGCTGCATGGCTGTTACTCGCGTGGCCCTGGAAGCGGCGGGCGGTCTGACCGCGCTCCGGCGGCAGCTGTTGATGGATACGGCCCTGGCACGCAATGTCGTGCGGGCCGGTTACGAAGTGCGCCTTCACGACGAAGGTGCCCCGGTGACGGCTGGACGCATGACCATGTCCCAGATGCGGCAACAGTCACGAAGATGGCATCTGGCCATGTGGCGGGTGCTTCCACGGCTGCAATATTTTGGCTACGCCTGGCTGCGCGGGGGGTTTCTCCTTGGAGTTGTGGGCCTGGTGATGGTGACCCCCTCCCGGTACCTGGCAGGTGCCCTGGCCATCACCCTTGCTGCCCGTTTTCTGGTTTCGTGGTGGCTCGATTTCCGCTATCTGCACAGCGGGTCCTTCTTCCGCTTCTGTTGGCTGCTGCCGCTGGTGGAATTGATCAATGGATGGGATGTTCTCGTTGCCCCGCTGGGGCGTGAGGTCGGTTGGCGGGGACGTTCCTACCAGGTAGATCGCCGCGGACAGGTGATTCCCCAAACGGCCATGAAGTCATGGTGGGCGACCCTGCGTGTCGGCGACTGGGGCATCCAACTGCTCCTGCTGTGGGTCGGGGCCTTCATCTACTTTTTGGTGTCACCTGTGGATCCGGTGCGGTATCTGGCCCATCTTGCCCTGGTTTCGGCCTGGTCGGCGTTATTTTTGACCGCCGGCTATCTGATCAACAACTATTGCGATCGGGACCAGGACCGGGAGAAGGAATACAGCGAACCGCGGGTTCAATCGGACCCGGGCATGGTGCTGGCTGTCGGGGTCGCCTGTTTGGTCTGCGCCGCGGTCATTCTCGTGGCATTGGCGCCCAATCGATCAGTTATCATGGTGGGAGCTGTCCAGATCGCGGGCGGGTTGGCCTATTCATTACCCGGGATTCGCCTCAAGGAAAGGGGCGCCTGGGGGATGCTTACCGCCACCACCATGCAGCGTGTTCCCGGTTTTCTGATGGTCGTTCTGGCCTTCCCACAGCGACCGGCGGCCGCCATCGCCATTACGATCTGGTTCCTGGTCATGGGACTGGTCTTCATACTCGAACACCAACTGGAGGACCTCGCGGACGACAAGCGGACCGGTGTGCGCACCTGGGCGACGGTCCGGGGACGGTTGCGAACCCAGAGGGCCCGCTACCGTCTGTACCGGATATACTGGATGGTGAGTCTGGGCGCCGCGGGTGTGATTCTCGTGGAGACGCCCACGTCGGCGGGCCTGTTCAGTGGTCTGTTGCTGGCGGGGTTCAGCGGTCTTCTCAGCTTTTTGGCGCGTGGCCGATACGTTGGCAACAGGAGCCTGCCCCGGCAAGCCGACCTGTCGTCGGCGCGTGGGAAAGAGAAAATCATCATCCGCGGGGGCGGTTTGAGCGGCCTGATGGCTGCCATCAAGCTGGCCGACTGGGGGCATGAGACCGAGGTCGTGCAAAAATGGCCGGTTGGAGAGGATCGTGTTCAGGAAGAACCATCGGTCCATGCCGTAAGGTTTGACCCCGCGTATCTGGAGGAATACCTGGACAGTTCCCTGGGGAATTGTTTCGAACCGGTCCAACGTGAAACCCTCTATCTGGATGGACATGCCCTACCGAGAAATTCACCGCACTGGATCTGCAGAAGAGGCCGCGGTCCGGACACCCTGGACGGGTTCCTGATGAACTTGGCCAGGGACCGGGGGGTGACTTTTGCCCAGGTTGGTGATTTGACGCCAAGCCCCGACATCCTGGCCACCGGGTTGGCCCCGGATTCGTTCGAGTCCCTGGGTCTGGACCATACCCGTCTGTCCGGATTCCGGGCGTCGGCCCCCTGGTCGGGCCCCAACATCCTGCTGACTTACCTGGGCGACTTCACCCACCCCAATTACGGTTACGTGGCCTCGGGCGGAGGTACGATCTACGCCCTGATCTTTTCCCGGCGCGGGGTGGATCCGGCAGCTCTCGAGGTTTTCAAGAGCCGACTGGCCGGAACGGAGGGCATCACTTTCGCCGACTGGCGGACCATGCAGGTTGCGGTTCCACGGGAGCCCTGCCTGCTTTGTTCGGGCCATGTCCTGGCCGGTACCCTGGGCGGGATGATGGATCCCTTCTGGTACAGTGGTGTCGCCGGCGCCCTGCTGTCGGGAGGGTTGGCCGCGCTCGCGCTCATCGATCCGGCGCTCGCGCAAATGGAGCATCGTTACTTCACCCGGAATTTCAGATTTCAACTAATGCTGGCAGATGTGGCCGCGCGGCTGCCGTGGCGGGCGGCCCTGGTTCCGTGGATCGTCAACGGGATGGTCGATCCGGCGGGATCACTGGGACGGTGGTACCGGGCGCCCCGCGTCCGTGGGGGGATAAAGGCGATGGACCCGCCAACCATCGAACTGGAGCAGGACAAGGCGAGGGTCGGCGGCTGAACGGTCCAGGGTAACGCGCAGGGCGGCGGGCCGCGGGTTGTCCCCGCTTTGGCCCAGGCATTCCATCGAGAAGGCGCGGCTCCGTACGCCGCCCCTGCAGGGGTCATGACCGAAAAGGAAAAAGCGCTCGATGGGCGAAGAGAAGAACCTCCGCCCGGGGATCGCGATTTCGAATACACGTTCGCCGGTCCAGGTGGCCAGCGACGGGGTCCCGGGTTTCAGCAAAGGGCTGAAGTTCAGGAAATGGGTGCGGAAGGACAGGGACGGATCATGGAGGCGCGCGGTTACGGGCAGGGAGTAGGACCAGAAGGGCGCGTCCAGGATAACCATGTCCTCGACGCCGCCGGATTCGAGAATGGCCTCCATGAAATCCTGGGCACCCCGCGCCCGAGATCCCAGGTGAATGAGGGACGCGCCGAGGGCCACGTTGGTCAGGATTCCCACGGTCGCGAGCCACATCATCCAGGACCTGATGAGCAACGGCCGGTTCTTTTGCCAGGCCAGGCCGAACATCCAGCAGATCCCGACCAGGGGTAAGTAGAGATAGAAGCTGAAAGCCATGACGAACAGGGCCGGGATGAGGGCGATCTGGAACCAGGCGAGAAGGAGAAGCCCTTTGGATTTGGGAATGAAACGAAAGAGGATCCAAACGCCTGCCGCTGCGAACAGAGCCACGATGACAGGTGCGGCCCAATGTTTTTGAAGCGCCTCGACCTGAATGAACGGGATGACCGGCAGCCCCGAAAGGGCGCCCAACAGATAGACGACTGCCTTGAGCAGCATGGCGTAAGCGGTCGAGGGGGAGACGGGCGGCTGGAAGTAGGGTTCCGGGATTCGCGGGAGGCCCACCAGGATGCCGCGCAGGGCCAGGCCCGCGATAACCGGCCCCCACAGTACGAGTTGCGCGCCCGGGCGCAGGAGTGAAGGGCTGGCGCCGGTGGTCCTCTGCCCGCGGGTCAGCAGGAGAAAGATCATGATGAGCACCGGGCCGACAGCGGCGGTTTCCTTGGCCAGGGTGCCCAGGACCAGCAGAAGGGAGGCGGCGGCAAGCCACCGTCGAGCTCCCGATTCACCGTGGCGCTGAACGGCAAAAATTGCGGCGAGGACAAAGGTCGCGGCCAGGATTTCGCTGCGGCCCGAGATCCAGCCGGCAGCCAGACCGGCGGGGATCGAAACGCCCCACATCACCGCCGTGGCCCAGGCCGGGCCCGGGGAAAGATCGAGGCGGCGGCCAAGGACAAACACCAGGCACACGTTCACCAGGTGGAGCAACGTGTTGATCAAGTGGAACCCGAAGGGTCGCAGGCCGAAAACCATGTGGTCGACCTGCATGGACAGGCTGGCCAGCGGACGCAGGTATTCGAATCTGATGGGTTCGTCACCGCGAAGCAGGTGAATGTCGAGTTTGTCGGGCTCGATGGAATAGGTCAGGCTGCCCGGCCCCTGGCTGGTGCTGATCTGGGCGAGGTGAAGAGTGTCGTCGAGCAAAAATCCGGAAAAGGAATAGCAGACCATGGATATCAGCAGGACCAGAAGGCCGCCGAGCAACTGGAACCGGGTAAGGCCTGATTCCCTGAAGATCTTTGATGACCACGACATGCTGTCGATGCTACCAAACGAAACCCGGGCGCGCAACCAGGTGGGGAAGGACGACGATGTCCCCTCGTGAACCGGATCCCCTGAGATCGGCTCTCTACCTGAAGCGGAACTTTCGGCAATTGCTGCCCGTCCTGCTCATCCTGGCCCTGGCCACCAGTCTGCTGGTCCTCGTTCTTACGCCTACCAACACCTTTCGCCGGACCCATCAGGCCAATCTTCATTCGCTGGGTTACTTCACCATCGTGTCGCCACTGTTGGAAAAGGATTTCAGTCCCGCCCTGCTGCAGATCCTCGACTCCAACCCCGATATGGAGCGGCGTATCCCGGTCAAGGTGTTCTGGGTCCGCTATCCGATGCTGGTCGGAGAGGCGTTCTGCCCGCTGATCCTCTTCGAAGAGAAGGAACTGCCGGCCATGATGGATCGTCTGGGTGTGGAACTGGAGGACGGCCGGATGCCGCGAAAGAACAGCCCCGAAGTCATCATGCACCGGAACGTGGCCGCGGCCAGGGGTCTGGCCATGGGGGACTGGTTCGGGGCGGCTGTCGATCCCGATGACGCGACGCCCGGCAAATACCAGGTGGTCGGGCTGTTTGGCGGGGAGGCGCGTTTGACCCTCGGTGATTATGAGCACAGCAGTTCCCCGACCTACATCACGTCGCGCAGCGGAGATTTTCAGATGGTGTTCGCCCGTCCCGGCAGGAAAGCGGAGTGCGACTACTACCTGAACTTCGTCAAGAGGGACGGTGATTTGATCCTGCAGGTCATCAACGCGGACTACGTCCAGAACCGGATCGACAAGGCGCTGAGGAACCTGCCGTTGATGAAACGATTCATAGCAGCCGCGGCGGCATCCATCGTGGCGCTTGTTATCGCCCTGTTGAACGTGATCGTGTTTCGTTCCCGGATCTGCGAGTTCGGGATCCTGGTGGCCATCGGCCGGAAACGGGGCCGGTTGCTGAGAAAGCTGGCCACCGAAACGACCCTGCTCGGCCTGCTGGGCTGGGTTTTGGGGCTGGTCCTGGGTTATGCGGGACTGGCTCTCTACAACCACCTGGCCTTCGTACCGAGGGGCATCATCGTCGATGTGTGGGATCCCACCGCCGTCTGGATAACGGCGGTGCTGCCGGTCGTGTCGGTGGCGGCAAGCATCCTGGCGCTGGACCGCCAGCTGCGAAAGGTTGATCCGATCGCGATCCTGCAGGGGAGGTGGGAGTGATGAAAGCGGTCCTGGAGGCGAAAGGCGTTTTTCTGGAGTACGTGAGCGGCCGCGGTGTGGTCGAGGTGCTGAAAGGGATCGACTTCACCCTGGAACGGGGTGAAAAGGCTTGTGTTGTCGGACCCTCGGGTTCCGGTAAATCGTCGCTGCTCATGGTGCTCGCGGGACTGCTTCAGCCTACCGGCGGGCAGGTTCATCATCGCGGACGCCCCTGGCCGGCGAACCTCGACCGGGCGGCCGGGCTTCGCCGTTCGAACATCGGCCTGATATTGCAGGAGCCGATTCTCATCCCGTATCTCACTCTCAGGGAAAACGTCATGACGGCCGCGCTGGCGGATGACGTCGCTGAAGGAATGATGGCCAAGGCGGAACGGTTGGGGATCGCGGATCTGCTCGATGAACGGCCAATGCGCCTTTCCCTCGGGGAGCGGCAGCGTGGCAGTATCCTGCGCGCGCTCATCAATGATCCGGAGGTTGTTCTTGCCGATGAACCGACCGCCAACCTCGATTTCCGGAACGGCCTGGAGGTCGTCGAACTGCTGAAGGAAAATCTCGGCGTGGCCTCCCTGGTATTGGTGACGCATGATACGCGGATCATTGACCAGTCGTTCAGGACCTACAATTTGGAAAATGGGATTCTGGGGGGTGGTTAGCGGTCGCAAGGAGAGCTTGGCCGCGATATCGGGCCAACCTGTCAATCGTCGCGCAAACGTGCTATTCTCCGCGCGCCGGGCCATTGGTGAGCCCGGCGTTGTGCCTAAGGAGCCCTCCATTGCTGACCTTCCGGACCCCGACTTCCATATTTCTGTTCACCCTGTTTTTCACGCTTCTGCTCGGTGCAGGCTCG
>JAUVII010000106.1 GCA_030592845.1 Candidatus Krumholzibacteriia bacterium | reverse complement strand
GACAGGCTGCTCGTCCACTGGGACCGCGATTTTCTGTACGTGGCCATCGACGGTCAGGTCACCAACAACAGCTGGCTGCTGTACCTGGACATCGACCCCGGAACCGCCAACGGGGAAATCGACCTGACGGCCATTGACGCCTGGGAGCGGGGGGCTTCGTTCACCGCGGCGGGTTTCGCGGCTGATTTCGAGTACGGCTGCTACCAGCACCAGTCCACTTTCGACGGCGACGGCTTCTGGCAGATCCTGTCCGCCACCACCACGCAGGACCGGTCGGACGACATCCAGTCCGCCTATGACTCCTTCCACACTTTTGGAACCGCCAGTGGCAGCGAACTCGCCATCCCATGGAACACCCTCTACGGTTTGGGTGAGGGCCTGGTGCCGGTGGGGGCGGAGATTTCCCTGGTCGCTTCCATCTGCTGGGATCCCGAGCCCGATGGCGTGCTTGGGGGCGACTCGGCGCCCAGTAACACCGTGGCGGCACTGCCGGTAATCGACAACGTTTGGACCCTGGTCGTGGATTCCGATGGAGACGGTTTGGCCGATGTCGATGATGTCTCCCCGGTTCCTTTTGTTCCCGCGACGGCGGCGCGCCTTTTCCCCAATGTTCCGAATCCCTTCAACCCCAGCACTGTTATCAGCTTCGAGATTCCCGGTCCGGCCGCTGCCGACGTGAGCCTCGTGGTCTATGACGTGAGGGGAAACAGAATCAACACCCTGGTCCGGGGTGTCATCGAACCGGGTCTGCATGAATTCGTTTGGAACGGACGCACGGGCGGAGGCCTGCCCGTTGCCGCCGGAACCTATTTCAGTCAGTTGAAATGTCGCGGCCAGGTGTTCACCCGGCCGCTGTCGCTCGTCAAATGAGGAGGAATCGCATGAGCTATCGTGAAAGAAACGGTCTGTGGCTGCTGACCGCCCTGGCGGTCCTGGTCCTGGGGACCGGCCTTGCTGTCGCCCAGACCGCCCAGACCATCATCATCGACGGGGTGAACGACTTCCTGCCCAGCAACCTCGCGGACGCCGACGGCCTGGACACCCAGCACACCCAGATCGACCTGGGTGACATCTACGTCACGAACGACGCGGTCAATTTGTACCTGGGATTCGAGACTGGTCCGGGTTCGTTCGGCTCCAACCAGCTCGGTTTCGCCATCGATGTGGGAACGGCTGACGGCGGTTCCACCGATCCCTGGGGCCGGGCCATCGAGTGGAGCACGGCTACCAACAAACCGGACTTCATGTTCTACGTGAACCTGGACAACAACTGGCAGGCCAGCTACTACTGGGATGCCGGCCTTTCGACCCCGGCCTGGGTCAACATCGTTCAGGGTCCGAACTCCCTGGGCTGGGCCACGGGCACCGAATTCCGTGAAATGGCGGTCATGCTCGGCAGCCTGGGTGTCAGTTCGGGAAGCATCGTCAACTGGGAACTCTGGTTCACCCAGGACGGCGGCACCAAAGGGCCCCTGGATTGCGCGGCCAACGACCTTTCTCAGCTGAGCGTTCCCGGTTTCACTCTGTGGGATACGGCCACGCCCATTCCCCTGACCGATTATCACCAGCATACCGTTCTGGCCGCGGCCGACCCGGATCCTCCGACATTGGTCCAGGTCCAGCCGACCAGTTTCCCCCTGGGAATATTTTACGATGTTTATTTCAACGAGCCGGTTGACGAGATTACCGCGGAAAATATCAACAACTATGACCTGACAGGGGCCACCATTTCGGTCGCCGTGCGGGACGGGAGCGATCCCAGCATCGTCCACCTGACCCTGATCTTTCCCATCGGTGGGTCGGCCAGCCTGTACACCCTGACGGTAACCAACGTGGAGGATCTTGCCGGCAACCCCATCGTCGCCGACGGCGTGGGGAACACCAACTGCTTCGGGCTGAAGGACGTCGTTTTCCGCGGCAAATTCGGGCCCTTCCTGGCCAATACCGCCGAGGTGCCTCCCTACCAGTTCTCGATCGAGGGAGACAAGGCTCCGCTGTCCTTCGGCACCCTTTGTGACACGGGAATGATGACAGACACCCTGGTGGACGATATCTGGGAATACTCCACCACCATGCTCTACGCGGGTGACTGTGCCGGCGGCACGGCCAGCGAAAGCTTCGAGTGGAAATTCAACTTCAACTGTGGGACCTGGGAGCCATTGGCCGGCAACCGTGTCCACACCCTCGATCTTGCCAACGGCGCGCTTGATACCCTCGAGTTCTGGTGGAACGACGAGGATCCTTCCCAGTTCACGACCCACGACATCGATGTCCTGTATTTCGTGGACATGAACAACACCGCCATCGTCTCGGGGGATACGGTCAGCATCAACGGCTCGGTCGCTCCCTTGACCTTCGACGTGCCTTCGGTCACCCCGCTGGTCGATGACGGCACCGGTGTAGACGATGTCGCGGGCGACGGCATCTATTCGACCGTCGTCACCTTTCCTGCCGGATCCAAGAAAAACGTCGACTACAAGTTCATGCTCAACAGCAGTTACGAGTGCGAAAGCCTGGGCGACAGGAACGTGTTCCTGAACGACGAGCTTTTCGACACCATCGGCGGCACCCTTGGTCCGTTGACCCTCCCGACAGTCAACTACGATTTCTGCAACGCCATCTGGCGCGCGGTCGAGGTCGTCTTCCAGGTCGACTTCAACAACACCGCCTGGGAGAACATCGACGAGTTCGCCGTGGTCGGCGTCAACGGCACGGCGAACAACGCCGAGCCTCCGACCTTCGACTGGACCATCC
Source organism: Candidatus Krumholzibacteriia bacterium (assembly GCA_030592845.1). GTDB lineage: Bacteria > Krumholzibacteriota > Krumholzibacteriia > LZORAL124-64-63 > LZORAL124-64-63 > JAGLCY01. Next base: position 8,112 of record JAUVII010000106.1, on the reverse strand, counting down.
CTTCGTTGAACGTGATGTTGGACGATGGCGTGGCCCCGGACCTGGTTGCCGGTGACAAGATCTACACCGTCAGCGTGGTCTTCCCGGATACGAGCGCCCAGAATGTGGATTTCAAGTACCTTCACAACGACGAGTACGAAGGCACTACGGTGGGCAATCGCTACTTCTCAATCGACCCGGACAACTTCGACGCGGTGGGCAATCCCCAGATCCTGCCGGTCCACGTATTCCAGTCCCTGGGCGTGAGTCCGGTGCCGCATCTGGGCGTCTCGGTTCTCAAGCTGGAACAGAACAACCCGAACCCGTTCAACCCGAGTACGGAAATCCGCTTCAACGTGTCCCGCGCGGGCACCGGTTCCCTGCGGATCTACAACCTGCGCGGTGAACTGGTCCGGACCCTCAAGTCCGGCCGGTTCGCGGCCGGTTCCGATGTGGTTGTCTGGAACGGCCGCGCCGATGGCGGCGAGGCCGTGGGTAGCGGTGTCTACTTCTACCGCCTTGAGGTGGGCATCGAGGCCCTGACCAGACGGATGGTTCTGCTTAAATAAAAGGATGATACGAAGGTTTCCTTCTCCAGCCGGCCCCGGTTTAACCGGGGCCGGTTTTCCTTTCTTTTATTGCGATTTCCAGGGCTGACCCCTAATATGACCCGTGCATTGAAATCGGATTAATCCCCAATGGAGGATGACATGAATCAAACACAACGCTGGTCCCGTCGGTGGAAGACCGGAACCCTGGTGGCCCTTGTGGTAGCCCTGGTTCTGGGACTGGCCGCCTGTTATCCCGGAGGCCCGGAAAATCTGGGCGATATCGGGATGGTCCTGACCCTGAAAAATCCCCAGGGAAACTTTTCGGACATGATGACCTACGCTATGGATGACACCGTGGCAGCACTCATTAGAGAGGGTGACGATTCCTCCATACCCATCGATCCCCGGTTCAATCCCACCATCCTGGAGGAACTCCAGTTCCAGATGGATAAGGCCGGCTTCACACGTGAGATGAATCCGGAAACAAACAGACCCGATGTGTGGCTCAGGGTCGGCGCCGTCGAGAGTGAGGTCTGGCTCTATTATTACAGCTGGCCCTACTACGGCGGATGGTACGGTTATGGATGGTATTACCCGCCGTATGTCGGGACCACCTCCTTCCAAAAGGGAACAATCGTCTGGGTGTTGAACGACCTGCGCGGCATTGACGATCCCACCGTGAAGCCGCCCCTGATGTGGGTCGCTTCCATCAGCGGGGCCCTGCAGAATACCAATACCACCACCGCCTCGGACATCCGCAGCGGTATCAGCCAGGGATTCGCGCAGTCATCCTACATCGCCGCCCAGCCGGCGGGAAAATAAGGAGGTCGGGACATGAAAAGATTCTTCGTATTGTTTGGCCTTCTGCTGATCCTGCTGCCCACGGCGGAAGTCCGGGCCGACAACAGCACTTTCGGCATTGCCTGGGGTGTCAGCGTTCCCACCGGAGACACCAACGACTATATCTCGCAGGTGAGTTTCCGCGGCATGAGCGTGGAGTGGCGTAATTTCTACATGAGGGACGCGGCCTACGGCATCAATGTCGGCTGGAACGTCTTCAACGAGACCAATGAAGGAACCATGTTCTTCACCGACGGCGCGGTGACCGGGAAACATTGGCGTTACGTCAACGCCATTCCCATCTACGGCAGCTGGTTCAAGTACTTCAGCGATGACCGGCGCAGCAGCCGGTTCTATGCGGGCATCAACGCGGGAACCGCGTGGATCGAGCGCCGCACGGAGATGGGCATATACCAGTTGACCAGTGACAACTGGCATTTGGCCGTCGCGCCCGAAGTGGGCTGGAACCTGCCCTGGGATTCGTTCCTGGGATACGTGGGTGTCCGTTACCACTACGCCTTCGAGGCGGGGAATTCGGAAGCCCAGCAGTGGATCGAGTTCAAGATCGGGTTTGGTCTGGATTGATCCCGGACCCATCGATCAAAACGGCCGCCGGTTTTTTACCGGCGGCCGTTTTTTTCGTCCTCTAGCCGAGTTCGTATTTGTTGATGCGGTAGACCAGCACATGCCGGGGAATCCCCAGGTAGGCGGCGGTTTTGGAGCGGTTCCCGCCGCACAGGTCAAGAGCCCGGCGGATGACCTCCCTTTCCAGGGCGATCAAGGACATTCCACCTGCCGGAAGGGGCCCAAGCGGTAGACTTCCGGGGCTCTTTCCTGGGGGTGCCGGCGCCGGGTCTCCGGATTCGGGGGCCAGGCGGTCCAGGTCCGCGAGGGTGAGAAGGTCGCCGCGCCTCATCAGGACCAGGCGCAGGTTAAGATTTTTGAGTTCCCGCACGTTTCCTCGCCAGGTCCTGGTTTTCAGGGCCTCCAGCAATGGGGTTTCCGAAACGAGGTCTTCACCGCCATGAAGGCGGGTAAAGTGATCCCAGAGCAGCTTGACGTCTTCGGGACGGTCCCGCAACGAAGGCAGGGCCAACTGGAGAACATTGATTCGAAAAAGCAGATCATCCCGGAATCTTCCCTGGGAGACTTCTTCTTCCAGATTGCGGTTCGTGGCGCAGACCAGGCGGAAATCCACCGCGACCGGGTGGGGGCCGCCCACCGGATCCACCTGTTTGGATTCCAGGACCCGCAGCAGTTTTGGCTGGAGGGCCAGGGGGAGTTCGGCGATTTCATCCAGGAAAAGGGTGCCGCCCTGGGCGGCGCGGATTCTGCCCGTTGCGGCCTGGTCGGCACCGGTGAAGGCTCCCTTGGCGTGGCCGAACAGTTCGGACTCCATCAGCGTGCCGGGGATGGCGCCGCAGTTCACCGTTACGAAAGGCCGGTCCCACCGGTCCGAGAGATCGTGGCACGCCCTGGCCGCCAGTTCCTTGCCCGTCCCGCTTTCACCGGAAATGAGCACGGTCGCGTCGTTGGGCGCCACCTGGCGGAGATTGTCCATGAAGGCGGCCATCAGCTTGGACCGGAACACCATCCCGCTTTCCGGCGCTCTTTGTTTCAGGAGCCGCCGCAGCCTGACGTTATCCATTTCCACCGAACGGGTGTGGAGAGCCTTGGCGACCGTCAGTTTCAATTCTTCGCGGGCAAAGGGTTTGAGCAGATAGGTAAAGGCGCCCATTTGCATGGCTTCGACGGCCTGCTCCACGGTGCCGTGGGCCGTCAGCACAATAACCGGCGGGGGAGCCGGGATTTTGCGGACCCGGCGCAGAACTTCCATGCCGTCCATACCGGGCATCCTGATGTCGGTGATCACCAGGTCCGGTTCCCGGTCCAGTAACTCGAGTCCGGCCGCGCCATCGGCGACCGCGAGCACTTTGTGCCCCGAGTCGGTCAGGATGAACTGGACGACTTCCCGCAGGCTGTTGTCATCGTCGATCAGCAGTATCCGGCCCATGCCCAGATCCTTTCGCGGTGATTCATCTGCTCAGGACCACGCGCAGGGATCCGGAGGTGGAAAACGCGGATTCGGTTTCCTTGTCGGTCTCGATGGTGGTGTCGATCCATTCCCGCAGGTACCACAGGTCGTCAACCCTCTCGAATACGAAAATCGCCCGGGACCGGAATACTTGGCCTCTTGTCACCAGGGAGTAGAGGATGTCCCATTCGGCGCGGTCATTGGATTCGGGCCCCCTGTCCAGGACATTGTTACGCAGTTCCAGGACGGCACCGTAGTTGGGGGATACCAACTCCTCGATGAACCTGATCTCCCGTGCGCGGCCCCACTCGTCCCATTCCACGGCAGGATGTTCAAGGGGTACCGAATCGAAGGGGATAAAACGGAAATCCTCGGCCAGGAAATCGCCGTACCGCCTCCAGTCCCGGTCCTTCACGGTCTGCTCCAGATTGACGAGAACCTGTTCGGGATCAAAGGCCCCGGTCAAGGGTTTGTCTTTTTGCGCGGCCGTCGGTCCCGAGGCCAGGAGAAGGAACAAGAGGGTCGTTGTCAGCAAACAGCGGGATCGCTTCATTTTCGGTCCTCCTTGAGGGCCACAGGCAAAACCATCAGGACACGACCGCCTTCCATGAATCCGGAGTCGACCTCCAGGGTACCGCCGAGGTCTTCGATGATCCGTAGGCTGGTGGCCAGACCAAGGCCGGTTCCGTCGCTTTTGGTGGAGAAGAAGGGAGTTCCGAAATTGGCCCGCGCTTCGTCAGTGAAACCGGGTCCGGAGTCGATGACACTGCAGTGAACTTCATCGCCGTCGGCGTCGATCTTGATCCTGGTGTTCCCGTCGGCGCCACCGGCTTCCGCCGCGTTGAGGGTCAGGTTCAACAGCACCTGGCGAACCTGCTCCCGGTTCCCACGCGCCAGTGGAACACCTGTCGCAGTGGTGATGGATACGATGTGGGGCTCAGGACGGTGTTCCATCAGCTGGGCCACCGCGCGGCATTCCTGCTCGAGGTCGAAAGGCGCCACCTCGCCGGGCTCGCTGCGGGCGAAGGCCAGGAACCTGGAAAGGACCTGGTTCAGTCGGCCGGTTTCCTCCTGAAGGATGGAGAACATCCGCGACTTGGGATGGTCTTCGGGGAAATCGTCGGCGAGAACTTCGGCGCTGCCCTTGATGCTGGCCAGGGGATTCCGAATTTCATGGGCCAAACCCGCCGACAGCCGGCCGACGGCCGCCATCCTGGCGGACCTGACAAGTTCGGCTTCCATGGCGGTTTTCTGATCGAGGGTGACCCGGAGATCCTCCGCGGTTCGTTTCTGCCGATCCCGGGCCGCGTTGATCCTGGACACCAGGGTCCCGGTCAACAGACCCACCATAAGATACAGAAGCATCTCCAGGATCTTTTCGACGGTGGTGCCCGGATCGAAGCCGATCAACCCGAACGCGTGGGGCACATACAGGGCGATGACCAGCATGGCCGCCAGGACGCCGCCGGCGGGCCCGCCGCGAAAAGCCGCCAGGATGATGGGAAAATAATAGAGACGCCGGTAGATGCCGTGGAGGGCGTGAATATGCCAGTGGGTGTTGTAATGAAGCAGGGAAATCACCGCGATCATGGCAAAAACCAGCCAGTAGAGCCGCAGCAGTTCCATGCCCCTGGATTTTTCCGTTGTCACTGTCACATCTCCTTCTTTGCACAATATTCTACGATTTTTTGGAGAATATTCTTCAATAATTTTGTCTTTAAGGACCATGTTTTTGTTAAGCTATTTAAAATCAACGGTTTAATATCGGGCATAATTCCTGCCTTTTGGAGCCCAAGCAAGAAAGGCGCGCCCGTGAAAAACCTGATCCATCCCCGGGGTTATTTCAATCCCCTGACTCCACTGTTGTTCCTGGTGGTTTTCCTGTGTCCGCTGGTGGCGGGTGCCGTTACCGGGGATGAACCCCCTTTTCCAGCCAACCCCGGCCTGACCGATTACCTGGCCTGGGCCGCCGGACATAATCCCGCGGTGGCCGGTGCGACCGGCAGGATGGATGCCCTGCGGCACAGCGCCGAGGGTGTGGGAGCCCTACCTGATCTCAGGTTCGGCTGGGGAGAAATGATTGTGCCGGTGGAAACCCGGGTCGGTCCCCAGCAACGGGTTTTTTCCCTCAGCCAGAGCATTCCCTGGTTCGGAACCCTGGGCCTGAAGGAGACCGTCGCGGCCAAAAGGGCCGATGCCGCGGCAGCGGCCGTCCGTGGACGTTTGTTCAAGGTTCAGCATCGGGTCCGGGCCACCTGGTACGAACTGGAATATCTGCAGGGAGAGATCGCCATCATCATCGGCAATCTGGCCCTGGCCCGACAGGCGGAGGCTTCCACCCGGTCTTCCTACGAAGCTGGTGTCGGTTCCTTAGGTGATGTCCTGGCCGCGCAGATAGAATTGGAACAGTTGACTGTCCGCCTGGCGGGTTTGCGGGACAGGATCAAGCCCGTCACCGCGGGGTTGAACCTGGCCGCGGGTTTGGATGCGAACCAGCCGACCCCCGTGACCAGTGCCATCGTTCCGGAAGGTCATGGGTTCGACCTGCCCCCGGATGCGGTTCTGTGGACCATCCTCAAAGAGAACAACCCCGAACTGTCGGCGTTGCGACTGGAACAGGAGGGCCGCCGTCAGGGAGTGGAACTGGCCGGCAAGGCCGGATACCCGGGGTTGACCGTGGGCGTGGACTACATCATGACCGGCCCCGCACGGATGGAGGGTGTTGCCGACAGCGGCAAGGACCCGGTGATCGCCCGCCTGGGATTCAGCATCCCCCTGTGGGGTGGCAAGGCGGGGGCGGAAAAGAAAACTTCGGCAGGTTATTTGGCTGCCGCCAGCGCCGACCTCACCGATGCCCGGCTTCAGTTGAACGCCAGCTTCGAAAGCGCTTTGTACGATTGGCGAGAAGCCGTCCGCAACGCGGAACTCTACGGTGGTGTCCTGCACGATAGCGGGCGTCAGGCCCTCGAAGTAACGGCTGCCCGGTACCGGTCAGGCCAGGCGTCCTACATCGACCTGGTTTCCGCCCGCAAGACCTTGTTGGGGCTCGAATTGGCCCATTTGCGTGCGGTTACCGACCGCAGCAATGCCTTGAATGATCTGGCGACCCTGTTGGGGGTCCCCATCGACGAACTGCTGACGCATGATGCGGGATCAGCCAACCAATGAAGGAAACCGGGAATGGGAAGGGAATCATGAGCAGAAATGAAAACGGGAATATCCTGAGGCGAAACTGGCCGGTGGCGGTCCTGTTGATCGTTGCTTTTGGTTTGGGATTCATCCTGCGCGGTGGGGGGGGCGACCAGGAATCGGGCGGCCACGATTCGGTGCAGGCTGAAAGCGCCAAACCCCAGCGCTGGACCTGTTCCATGCATCCCCAGATCATTCTTCCGAGCAATGACCAGCAGTGTCCCATCTGCGCCATGGACCTGATTCCCCTGGAGGAGGATTCGGGCACCCACCTGGCTCCGGGCGACCTGTCCCTGAGTGAAGCGGCTGCCGCCCTGGCGGATATCGCCACGGAAAAAGTGCGCCGGGAATTCGTGTCCCGGGAAATTCGTCTGGTGGGCAAGGTCAGTGCGGATGAAACCCGCACACGCACGATTACCGCGCGGGTGGGAGGGCGCCTTGATCGTCTTTTTGTAGATGCAACGGGCCAGACGGTTACCCCCGGCATGAAACTGGCGGAAATCTACAGCCCGGAACTGTATTCGGCGCAAGCGGAACTCCAAACCGCGGCGGCCGCGCTGGCCGCGGCCGAATCCGCAGGCGGTCCCGAGGCCGGCGCGCGGGCCAACCTCAAGTCGGCGGCCGAAAGACTGCGGCTGTGGGGAATGGACGAGCAGCAGATCCAGGCCATCATGGATGGAGACCGGATCAGCGACGATCTGGTCGTGCGGTCTCCGGTCGGCGGCGTGGTCATCTCGCGGGAGGCGACCCAGGGGGACTACGTCAAGACCGGCGGTGTCCTGTATGTCATCGCCGACCTTTCCGGAGTCTGGGTGACCCTGAACGCTTTCGAATCGGACATTGCCTGGTTGCGCGAGGGTCAGCCGGTGGCCTTTTCCGCGCGGGCCTATCCCGGCCGGGAATTCGAGGGTGATATCCTCTTTATCGACCCTGTCCTGGATGAGCGGACGCGCACTATCGAAGTCCGTGTCGCGGTGGACAATACCGCCGGCCTGCTGAAACCGGGCATGCTCGTCACAGGCAGGGTTTCGGTGACGGTCGACGCTTACGGCAATCCTGTCGCCGATACGGAAACCGCGGTTCCGCCCCTGGTCATTCCAGCCTCGGCACCGCTTCTGACTGGAAACAGGGCTGTGGTCTACGTGCGGTTGCCGGGAACGGGAGATCCGGTCTTCACGGGGCGCAACGTGGTTCTCGGTCCGCGGGCGGGCGATGTCTATTTCGTGGTCTCGGGTCTGTCCGAGGGCGAGATGGTGGTATCGCGTGGCAACTTCAAAATCGACAGCGCTCTGCAGATCCAGGGCAAGACCAGCATGATGAATCCAGAAGGTGAGGCCCCGGGCGGCATGGCCGGTCATGCCGGGCATGGAGATCATGACGCCATGAACGGCCTGGCTCCCCTTGAGCCCGGCCCCTGCTTCGGTCAGGGCCTCGAAAAAGTCCTGCAGGCCTATTATCCACTGCAGGCCTCTCTGGCGAATGACGATGATACCGCCGCGGCCGCGGCTGCCCTTGAGG
>JAUVII010000044.1 GCA_030592845.1 Candidatus Krumholzibacteriia bacterium | reverse complement strand
TCAGGTCCTAGGAAAGGAGGCATCACCATGGCAACCAATCTCAAACAGTTGACAGGACACGAAGACCTCCTTGCCGGGGGACACCGCGCCTGCGCGGGATGCACGGGATCGAACATCCTGAGGCAGATCATGCTGACCGCGGGCGCCGATACGGTGGTCAGCGGGGCGACCGGGTGCATGGAAGTGGTCACGACCATCTTCCCGTACACGGCCTGGAAGACCTCGTTCATCCACACCGCCTTCGAGAACTCCGCCGCCACCATGAGCGGCGTGGAAACGGCGTTCCGGTCACTGAAGAAACACGGCGACCTGCCGGTCGAAAGGGACCACATCAACTTCATCGCCTTCGGCGGTGACGGCGGTACCTACGACATCGGTCTGCAATCCCTGTCCGGCGCCATGGAACGTGGTCACAACATGCTCTACGTGTGTTACGACAACGAAGCGTACATGAACACCGGGATCCAGCGCTCGAGCGCGACTCCCCTGGGCGCCCACACCTCGACCGCGCCCGCGGGTTCGGTCAAGCAGGGCAAGGAGCAGAACCGCAAGGACCTGACCAAGATCCTGGTCGCGCACAACATCCCCTACGTGGCCCAGACCACACCCTTCCACTGGAAGGACCTGGCCATGAAGGTGGAAAAGGCGCTGGCCTGCGACGGTCCCGCGTTCCTGAACATCCTGATGCCCTGCACCGTGGGTTGGCATTTCGATCCGGCCATCGGCATCGATCTTTCCAAGGAAGCGGTGGAGACCAACTTCTGGCCCCTGTTCGAGGTCGAGAACGGGGTCTACAAGATCAACCAGAAGCCCAAGGAACGGAAACCGATCGCTCCGTGGATGAAAAAGCAGGGGCGCTTCAAGCACCTGTTCAAGCCCGGCAACGAGCACATCCTGGAGACAAGCCAGCAGTATGTGGATTCCGAATGGGAGAAGCTGCTCAAGCTGGAGGCGAGGGACGCCTAGTAACTGGTTTCCTGTTGCAAAGAAAATGGCCCGTCTCCGGTTGGAGGCGGGCCATTTTTCAGACAAGGGACCGTGGTCAGTATCCGTTCAACTCCCGCACGACTTCCACCAGATCTCCGGTTTTATAGAAATCCACCGCGATGATGTTGGGCGTCCCGCCCCGTTCCTTCCGGAAAACCTCAACCCGTTCCATCAGGAAGTCGCGGGCGTTGACTTTGGCGGCAATGCTGGGAAGCGAAGTGGGGGGAGTGGTGACCCAGTGGTTCATCAGCATGAGGGAACCCGAGTCGCCGCCGCGGTTGGGTTCGCAGGTGAATTCTTCGGGACTGGAAAAATGGTAGGGGGTCTCCTGACATACTTCGAACGCGGGGTGATACCAGGGCACGCCTTCGCTGTCGTTTTCCGCCAGCACGAGAACCCTCTGGTTGGCCCTGACCATTTCTCCGAGCGTGGGCCAGGGGGGCTGCACGGAGCCCCGGTAAACCAGATCCAGCAGGCCGCTCTCTTCGAAGGCACGCGCGATCGCGGACGGGGGCACGGTGTCCTCGAAAATGATGATGATGACTTCGCCGGGATTGAGGATGAGGAAATCCCTGAACTGGACCAACACGGGTATAAGGCGGGAAGATCCCAGTTCACAAAAACCGTGGCACAGGTAGAGGTCCCTTTCGCTTTCATCCCCGTCGATGAGCCGTTCGCGGATCCGCAGGGCGGCGTCCAGACCTTCGGCTCCCAGGGAGGGTTCCAGTTTGGCCCGGGCGGCTTCCCCCTCTTCCATATCGGTTTTCACCACTTTGCCCACCGGAACGCCGGACATCACATCCAGCATGAAGGCCCGGATCCCGTCCCGGAGCTGGGTCTGGATGCCGACTTGGTGGTTGGGGAACATCCAGCCCGGGACATCGGCGGCGCCCATGGCGTTGTGCGTGCCCGCGAAGACGATTTCATCCAGGGGACGGTCGCAAAGAGTGGCGCTTCCATTGCAGCCTCCTTTGGGCACGGTGGCCAAAGGAGCGGGCTGGCGTGTGAGGAAAATCGCTCCGGCTATCAGAAGGGCGGCAACCGCCAGCCCTGATCCCGTCCGGCGTACCAACATTTTTGTCCGGTGGTGGGGAGGCGTCATTTCCTCCACTTGCCTGGACTGCCGCGCCGCGGGATCGACCAGCAGGCGGCACAACTCGCGCAACCCCAGGAAACACATAATACCGCCGGCGAACATCACCAGAACCCGCGAAGCCAATCCGGGTTCGAGGACCGCGGCTCCACCGACGGCCACCAGGAAGAGCCCCCGGCCAAGACGGACCGAGGCCCGGTCGGAAGGGTCAATCAGCAACTTGCGAACCCCATCGGCGATGGGATCCAGTTTCATCACTTCCAGGAAGGCGGTGGCCGCGGCGGACATCAACAGACCCAAACCACCCAGAACCAGGAGGATTGGCCAGAAACCGCCCATGAAGGTTGCCCACACTCCGGCCATGGCGCCGCCCAGCCCGGGATCCGCGGGAATGCGCTCCAGGATCAATTCTCCGAGTTTCACGATGAACAGGATGATCGCCGCGATGACGGTGATGGCCAAACCGGAACGCAGGAGAGCCAGGTGGTGGTCGCGGGCCAGGAAGGTCGCTCCGACCAGCAGGACCATGCCCAGCCAGAAAACCAGGCGCGGATGGATGGGAACCGACTGTCCCAAACGGACAACCTGGCCGGAGATTTCGACTAGGCCGCCATCCTGCACGTGCCCCAGGACGGCCACGGCGTTCAGTGGGATTTTTTCGGCGATTTCGGGTTGGCCGGCCAGGGCATTGCTCAGGATTACTCCAAAATCGGAAACTGAAAGCAGGACCTCGTGACCGCCTTCGGTCGACAAAAGCTGGTGACTTCTTTTCACGCTCCTTGCGACTACAGCCCGGAAAGGTGTCGAAGCGACAATGGCCCGGGCGGTGGTACTGATCAGGGGCCGCACCAGGATCAGGTCCTGGTTTTCCTCCACCACCGCGTCGGTCACGATCTCTCCCACATACGAGGCCACCCGTTCGTCCCCGAGGCTTTCAGCCACGTGGGCGGCGAAATAGTCGGAATCGAAAACAGCCTTCTGACCCATGGTCAGAAGGCTGCCGCCGAGAATCAGGAGCACTCCGAGGGCGCCGGACAATCCGGCTGCGAATGCACGGGTTTTGCGGGGTCTTGTCACGTTTGTTTCCTAACCGGTCAGAAGTCGATGGATAACCCGAAATACGTAGCCACATCGTCTTTCAGAGGCGTGATGCCCTCGGCATTGGTCTTGGGCCGGGTCACGTGGTCCCAGGTGAGGGACATGTCGAAATCAATATCCCCCCAGACATCTATCTCGAACATGATGAAGGTGTGATGAATGGTGTTGGCTTCATGGCCGACACCGAGTTGGACTCCGTACTCGGCGGTCAATTCCGTTTTTTTGGTAATGTCGGTTTCCAGGGTGGTGCGGAAGGGCACCGATCCATTGGATTCCTCCAGGTCCTTGCCCGGTTCGACGGACCGCCACCGGGTATCCTGGTATGATCCGCCCAACTCGACGAACCAGTCAGCCTTGCTGCTGCGGCTGATATAATAACCAATACCCACACCGGCGGTGATCCGCCTGTCGATGTTCTGGAACTTGTCATAGAAATATTCCAGTTTGACGGGAGAGACGAAGAATTTCCTGGTGAGGAAAACTTTCCATTCGATGTTGCCGCGATTGTTCCTGACATTTTCCTCGTCGTTGGTCTTGCTGAAGTTCCCCTGGTATTTAACGTCGATACGGGAGCGGGCCGCCTCCCTCTTGATGAAGATCCTGGCCCCGAAATCCGACTGGTTGGTATTGCCGGTGCGGGTCTTCAGGTCTGCGCCGACTTTTGCCGACCAGAAATTCAGTTCGGTCGGTTTCCCTTCCAGGATCGATGCGATCTGGATGCGGGGGATTTCGATGACACCCCCCGCGGTCTCGACCAGGACCGTTTCGCCCTTCATGGTCGAGGTGCCGGTCACCACGGAGCCGTCGAGTCTTACGTAGGTCATCAGACGCGCGGAACGGATTTCAACTACGTCCTCCCAGTCGATGGTGACCTCGTCCATTTCCTCGCTGTCAAACTCGAGGGATTCGTCCCGCATCAGATCGATGGTTCCCCACAGCCATTCCCCCGACGAAAGTCGGATCCAGTCCTTTTCAATGTCGGACGGCGGGGGAGGAGCCCAGGCATCTTCCTGAGCGGCCGCAAAGCCGGTGGTCAGGGCCAGCAGGGTCAGGGTAATCGCCAGGACCTGGTATTTGTAGCGAGACATCAGAATTTCTCCCAAAGGAAATTGGAATCAGGAAATAGGCCGGCACCGGTACATTTGGGTTGTCGGCAATGGTTCATGAGCAACATGATGGCGTCCGAAGGCATCATATAGGCACAAGAATATCGGTGAAAGCCAATTTCAGAGCAAAGATTTTCCCAGCCCGGCCCCAATTTGTTATCCTTAACAAAGTAGAAATGATTCACAAACCCTTGGAGAACAGTGAACCCGCCCGCCCTGAATTATCGGTTCCCAATCCAACTTGCCGTTTTTATCGGTATTTGTGCCTGTCTGATGGTGGTTGTGGCCGGCTGCGGCGACGACCCGGAGGCCCCCCAATCCGGAGGCACACTGGTCATCGCCATGGCGCCCGACACCCTGCAGGCTTCCTGGACTTTGACGGATCCCGGGGGATACCAGATGCGCGGATCGGGCCCTGATACTCTTGGAAACATGACCACCGGCACCTATTTCGTTTTCTGGAATTCGGTTGAAGGCTGGCTCGACCCCCTGCCCAATCCCTCGGTCGGCGATGTGACCGCCCATGAAACCACCACTTTCACCGGTGAGTACCGTGAAGTTCCCCCGATCTGGGATACCTTCGTCGATATTCCCGCGGGCACCTTCCTGATGGGCGCTCCCGAAAGCGAGCCGGGCAGCGATTGTGAATTGTGCACCGAGTACCCGCAGCATGAGGTCACCCTGACCCGGTCCATTCTGATGCAGGCCACCGAGGTCACCAACCAGCAATACGTCGACCTGGCCAACTGGGCGCTGGGCCAGGGGTATGCCCAGGCAGATGAATCGTCTCTTTGGACAAAACTCGATGGAGCATCGACCAAGCTCATGGATTTCAGCTGCATCCTTATTTGCGAGATCCGGTTTATCGGTGGCAAACTGAGACTGGTGGACGGCGGGGCCGGTGTGAATCCCGACAACCCGGCGGGCAACATGACCTGGTACGGGGCGGCGGCCTACTGTGACTGGTTGAGTATGAAAGAGGGCCTGCCCCGGGCTTACGACCACTCCGACTGGACCTGCAACGGTGGCGATCCCTATGGCGCGGCCGGGTACCGGCTCCCCACCGAAGCCGAATGGGAATACGCCTGCCGCGCGGGTACGACGACCGGCTTCGCCAACGGGGAGATCACCGAACCCTATGGGGACTACGACCCTGTCCTGGAGGAAATCGGCTGGTACCGGGGCAACTCCGGATCATGGTCCCATCCCGTTGCGCAGCTGATTCCCAACGGCTGGGGCCTGTACGACATGCACGGGTCGATGCTGGAATGGGTCCAGGGCTACTGGTACAGGTTCGATGCCGATCCGGTGACCGATCCCTTGGGCGGCACCCGCGCTATTAATTTTGTCGTCCGCAGCGGCGCCTGGTCCCGGCCACCCTATTTTTCCAGGTCGGCCTTTCGTCTGCCCCAGGGAACCGATGGCAGCGGGTTGGATTATTTTGGCCCCAAGCAGGGGTTCAGGCCGGTCAGGACCCAATCACCGGGCTCCGGCAACATTCGATAAGTTGTCCCGGGCCGGGCATTTCCCTATAATCAAACCAGGCTCATTGAAACCACATCAAGGAACGTCAGGGACGGGGTTCCGGTTCGCGGCAAAGCCCAGCCGCTTCACATCAGGTGAGTATCAGTCAGGAGTTTGCCCGTTTCCCCGGAATGTGGAGATAATGTTATGAAGACATTCCTCGCTTTGTCGGCCATGCTGGCCGTATGCGCCCTGCCCGTCGATTCCGTGTCGGCCCTCAGTGAAAACCTTTTTGGCCTGTATTACGACCAGGCCGCCACCATCGACGAAATCGAAATCTCTCCGAATAGCCAGCAGGTTCTCTACCTGGTGGTCATCAATCCGGTCAGTGACAATGGCGGGGTCCAGATGATCGGTGGTTTCGAATGTTCCATTCTGCCCGCCGCCGGTGATCTCCTGTTGGGGGTGAATTTTCCCTTGGTTGCCGTCAACATCAATGGCACCGCCGACAACCTGATGGTCGGTTACGGGCAGGGTCTGCCGGTGACCTCCGGCAATGGAACCACTCTCGCGACCCTGACCGTGCTGACCCTGGGAAACAATCCCGAAGGATATTTGCTGCAGCCGGCCAGTCCTTCGAGCCATCCCAACAAGATGGCGTACCTGGACCTGAGTTCTTCCGAGGGCCTCATTGTCGATGTCCTGCCGGTATCCGGCAGTCACGATCTACCGGTGTTTTTCTTTGGGGATTATACCGTTGAAGAGGACCGGAAGTGGGGGGATGTCAAATCCATCTACCGGTAGAAGGGGTCAGCGGCGGGAGCTGAGGACCACGAATTTCCGGTCGGATGCCAGGACGCCGCAGTTCCCGAACATCCGCTTGAGCTTCACGTGATAACCCAGATGGCGGTTACCGACCATCCGCAGTTCGCCCCCCGGTTTCAACGCCCTTTTGGCCTGCTCGAACATCCGCCAGGCGAGGTGGTCGCCGACCGCCTGCGCCTGATGGAAGGGTGGGTTGCAAACCACCAGGTCAAGACTGCCGGCTTCCGTTTCCTCCAATCCGTCACCGACCTCGAACTGGAAATCCCTTCCGGACAGCCCGGCGCGCTGTTTGTTCTCACGGGCGCTGGCCACCGCCAGATACGATTCATCGACAGCCAAAATCGATGCCTCCGGACACTGCCGGGCAACGGCCAGGGCCAGGATTCCGTTACCGCACCCAAGGTCCGCCACGCGCAACGGCAGGTCGATCGCCGGGAGATGGGCGACCAGCAGTCTGGTCCCGGGGTCCAGGCCCTTGCGGGCAAAAACGCCGGGCCGGTTGGTGAGGGTGAGATCCAAGTCCGGCAGGCCGTACACCAGAGCTTCGGCCCGGGGAGGAAGATCCTTGTCCGGATCGAATTCGGCAAAGGCCAGGCGGGCCTTTTTCCAGCCGAGCCCCGTTCGCGTGGGGCCGATGATTTTTTCCAGCAGACGGTAGGCCCTTGCCGGGGTGTGTTTGATCATGCCACCGGCGATCAACTCCGTTCCGGAATGAAGCGTGGGTCTCAACCGGAGAAGCATATCTTCAAATAAATCAATGGATTTTGGTATTTTAATGATAATCGACTCGAATTGACCGGGTGGCGTTTCGTCTGCCGAAACAACGGTGATCCCCGCCTCCTGACGGCCATTGGCCGCCATGTTTTGGGCCAGGGCCTTGCCGGCGAGAAAGGAGTCGTTCCACCAGGTGAGCGGGCTGTCGGCCAGAGCCACGGCGAGGGCCCCGAAGGAATCGTTTACCACCAAGGTTCTGCCGGCCACCGGCGCCTGGGTGTTCGAAGCGAGATGGCGCAGGATATATTCGTCCGCCGCATCCCAGGCCCGCAGGGATTGGTCGCGGCTGGGCGGGTAGCGCCGCAGCGATACGGCGCGGTCGTTCAGGTCCGGGAATCCCGGCATGGAGGACCTCTTCGGGCTGGGTGTTCCGTCTGGTAGGGGACTGGGTCAAATGTTCCGCAGGGCGTCCAACGCCTGGGCGCCGAGGTCGTTTTCCTGAGCCTGACACAGTACCATCCCCTGCCGGTCGGCCACGACCACGGCGGCCTGGTCGTTGGCATTTTTAATGCCCACCGAATCGAATACGGATCCGTCCCAGTCGGGCAACAGAACCACGTGGTCGGCCGGGTCGACCCCCTCGGGCAAACGGTCGGCCGCGTTGTGATAGGCTTTTTCGAGTTCCGATTTCACCATTCCCCGAAACATGGAGGGAAAGGAGCGCAGGTCGATCACCGAAGCTACCATCACCTCGGCGGGATCGGGGTGGACACCGCGGACGGCCAGGTTCACCTCCAGGGCGTCCCGGGCCGTGTCCTGGGCGTGGAAAATCAGGACCAGGGGAATGCCCGTCTCTCTCAGGGATATCTCACGTCCGGAAACGACCGCGGTAAAAGTCGCCTCGGGCAGAAGCCTTGTCGTGTCCGGGTTGCCTGTATTCGAATCCGCCATGGTTCCGCCTTTGAATAAACCTGTCAGGTCAGAAATAATAACCGATTCTGAACCCTGTCCAACTGCCGCCGGTGACCGCTTTGACCCGCAGGCCAAACTCCAGCCGGTCGAATCGCAGGCCCATTCCCGGGACAAAGCTGGTGTCGTCGACTTCGGTGTAATAGCCGACTTCGCCGCTCATGAAAAATACGCCCATCACGAACCTCATGCCGCCGGCGAATTCCCAGACGTCGACATCGGCCCCGTCGTTGGCTCCTGCAAAGTGGTTCCAGCCAATAGTTGCCGTAAAATCGAGCAGGGGGATAAAAGGATAATCCATGATCGCACTGATCCCATAGCCGGTGCTGTGTTGTTCCCCGAAGCTTTCGAAAGGATGATTCACCGTAAAAGCGGCTCCGAAAATGTGGGGGTTCCCCTGGTAGCCGGCCGTTTCTTCCTCTGCAGCCTGGGCCAGGATGATGCCGGGCAACAGGCCGCAAACCAATAGACAGGCCAAGGCAATGAGTCGGGATCGGCGAATCAGCATATCAATCTCCAAGTGATGAACGGGTATTTCAAGGTCGGGAACCGATCCTATCACAAGGAGATCCCGCAAGGGGAACCCTATTTCAGCAGCAGCATCTTTTTCGTCACCACGTGGGGACCGGCCATGATCCGGTAGAAATAGACTCCGGCACCTACTGTGCGGCCATGGTTGTCCTTCCCGTCCCAGATCTCGGTATGACGCCCGGCCGGGTAGGCGGCGGCGGTCAGAAGTTGCCGGACCCGGCGTCCCGCCACGTCGAACACGGCAAGGTCCACCGTCCGCGGGGTCGCAAGGTCGAAGCTGATTCGGGTGACGGGGTTGAACGGGTTGGGGACGTTGTCATGCAGGCTGAACGGGAGGGCCTTCGGGGGCCCGGCCTGTGACACCGCCGGTTCGGGAACACCGGCGTTGTAATTCCGGAACACGGTATCCGGGGACAGGGCCCGGTCGTAAATGGCCAGCAGGTGGAAACCGCCCAGCCAGAACCGGGCACCGGGCGACCCCACTTCATTGGCGAGGGCCAAGGGGTAGGTCGTGACCCAATTGGACATGACGCCTTCGCGGGGCTCCTCCGTAATGAGCTGTCCGTCAATGAAGATGCGGGCGCTTCCCGCGCTGTCCCGGGTGTAGACCACATGGGTGAGGGAAGGGGGCAAGGTTCCCGCGCCGGTGACCAGGGAGGGCTGGCCGTTGGTGGAGGTGGTGGAAAGAGTCAGGCGTGCGTCGATCTGGTCGCCCGCCTGGTTGTAGACGCCCTGGCCCAGGGTGAAATTCCTGGCAAACTGGTCACCGGAAACGGTCACGATGCGCGCGGGACCATTGAGGGTTAGGTCCCCCGGCGATATCCAGGTCTCAATAGTGATTTCCCCTGCCGCCCGACAGGACGAGTTGATTTTTCCCGCCGGCCCGGACGATTCGATGATCGTTTCGGAAATGACGTCCAGCCGTCCGGTGGACCATACGACGGCCCCGGGGTCGGCGATGGTCAGGTCCAGCAGCGGAAAAATGCCGGACCGGTCGTGAACGGTGGATCCGCCGCCCTCGTCAAAATCGTAAAAGGCGATCACACCTTCGTTGGTTCGGATCCAGGGTGTGTAGGTGAAGGAGGATTCCTGTCCCGGAGCCAGGTCGTTGGGAGGGCAGGCCAGGTCCGACAAACCGGTCACCGACAGGTTGTATTCGGCGTCCGGGACCAGGCCGGAGGTGGTCAGTTCCACGGTGGCGGGATCGGGTCCGCTGACGGCTTCGAGAACTGCCACTTCCGGCGCAATGACATAGTTGGCGGGAAGGGACGCGGTCACCGAATCAACGGGCTCGGTAAAATGGACGATGAGGTGGTCAGGGACACCCGACGATACCACCCGGGCCACCCGGGGCGGAACCGGGTCGGGGAAAAAGAAGTACTGGGCCTCGGCCACGGGTCCGGGCCGAAAACCCGAAGCGAAGGCCCGGGCGCGCAGGACAACAGTAGTGTCCAGGGCGACCGGGATGGTAAAGAGGGGGGACAATTCGGTCGGTGTGCTTCCATCCAGGGTGAACCTGATGCCTGCGGCGCCCTCGGTCGTGAGGGTGACTTCCGCGGGGCAGGAAAATTGCCCGCCGGGCGGGGTCATGGTCACGCCCGGCGACAGGGGCAAACCGGCCCCGCCCGGAGTGGCCAGGTTTTCGTAGAGAACCACTTCGGAGTGGTCCCACCCGAAGGACACGATGTCCAGATCGCCGTCGTTGTCCGCATCCAGCAACTGGGTTCCCATGTGATGTTCGTCGCCCGTGTATATCAGGTGGGGCTGCCAGATGATTCCATCGGATATGTTTTCGTAGACATAGACCGAACTCGCGGTGGGATCGGGCAGGTTGTGTTCTCCGACGACGATGTCGAGATCGCCGTCCTTGTCCAGGTCGGCGACATCGATGCTCATGGGTCCGAAAAGCGTGGCGATGTCGTGGCGTGGCCAGGTCCCCGTGGGATCGGCGGGTTGTTCGTACCAGACCAGTTCGTCCGGCCATTCCTCGAAGCCCACCAGGGCGTCAAGACGGCCGTCCCGGTTGAGATCGACCAGCAGCACCCTGTCCGGCTCCTCGGTGGTGTCTTCGATGATGAAAGTCGTCCAGTCCGGGCTGTCGTTTCGCAGCCAAATATTGCCCAGCAGTATGTCCTTGTCACCGTCCCGGTCCAGGTCGGCGGCATGGATACCCTCGAACTGGGTGGTGGCGGAAATAATCCGCCAGGTCCAGGGAACGGTCGAAGGATCTTCGGGAATGGTCAGCATCTGGATGCCGCCGCCGCCGTTTTCCCAGGACAGGGCCACTTCAGCGGGGTTGAAAGAAAGGTTCCGGTCGACGTTGTAAACAGTAGTGGCGGTGCCCTGCAAAAAGGAACCGCTGCCATCGGGTATGTTCTCCAGGACGGTGAAGTTCCCGGCGCCGTCGTTTCGGTTCCAGACAAACTGGGAACTGTGGTCCCAGGGAATGCCCTGGGTTCCCAGCACGTCGAGATCCCCGTCCCGGTCGAAGTCCGCCACGGCGCACATGTTCCGCAGGGGAAGCCCCAGGTCGAACCGGGCCCAGTCGCCGTCGGGGACCCCGGGGTTGCGGTACCACCAGGCTCCATTGATCACATCTTCGAATCCGTCCCGGTCGATATCACCGGTGGTGACGAAGACGGCGCGCCAGGGTCGGGCGGGATCGATCACGTGGCGCACCCATTGATCCAGTTCCAGTTGGGGATTGAGATTGTTTTCCCACAGTTCCAGCTTCAGGGGACCGCCAGCACCATCATGGTTTTTTCCGGCGATGTCCAGATCGCCGTCCCTGTCCAGATCGGCCACCCGGGCCCGGTGGGATCCGGTGGCGGGTCCGGGAATTTCCAGCCAGACCGACCCGGTTCCGCCGCTGTTTTCGAAGATGACCATCTTGTCGGGATCATCCCCGGCTCGATTTTCGGCGGCGAAGATATCCACATCCCCGTCCGCGTCAAAGTCGCCGGCCTGCAGACTGGCAATCCCCGTGAAATCTGTTTCGCCTATGGTCGTCCGTGACCAGGAACCGGAGGCGGGATCGACCGGGGAGGCGAACCAGGCCACACCTTCAATGCCGGCGGTCGAGGCCAGGATGGCATCGGGCCGTCCATCCCCATTCATGTCTTTCAACAGGGCACGGTTTTCAGCGGGCCAGTTCACCGCTGCGGCGTGATCGGGCCAGGGTGTCATCAGAAGGTCGTCCGGGTTTTCCAGCCAGCCGTTGCCCCAAAGAAGGTCAGGGTCTCCGTCGCGATCGATATCATCCACCGCCAGGCCCGAACGGAAAGCGGGGGACGACCCCAGTCCCACGAGGGTCCAGGGGTCGGCAGGATCCGATGGAGCGAGAAGGGAGCAGGCTTCGAGGTCGCCGCAGAGTACAAAAAGATCGACCCGTCCATCCCGGTTCAGGTCAGAGGCAAGTATTTCGGTGGGGATGCCCGACAACCCCGTCTGGATGACATGTTCCGGCCAATCGGGCTGCGTGGGATCGCCGGTGTTTTCCAGCCACACCACCGTAGGAGTCGCGGACGCGCGCTCGACGGCGAGATCCAGATCGCCGTCCCCGTCCAGGTCGCACCAGGCGCCAGGTCCGAAGTTTCCCTGATTGATGGCGAAGCGCTGCCAGTAGGGGCCCTTGTACCAATGCATCTGATAGAGGGATTCCTGGCCTGCGCTGCCGGGCAGCCACAGATCGGGCCAGGAATCGCCGTCGATGTCGGCCACCTGCAGATCGTCGATCCGGCCCGTCGGTTCGGGATGGGGGGAGGGATCCAGGACCTGGCCGCTGAAATTCCACAGGGCGGCTGGAGTTCCTTCCTGCAGCCAGATGTTGAGGTTCGGCGTTCCGGCGGTAAACGGTTTGCCGAGAATATCGAGGTCGCCGTCGCCATCCAGATCCGCGATGCGGCCCTCGTGTGTACCCAACCCGGTGGCCACGGTTTCGGTGACGAAATTTCCCGTCCCATCACCGTATAAAACCCGGACCTGCGCCGCGCTGCCGGGTCCCGGAGTATGCATCTCGGCGACAAAAATATCCTGGAGGCCGTCGGCGTCGAGGTCGGCGACCTGGAGTGAATGGCCATGGTCCACCAGTGGCAAAATAATGGTTTCGACCCAGGCTCCGTCCACCCATTCGTACCAGGCCAACGGACCATCGCTGTCGCCGGGGCAGAAGACCACCTCGGGTCTGCCACCGGGGATCAGCTGTCCCACGGCCGTGCGGGAAAAAGCCATGTGAGGCGCGATGGGGTGGGCAATGAAACCACCGGAACCGTCATACTCATGCCAGTAACCGGCTCCGACGATATCGGGATGGCCGTCCAGGTCGATGTCACCTGCAAACAGACCTTCGGAATTCGCGTCCCCCGTAAAAATGGGGGCGAAGGCCCAGGGATCCGGAAGAAGCGGATCGGCCGGAATCTCGGCCAGCATCAGCTTGCCGCCGGCCAGTTGGTTCCAGAACACGAGTTCTTCCCGGCCGTCCTGGTCGAAATCACCGAACAACTGGTCGTGGTGCTTGTTGGCTCCCGAATTTTTAATGATGCGCCGTGTCCAGGTCGAGTCCGGATGGAATACGGGTGCCGGGTTGGCCCACCACCATATCTCATTGCTGTCGAATCCTCCGCCGAAGGAAATATCCAGATCACCGTCGCCGTCGATGTCCGTGAAATGCCCGCCGGCATCCATCGGCATGACCTGGTCCTCTATGACATAGCGGTCCCAACCGGAGGCGGTGCGCCGGTACCAGACGATGGACGGGGAAAGTGTCCGTTCGGCGATGACAAAATCGTTCAATCCGTCGTGGTCGATGTCCAGGACATGGCACCCGGTCTGCTGATCACCGGGGCCGGGGTCCGGGAGACCTCCCGTATCACTGGAAAGATGGTCCCAGACGAGGGCGGAAGCATCCGTCGCGACAAGTGCCACGATCAACAGTGGAATAAGCCGGTATTTGGCCTTTGAATACATGGAATTGAAAAACCCTCCAATAGAATTACACTCCCCAAAGGACATTATAGCACGAGGACTTCCGGGAATGGGAAAAACTGACCAATTAAGTACTCTTTCCCGGGAAAAATTATTCGGCATATACTTGACATTAAAGGTAAACTATTAATATTGAGAGTAGAAAACCCCATCGGGTAAAAAAGTCATCCTCCCAGGGGGATGGCCTGGAAATAAATTTCAAAAGGGAGAACCCCAGATGCCTTATCCGGAACAGATGGTGGCCCCCATGAGGGCTGAACTTGTCGAGATGGGTGTGCAGGAGTTGCGCACCGTCGCCGAAGTCGAAGACTTTTTCAAGGCCGGCGATGGGACATCCCTGTTGCTGGTCAATTCGGTGTGCGGTTGCGCGGCGGGCAGCGCCCGGCCCGCCGTGCGCCTGGCCTTGAACCACGACCAACGGCCCAACCGGGTGGCCACGGTTTTTGCCGGGCAGGATCTCGAGGCCACCACCCGCGCCCGCGAACTCATCGGTGACGTTCCGCCGAGCAGTCCTTCCCTGGCCCTGATGAAGGATGGAGAACTGGTTCATTTTGTTCCCCGCCACATGATCGAAGGCCTTGAGGCCGAAGCCGTCGCCGCCAATCTGGCCGAGGCTTTTGGCGTCCACTGCAACTGATCAAACGGGCCCCGGCCAAGGAGAAATAATGGGCACCTTTCACGACAATATGGGTGAACTTCACGGCGTCACTGTGGTGGCGTTCGCGGGGGACACGGTCTACGTGGGGCGATGTCACGAAATGGATGAGCAGCGCCTTTTGTTGCTCGACGCCGATGAACACCGTGAAGGACAGGATGACCGGACCAACGAGCAATACCTGGAGAAAGCCGCCAAATTCGGGGTCTGGAAAAAACACGACAAGCTATTGCTGCCGGTTACCGAAATCAGCGAAGTTGTCCCGTTGGGGAACTACTATCGTGGCGTGGGACAGTCGGCTCCACCGACCCCGGTGGTCCAGAAAACAGAACCGGTTGCCGTAAAACCGGCGGCTCCGGATGCTGTCGAGGCGCCGATATCCCTCACCGAAGACGCCCGCGTGGAAGTGAAAAGGCTCCTGGAGGAAGAGGAAAACCGTGGGCAGGGCCTGCGTCTCGGTGTCTCCGGAGGCGGTTGTTCGGGCCTGGTCTACAAGGTCGCGTTCGATTCGTTCCAGGAGGGGGACGTGGTTATCCCCCAGGATGGGTTTGAAGTGTACCTGGACCGCAAGAGCATCATTTACCTGCGTGGAATCGTCCTCGATTTCCAGAAAGGTTTGAGCGGCCGGGGCTTCCAGTTCAGCAACCCCAATGCCAGCAATACCTGCGGTTGCGGCGAAAGCTTCGCTGTCTGATGTCGGCGGACGCGGTCGGCCTTTGCCGCCGGGCCCGTGAACGGGGCCTGGTTTCACGGTGGGACGGCGCGCCCGAACTGGGGTTGGTCCTGGTCACCGGGCCGGACAGTGCCGCTTTTCTTCAGGCCCGTCTGACCAGCGATGTTGCAGCACTGACCCCCGGACAGGGCCAGCTATCCGCGAAACTGACCGGACGAGGCGAACTGGTGGGCTACTTCAGCCTGCACCGACTGCCGGATCTGGGCCAGCCGTTTCCATCATTTTTTCTACTGGCTCCCCGGTCCGATCTGGAATACCTGCGTGATGACCTGGCTTCCACCCTGATCGGTGAAGAAGTCCTTCTTGAAGACGTATCCACCCAGTTCGAAGCGGTTCTTGTCCAGGGCCCCGGCGTGATCCCCTTCGTGGATGGCGTGGTGGGAAATTCCCAACCGGTGGAGCTTCAGGAATATTCGCTTCAGGTACCCGTAAGTCCCCGGGCCGATGAAGGGAATGGCGGCCGACCGGCTGATCTCCTGGTGTTGTCCCGTTCCTTTACCGGCGATCCGGGACGGTTGCTTCTCTGGAGCGCCGGTTCAGCCGATGGTGATTTTGCGGACCGGTTGCTGCGTGTCGCCCGTAAGGAGGGCATGGCTCTCCTCGATACGGAGCCGGATTCACTGACGGCCTGGCGGTGGTTGACGGTGGAGGCCGGCTGGCCCGCCGGGGGCCGGGACCTGGAGCCGGGAAAAGTGCTTCTGCCCAGGACCGGCCTGGAGCAGCAGGTGGTCAGTTCCTCCAAGGGGTGTTTCCCGGGACAGGAAGTCGTGGCCCGGATCAGGACCTACGGTTCGGTGCCGACCGCTCTGCGGGGACTGGTTTTCAGTGGGGGAGACTTTTCCCTGCCGTCTGATATTCCCCCTCCCGGACAGGATTTGGTTTTTGCCGGAAAAAAGATCGGCACCTGGGGTACGGCCGCCTGGTCCGTAACGATGGACCGATGTGTCGCCCTGGCTTTCATCGACAGGAATCACCGGACTCCGGGCACCCTTCTGGACATGCAGACCGACGGCGGACCGGTGACCGCCGAAGTGGTTCTCCCGCCCTTTTTCAGGGCGGGTGACGCGCGTGAAAAAGCCCGCCATCTGCATGAGCACGCCATCCACCTTTTCAGCGGAGGCCGCGACGAAGAGGCGGTGGTTCTGCTGGAAGAGGCCCTTCGCCTGGATCCCGGTTTGCAGGACGCCTACGAGGCCCTGGGGGTTATCCTGGGACGTGCCGAACGGTATATCCAGGCCATCGATATTTTCCGCCGCCTCGAGGAAGTGGCCCCGAACGAGCCCATGGTTCATACCAATCTGTCCCTGTTCTACATGAAAATCGGCGACAGGGACGAAGCCGAACGCCAAAAAGCCCAGGCGACCCTCAAGAGATTTGCCGAGGCCGGTGATCCCATCGAAGCCCGGGCTCTGGAGGAGGCGGCAACCGCGGCGCGCAGGGATGAAGCCCGGCGAAAAATCGAAATGTTCTCCGCGGTTCTGGAGATCGACCCGGAGGATCCCCTGGCCCTGATGGGCATGGGTAACGCCCTGGCGGATCTCCAGGATTACGGCCGGGCCGCCGAGTGCCTGGGCAATGCCCTGCGTGTGCAGGGCGACAACAGTGCGGTGTACGCGGCCTACGGTAAGGTCCTTGAGTCGCTGGACAAACCCGCCGACGCGGCGGATGTCTATCGGCGAGGGGTGGTTGTGGCCAGCAGGCGCGGGGATCTGATGCCCTTGAAGGACATGGAACATCGGCTCTTGATGCTGGATGTTTGAAAGGCTGGAAACCCCTTGTGCATTGATGTTTACAGGGTCATCAATAAATATTGACAAAAAGTGTATTGTATTTATCTTCTAGTCGTAAACAATAGTCATTCAGTCTTGTTAAAACAGCCTGATTCCGGTTGCCGAGTCAGCCTTCAAGGGGTAGGGAATTGAGTAACTCCGCTTTGGACAACAAGGATATCGTTTTTGCCTGTCGTAACCTGAAAGTTTCGGTGCAGGACAAGGGCGAGACCAAGGAACTGGTCAAAGGTGTCGATCTGACCGTTCGCAAGGGTGAAAAGCATGCCCTGATGGGGCCGAACGGGTCGGGCAAATCGACTCTGGCCGCTGCCCTGATGGGACACCCCGGTTACGAGGTTTCCGGCGAAATCTGGCTTGCCGGTGAGCGTATCGATGAACTTCAACCCCATGAACGGGCCCGCAAGGGTTTGTTTCTGAGTTTTCAGTACCCCGTTGCCGTGCCCGGTGTTTCGGTGGCGAACTTCCTGCGCGCGTCCCTGGCCGCCCGGCGGGGCACCGAGATCCCCGTGCGGGAATTCCGCAAGGAGATGGTGAGCGCCTTCGAAGAGCTCGGCATCGACCGCAGCTTCATTTCGCGTTACCTGAACGACGGCTTCTCCGGCGGTGAAAAGAAACGCCTGGAAATCCTGCAGATGCTCATGCTCAAACCCGTCTTCTCACTGCTGGACGAAACGGACAGCGGGCTGGATATCGATGCCCTCAAAGTGGTGTCCGCGGGAATCAACCAGGCGACCGGTTCGGAGAACGGCATGCTGATGGTGACCCATTACCAGCGGATCCTCGACTATGTAAAGCCTGACATCGTCCATGTGTTCATGGAGGGCAGGATCGTCCGTACCGGAGGATCCGAACTTCCCCATGAACTGGAAACCAGGGGTTATGACTGGTTGCTGGAGTCCAGTGCCGCGGGATCCGGGGGAGCGTCATGAGCACCAAACAGAACGTCGCCGGCATCAACCAGGACTACACGGAAAAATACGGGTTCCATGACCCCGAGGATTATTTCCTGAAGGCGCCCAAGGGCATCAACCACGAAGTGGTGGAGATGATTTCCCGCAAGAAGAACGAGCCGGAATGGATGCGTGAGATGCGCCACCAGGCACTGGACATCTTTTTCGAGAAGCCCATGCCCACCTGGGGGAATTCGGATCTGCTGGCGGAGATCGATTTCGACAATATCCACTACTACATCAAACCCAAGGGCGAGCAGGCCCGCGACTGGGACGATGTGCCGGAAAACATCAAGAAGACCTTTGATCGCCTGGGAATTCCCGAGGCGGAGCAAAAGTTCCTGGGCGGGGTGACGGCCCAGTACGAATCCGAAGTGGTCTACCACTCCATCCGCGAGGACCTTGAAAAACTCGGCGTGCTGTTCATGGACATGGACTCAGGTCTGCGGAAGCACCCGGACATCGTGAAAAAGTTTTTCGGGAAGATCATTCCCACGCGTGACAACAAGTTTTCCGCCTTGAATACGGCGGCCTGGTCCGGCGGTTCGTTCATCTACATTCCCAAGGGCGTGAAGGTGGATATCCCCCTGCAGGCCTATTTCCGCATCAATGCCGAAAACATGGGCCAGTTCGAACGGACCCTGATCATCGCCGACGAAGGCAGCAGCGTCCACTACATCGAAGGCTGCACCGCTCCGACCTATTCTTCCGACTCGCTGCATTCGGCGGTCGTGGAACTGATCGCGCTCAAGGGAGCGCATATCCGTTACACCACCATCCAGAACTGGTCGACCAACGTCTTCAACCTCGTGACCAAACGGGCCCACGCCCATGAAGACGCCCTGGTCGAGTGGGTGGACGGCAACATCGGTTCCAAACTCACCATGAAGTACCCCGCCATCGTCCTGAAGGGTGAGCGTGCCCACGGTGAGGTCCTGTCGATCGCGTTTGCGGGCCACGGCCAGCATCAGGACGCCGGCGCCAAGATGATCCACGCCGCGCCGAATACCACCAGCCGCATCGTTTCGAAATCCATCAGCAAGGACGACGGGCGTTCGAGCTACCGGGGTATGGTCAAGATTGCCCGCGGCGCCCATGGTTGCAAAACCAACGTTGAATGCGACGCCCTGCTTATCGGTGAAAATGCCCGCAGCGACACCTATCCCACCATGGACGTCGCCGAAGAAGACGTGCGGGTGGAACACGAGGCCCGGGTCTCCAAGGTCGCCGAGGAGCAGCTTTTCTATCTGCAAAGCCGGGGGCTGGACGAGGACAAGGCCCGCATGATGATCGTCAACGGTTTCATCGAACCGTTCGTCAAGGAACTGCCCATGGAATACGCGGTCGAATTGAACCGCCTGATCGAACTGGAAATGGAGGGATCCGTTGGCTGATTCAACGACCGATACGACATTGGCCGATCCACGGCCGACCCTGACCGGTGATGACCTGACTGCCCTGTGCGATCGTCTGCAACAGGTGGAAACAGCGCGGCAGGCGCGCGTTGAAGCCCGGACCAGGTATATGGAAGCCGGTCTCCCGGATCGGGTGCAGCACCTTTGGCGTTTCACCAATCCCGAAAAACTGATGCCCGCCGACCTTTCGACGGCCGCCCTGACGGGCTCCGGCGTGGTCCCGGAAGAATTGCCACCGGTCCAGGATGCCGCCGCCACGGTGGACCTGTGGCCCGGCAGTAATCCGGTGGTTCAGCTGGGCACCGGACTGGCCGACGGCCAGTTGACCGTGGGACCGCTTGACGGGGCCATGGCCGCCGGTACCCTGGATGAACATGATGCGCCGTCGGCTCTCTTCCGTCATCTGAACGCGGCTGCCTGGAATGTCGGCCTTCAGGTGGACGTCGCCGCCGGGACCGTTCTTGCCGGCCCGGTGGTGATCCGGATCCATGCCCGGGGTACGGCGGTCCTGCCGCGCATCCTCTTCCGTGTCGGCGCGGGGGCGGAGGCCACTTTCGTCGAACAGCACATCGACGGCGGTTCAGGACAAGCCGTGGTCGGCCGGAGCGACGTGGTGGCCGGCACCGCGGCTCATGTACGGCATATCGTCCTGCAGACCTGGGCCCATGGCACGACGGGTCACCTGACGATCCGGTCACGGGTCGGGCGTGACGCGGATCTGCTGTCGGTGTTCGCCACTTTTGGTGGTGACAGGGTCAAAATGGAAATGATGACCGATCTCCAGGGTGAAGGGGGCCGCAGCAGAATG
>JAUVII010000112.1 GCA_030592845.1 Candidatus Krumholzibacteriia bacterium | reverse complement strand
GTGGACCTCGATATCGAGACCGCCCTGGTGGATCCCCATGCCGCCGGCGGGATGGTGACCAACTACCCCAATCCGTTCCACCCCGACGAGACGCCGACCACGATCGCCTACGTGCTCCAGGACAATGCCTCGGTCCATATGCGGATCTACACCCTGAGTGGTGGGCTGGTTCTGGACAGGCAATTCACGTCCGGCGACCAGGGCGGCCGTACCGGACTCAACGAAGTGACCTGGGACGGCCGCAACGGCAACGGGGAAACCGTCGCCAGTGGCGGATACATCCTTTTCATCGAAGCCGAAGGCAACGGTGCCACCATGCACGTCATGCGCCGCAAAATCGGCGTTGTTTGGTAGAGGCCAGGAGGCGTCATGATTTACAGCATCAATAGAAAAAACAACAAGTTGGCGCTGATCACTTTCCTGGTGATCGGACTGACTTTGACAATTCCCCGATTGGTCGGTGCCGACGAGGCAACCAACGGCGTCCCCGGTGACTGGCTCTCCCGTTATTCCAGCGCCCGAGCAGTGGGCCTGGGTGGAGCCATGGTCGCGGTAGCCGATGAACCTTCGGCCGCCCTGTGGAACCCCGCCGGCATTTCCTGGCTGAAGCGGAACGAACTTCAGGTGGGCAGTGTCCAGCTTTTCGACGACACGTCCATCAACGGGCTGAGTTTCGCCAAACCGTCCAGCCGGATGCCCAGTTTCGGTTTCAACCTGCTTTACCTAAAGTCGGGTGAGTTCGAAAGAACCAACGAGCTGAACGAATCATTGGGCACCTTCAACGAAGGCGACCTCGTGATGGCCCTGACGATTGCCCAGGCCCTTACTCCAAAGTGGTCCGTGGGCGCCAACCTCAAGCTGGCCCGGCAGAACGTCGAGGATTTCAGCGGCAACGGCATGGGCTTCGACCTCGGTATCATGGGACAACTCGTCCCCGGTCTGAGAATCGGTGCTTCGGCGCTGAATATCGGCGGACCCACCATCAAGCTGCGGGAAAAAGACGAGACCTATGCGGCCGAATACCGCGGCGGCCTGGCCATGACCCTGCTCGATGGACGGAGCGTGACCTCGACGGAACTGGTTCACCGCGACGGTCCCGGCACCGAGGCCAAGGTCGGTACCGAGTTCTGGATCCAGTCACTGGCGCTTCGCGTCGGCTATTTCATCGACAACGTGTCGGCCGGTTTCAGTTACCGCTTCCGTAACGGATTGCAGTTCGACTACGGCATGGCCGACCATGAACTGGGCATGAACCACCGGTTCGGTTTGACCTATCGCTTCGGCGGGTTCTACGCCGACTCGAAGGCCAACCCCGAGATTTTCTCCCCCACGGGCCAGAATCCGGTGACCAAGTTCCTGCTGGCTTCACAGACCAAGGCCGATGCCAAGGACTGGAAGCTGACCATCCGGGATAAATCCGGCGAAGTTGTTCGCAGTTATGCCGGCCAGGGCAGTCCGCCCGCCCACGTCATCTGGGATGGCAAGGGTGAGACCGGCATGCCCCTTCCCGACGGGAAATATCGCTACCGCCTGCATGTGACCGACCTCGAAGGCCGGGCCATGGAGGGCCTCGAGCGCACCGTGGAAATCAATACCGGCGGGCCCCAGGGTTCGGTCGGAGTCCAGTAGGACGGCCAAGGAGAGATGAAGATGTTACGCAAAGATTTCAAATCCATCGTGCCGGAGTGGCTGCTGGCCATGGCCGCGGCCGCGGTGCTGCTCCTTGGCCTGGCCATGGAGGCGCCGGCGCAGGATCAGTTCGAAGAAACCGAACCCGCAGCCGATGCCACCTTGACCAGCCTTGGCCTGGACCTGGAAGCGGCCCGGCTCGCCGCGACGATGGGAAACCGTACCAGCGCCGAGGCCCTCGCCCGCGCGTTGTCGAACCTGGATGGCGACCGGATTCCGGACGGATCCGATGCCGCGGTCGCCCTGCTCTGGGGACAGATCAACCTGGAACGCGGACGGTACGGCGAAGCAGCCTCATCCTTCGGCAAGGCCAGGAAAAAATCCTCGGACCATGACTTCGAGGCGACCGCCGAGTTCCTGAAAATCGAAGCCCTGGAAGCCGAAGGACAGGACGAAGAGGCGGCCAGGTCGTGGCTCAAGTGGATGTCGAAAAACCAGGACCATTCCCTGGCGGCCGACGCCAGGCTGCACATGGCCTGGAACAGGTTGAGAAGAGGTGAGGTCGATGCCGCCACCGGCGACCTGATCAACCTGGAAGAGAATCATCCCTGGATGACCACGGATCCCCGTCATGTTCTCGGCCGGGCCACGGCGGCCTATCTGCTGGGCAGTTACGACCAGGCTCTCGCCACCGTCGGCTCCAAGTCGAACGATCCGGGGTCCATCTATGTCCGCGCGCTCGCCCAACTGGCGTTGGGCAACAACCTGAAGGCCGCGGCGGCTTTCCAGGAAGTTTCGGACCGTTTCCCGCACTCGCCCCTGCATGACCACGCGCTGCTGGCCAAGGCCAATACGTTCCTGGCCAGCCAGGCTTTTCGCAGTTCGGCGGAGGAATTCGGCCGGGTTGTTGAAAGAGCGTCGGATCCCGCAGTGATCGCCGAAGCCGGCCTCAGGCAGGCCGCGTCGGTCTTCATGTTTGGTGATCTCGCGTCCGCGGATGTCATGCTCCGGCAGGTCGTCGCCGCCAATACGGGGACCGATGTCGGCGCGCGCGCCCAGTTCCTTCTGGGTGAGTTGAAGGTGGCGGACAACGACTTCGACGGAGCCATCCTTGAATACAACCGAGTCCTGACCTCCTATTTCGACCAGGGCGTGGCAGCCAGCGCCCAGTACCGTCTGGGGCGTTGTTACGACGCACTGGACCGCCAGTTCGACGCCACCAGTTCCTACCAGGCCGTCGTCTCCGGTTATCCCCTGGAACCCGAAGCCCCGGCCGCGGCCTACCTGGCCGGCGCGGGTCTGCTGTCCATGGATAAACCACGCCTGGCTGTCCCCTATTTCCAGCTGGTCCTGGACCGTTACGCCAGCAATGAAGACAGCGACGGCACCATCGTTTTCAACTCTCCGGAGCACCAGGAACTGGTCGAAGCCTCGTTGTGTCTGCTCGAGTGGTCCTACCATCGGACGGGCGATCTGGGACAGCTTTCCGGAGCTCCGCATCTGATGCTTCAAAAAACACCCCCCAGCCAGTCGACCTGGCGCGCGTACGCCCTGCTGATCGATGCCGACGCCCTGGCCGCCCAGGGGCAGTACCAGAAGGCGCGTGAAAGTCTCGAAAACCTGTTCGGCGAGTTTCCCGAGCACCCGGCCTCCTCTTCCGCCAAGCAGCTGCTGGCCTGGACCTATGCCCAGCAGGGTGAAGAGGAACTTGCCATCAGCACCTCGGAGGACATGCTCGCCAGCCGGCTGGGCGAAAGCGACTCGGAACAGCTGGCCAACGCGTTCCTCAACGTGGCCCACGTACGTTTCAACCAGGGCCTATACAACCAGGCGGGCACCGCCTACGAGGAGTTCCTGACCCGTTATCCGTCCCACGAACACAAGAACCTGGCCCTCTACCAGGCGGGTCTGTGCTACCTGCGTCTGGACAGGGCCGGCGACGCCGTGGACCGCTGGGAAGCCATCGTCAGGTTGGACCCCGGCATCGAAATCGCCGAAAAGGCCTGGGCCCGTGCGGGCGACCTGTATTTCCAGGCTGAAAAGTACGTCGAGGCCCAACGCTGTTACCGGGGATTGCTCGAAAACTTCGCCGGCAGTTCCGCCGCGGCCCTCGGCCTGTTGCGAATTGCCCAGTGCGACTACAACGCTGGCCGGAACGCCGAAGCCCTGGCCGGATATTCCGAAGTGGTCACCCTTTACCCCGGCGGCCCGATGAGCAAGGAAGCGGAGCGGGGCATGGAGATGGCCCTGTATCGCCTGGGCCAGCAGGATGGGGGCGTGGATCAGCTGGCCCAACTGGTCGAACTCTATCCCACAAGTTCCTTCGCCGCCGACGCTCAGTTCCAGATCGCCAAGAAGAAGTACGAACAGGAACACTTCATGGATGCCGCCGACGAATTCCGTCGGGTTGTCAGTCAGTTCCCGGGTTATTCGGCTGCCGACAGGGCCCAGTTCCTGATGGGCGACGCCTACGCCATGGCTGACGACCAGGCCCAGGCCCAACAATCCTTCGAACAGTTCCTCATCTTTTTCGGGGACAGCGAGCTGCGCACCACGGTCAGGTTCCGCCTGGGCATGATCTATTTCACCCAGGAGGAATATTTCCGCGCGGCCACGAACTTCACCGATGTCCTCGAGCGCGACCCCGAAGGCGACATGTCCAGGGCCTCCCTGTACAACCTGGCGCTGTGCCGCCGCCTGATGGGCAGCAATGCCGAAGCCGCCATCGAATTCGCCCGGTACGGGGAACGATATCCGAACGACGAACGGTCGGCGGAAGTCGCGTTCCAACTGGGTGACATCCACGATCTGGCCGGTCAGACCGATCAGGCGATCCAGGCCCTGGAGCAGGCGATCGAAGCGGGTCCCGAACCTGTCCTGCGCACGGAGATCTACTACCGTCTGGGCACATGCAAGGAGAAGCTTGCCGATGGACCGGGAGCCCTCGATGCCTATGCCAGAGCTGCCGGCAGCAAAAAGAAATCCGATCCGTTCAGGTTGTCGGCCATCGCGCGCAGCGCCGGGCTGTATGAAGAAGCCGAGGATTACCCGAAGGCCCTGGAGGCCTATCGGGACCTGATGGACAACTCCGAGGACCCCGAACTGGTGGCCGCGGCCACGGGCCGGGCTTCGGAACTGGCCGCTGTCCTCAAGTAACGCCTGAAGAAGAAAGTCATTCATAAAAGGAGTGCGACATGTTCGTCGAGTTCGACTGGCTGGGAGCCATGACCGAAAGTCCCATCATGATGGTTCTTGGGGTCTGCAGTGTAATCACCTTCGGGATCGCCCTGGAACGTTTGTACTATTTCCGAAAACGGAAGGGTAACGCGGACCTGGTGCTCACCGGAGCTCTCGAATCCCTGCGTCGGGGAGATTTCAGCGAAGCCATCGCTCGCTGCCGGAACAACACGCACCCGGTCGGGACCGTCGCGGCCGAGATCATGGAATGTCACCTGTCCCGCCCCGTTGATACGGAAGAAACCATGCAGGTCGTTCTCAGCCAGCAGAAAATGCTGTTGGAGCGCAATACCAGCATGCTGGGCACGATGGCTGCCGTGGCGCCCCTGATCGGACTGCTCGGTACGGTCTGGGGGATCATGCGGGCCTTCCATGACATGGCTTCGAGCGGGTCGGCCGGACCTTCGGTCGTGGCCGCCGGCGTGGCTGAAGCCCTGGTAACCACCGCCGCTGGTCTGGTCATTGCGGTGCCGGCCGTGCTGTTGTTCAATCATTTCAACCGGTCCATGAACACCATGCTCACGGTTTCCGAAAACCATGCCCGCAGTCTGAGGGTAGCCCTGACCGAGGCCGTTGAAGCCGCCACCGATGACATTGCCGGCAGTTCGAGGATGACCCGTGAAACGACGGAATCCACTGATCTCACCGTGGAAAAGGCCAGCCCCGAAACGGTTGAAAGCCTGGCTGTCTGAAGGAGCGTCCCATGCGTTGGAACCGTCAACAGGAAAACAGCGGAACCATTTCGGAAGTCAACCTGACTCCGTTGATCGATGTCTCGCTGGTGCTGGTCGTCATTCTTTTGCTGGCCACCCCGCTGGCCTTCGAATCGAGTTTCGGCGTCCGCAAAACCGCCGCCACGGCCCGCAGGGCCAGCGATGTGAAGAAGGAAGCCAGGATCGAACTGGCAATCGAATCGGACAGCATCGTCAGGGTGAACAAGACCATCGTTGCGATCGATGAGTTGGGTGACTTTCTGGCGCCCTTGATCGCCGAAAGCAGCACCCGGGACGTCACCGTCAGGTGCGGAGACCAGGTTGCCCACGGCACCTTCGTCCACGTCCTCGACGTCGCGAAATTAAACGGGGCGAAGGAAATCGCCATAGCCGGGAGTTGACATGCGTCAGCCGTTGGTAAATACATCCCCGATGATGACAAAGATCAACGTCACGCCCATCATAGACGTGGCCCTGGTCCTGGTGATCATCCTGCTGGTCACAGCCCCCATGCTGACGGTCGCCGAGCTTGAGATCGAGCTGCCGGCCGCCCATTCCCGGGACGTCGAGGACCAGGGATTCATCAGCATCACCCTGAGTACTTCAGGTGAAATAGCCATCGACGAACAGGTGCTTGCGGGCGTGGATCAGATCCGGTCCGCCCTGATGTCCAGAATCGCCGAACAGGATAGCGACAACGCCATGGTGGTCGTCCGCGCCGATGCCGGCCTGCCTCACGCCCTGGTCCGCCAGGTGCTGGAGGAAGCCCGCCTGGGCGGTGCGACCCAGCTGGGTATCGCCACCCGCCAGAAAGGTGGTGGGTCGTGACAGCCATCATGTACTTCAATCAGGAATTCGCCGCCAGCAAGGAACGGTTCCAGCGGACCCTGGCGATAAGTGTCGCTGTCCACGTGGCCCTGTTCGCCTGGCTGATGCTGCGGGAAAACATCTCCCCGGTATCCGAGGGCATCGTGGAAATAGCCTGGCTGGACCCCGTGCCGGTTCCCGCACCGCCGGCCCCCAAACCGGTCCAGGCCAAGCCTGAACCCATCGTGGCCCCGAAACCCGTGGCCCCGTCTCCGACCGAGGAAAAGTTCGTGCGCAGGCAGCAGCCCGCCGTTGTTGAGCCCACGCCCCAGGAACAAACCGCGAACCGGGACAAGGTCAAGGAACGGATGGCCGCCCTGACCACCACCAAACTACCCAACAGCGCACTGACCGCCGCGCCGCGAGCTTCCAGTTCCCTGTTGAAGTCGGCCCCCGTCCAGTCAGCGGATCCGGGGCAAAAGGCCCCCGCCGTTGATTTGAAGCGGACGGAAAATTCCCGGCCCAGACCCGCGACACTGAAGCGTGGGCCCGTGAAATCCAACCGCACCGCTCCCGCCCTGGCCACTGTGCCGCAGGAAAATTCCGTCGGTGCCCCGGCGTCCATGCCCGACATGGAATCGGTGGCCCGACGCACTCTCGAGGGGGCCGAACTGGCCGGTGAAATCGCCAATCGTCCGGTGGTTGAACATACGATGCCCATCTATCCGGAATGGGCCAAGAGCCAGGCTGTCGAAGCCAGGGTGACCCTCTACTTCGTGGTTCTGCCCGACGGCCGGGTGAAGGAAAACATCCAGATCCAGAAGACCGCCGGTTTTTCCGATTTCGACAACAGCGCCATTTCGGCCCTGGCCAAGTGGCGCTTCCAGGCCTTGTCCGGAGGGGCGGCCCATGAACAATGGGGCACCATCACCTTCCGTTTCCGGCTGCGCGATTAGCTACTGATTTAGGACCAGGAGAAGTATCATGAAGAAACGCGAAAATTTCAGGCCCGTCATCGGTTTTGGATCGGCCCTGGCACTGGTAATATTCACCAGCCCTGCCCTGGCTGTCGAAGCAACTCCCGATTCGAGCATGGCTCTTTCCGGCGGCCAGGACGGCACGGTATTCAAGAGCCTGACCATCGAGGGAGAGAACCGCGTCCAGATCACGTTCGAAAGGCCTGAACTGGTCATCAATCTCGACCCGTCGGTCGCTCCCGGCCTGACCTGGGGCAGTTCCATGGACGTCTTGAACCGCACCGTACCGGATCTGACCGGACCTTTGCTGGGAACTTCCTCCCACCTGCGTTCCCCCTACCTGATCCGGCCCTGGCTCGCCGCCTACCAAACCGGGCCCGTTGCCAGTTTCACCCCGGATCTGGAAAGCGTTCACCGCTGGAACCTGCTGGTGGTCGACTCCCGCGGCCGGGAAGTAGTCCAGTTCGAGGGAAAAAAGAACCCGCCCAAGAAGATCGAGTGGGACGGCAGGAAGCAGGACGGAACCATGGCCCTTCCGGGCTTGACCTATTCCTATGTCCTGGAGGCCTTCGACAAGGCCGGTAACAAACGACGCTTTGTCGGCGAGGGATTCCAACTCGAGGCCTACAGGCGTGATCATGACAACGGACCGGAATTTCTTATCGCGGGCAGCCAGTGGCGGGACGCGGCCAAAGAGGCCCGCCCGGGCGCTTCGGCCTACCTGCTTGAAACCGCCAGTTGGATAATCCTTAAAACAGGGTCCACCGATCCGGTTCTAATCACCGTAACGGCGGGAACCTATGCCGAGGCCCTGGCCCTGGGCGATATGGTCGCCGCGGAATTGCGGACGCTTCTGCCCGGGGACGACTCCAGGGTGGCCGTGTCCGCCATTGCCGAACCGGGAGCACCCATTGGCGGTATTATGCATATCCAGGCCGGTTTGGTAAAAAACGAGGGCTGAAAGCCGAAGATACGGTTGATGACAAACGCCAACGGAGGTCCCTGAGGGGCCTCCGTCTTGCTTCCAATCCCTTTGCGCTGTTCAATGCGATTTTGGCGATGCCGTGCCCGGGGCCGGGATGGTCAACCTCTTTGAGGATGTCTTGTCTACCAAGTCATCCATCCAAATTCCCCTGCACACTCCGTGTAGACTGCCGGCAGGTGCATACTCCCTGAGGACATCACCTTGCCCCGGGCATTTTCGTATCTCCCTATCCACCACCAAATGCGGAGAGGGGGGAATCCAAACTCGTCGGCCGCCGCCCTGGCGTCGCCCAACACCAGTAAAGCAGCGAAAAGGGACTCCCCCCTGATTCCGCTTTCCTCGCCCCCATGTAACAGGATACCGGGGGCCTCATTGATTGATGACGCCGCAACGGCCAAAAGGACGGAAGATTTATTGGAATAATTTTGTCCAACTGGAATTCATTCGCCTTCCGCCTGATGAAATTGGAAAAAGGAGTTTTTTGGTAATATTGATCATGAATATCAATTAAATTCAATGTATTTTATTTTATTACAACAGGTTATATTGCAGATTGCTTTGGTTTTTTTTCTTGGACATAAGGGGGTTCAACACTACCTTTCAATTAATCTACAATCATTGCAACTATGAATCTAATGGTCTTTGTATGGCCCCGGAAGTTATAAGCTCACCGAAAGGTGCCGGACGATGATGAACCGCCTCTTCTCCTTCATATTCATCACCGCTGTCCTGTGGCTGCTGTGGCTGGTCCTGGCGGGAAGCCTGAATGCCCAGGAAATGATGACCGGCGCGGTGGTCGCGGTATTGGTGACCCTTCTGCGCAACGACGGCCCCTGCCTGCTGGGCGGGCCGGAAATCCTGCATCCCAGGCGGATCCTCTACGCCATTCTCTACATCCCCTACATGATGCGGGCCATCATCCTATCGAATCTGGACGTGGCCGGGCGCATCCTCAAGCCCCAGGTGGCCATCAATCCCGGGATCGTCAAGGTCAAGACACGCCTCAAAAGCCCCGTCGGCCGCATGGTCCTGGCCAACAGCATCACCCTGACGCCCGGGACCCTGGCCGTGGATATCACCGGGGACACCATGTACATCCACTGGGTGGACGTGGAATCCCGGGACGCTGAAGCGGCCTCGCGCAAGATCGCGGCCGGTTTCGAGAAGTATCTGGAGGTCATCTTTGGTTGATCTGATCCTGAAAGCAGCCCTGGTTTTCGCGGGAATGGGAGTGGCACTGGCCACTTTTCAACTCCTGCGCGGACCGGACGCCCCCAACCGGGCCGTGGCGCTGGATGTGCTAACCCTGATCACCATGCCCCTTCTGGTGGGCCTGGCGGTTCACGCGGGCCGGATCATCTATCTCGACGTCGCCCTGGTCTACGCCGTCCTGGCTTTCCTGGGCGTCGTGGCACTGGCCCGTTATTACGATCGGGGGATCTAGCCATGACCATGCCCGACACACCCCTGAACCTGATCGGCGCGGTTCTGACCCTGTTCGGCTCGATGTTCCTGTTCCTCGGGGCTTTGGGCATCATCCGGATGCCGGACCTCTACAACAAGATGCAGGCCGGCACCAAGGCCACCACCCTGGGCAACATCCTGACCCTGATGGGTCTCGGCCTGCTGATGCCCGGCTGGCTGCCCAAGATCGTGCTGATCATTCTTTTTGTCCTGATCACCAACCCCATCAGCAGCCATGCCTTGGCCCGGGCCGCCCACAAGGCGGGTTTGCCCCTGGCCAAGGGCTCTGTTCTGGACCAGCTGCGTGAAGACGAAGACGCCATTGCCGCCTTCGAGGCCGAAACTCAGGCCTCATCCGGCAAGGGGGTGGACGGATGATCTATTTCGACCTTCTGATCTGTCTTGTGATCGTCCTGGCAGGCGTGGCCGCCATGCGCAGCCGCAACCTGGTGTCCGCCGCCGTGATGGTGGGCGTAGTCAGCCTGATGGTCAGTTACCTCTTCCTGCGCATGGGAGCTCCGGACGTGGCCATGACCGAGGCGGCCATCGGCGCCGGCCTGAGCACCCTGATCTTCCTGATCGCCATCCGCCGCACCGGGGAGGACGAAGGATGAAACACATTTTTTCACTGGTCCTGCTGGTGGTCATGGGCGGAATGCTCTGGACCCTGATTCCCCTGGGCCAGCCCACCGAGCCGGGCGAAGTGGCAAACCACTATATCCAGCACGGTATCGAGGAGAACCGCGGGGCCAACCTCGTGACCAGCGTGATCGTCAACTACCGCGGTTTCGACACGCTGGGTGAAGTGACGGTCCTGTTCCTGTCGGTGGCCGGCGCGGGATTCGTATTACGTCGCCGGGAAGGTCT
>JAUVII010000363.1 GCA_030592845.1 Candidatus Krumholzibacteriia bacterium | reverse complement strand
GAAGCTGGGAGGGATCTCCCGTGGTGAAAGGAGCTTCGTCCTCCAGCCTGGTTTCGATGGAGATCAGCTTGTCGATGGTAAGGGTCAACAGTTGCACGACTTCTTCGATCAGAAGATGCAGATCCACGGGTTTCGACTCGAACTTGCCGCGGCGGGCAAACGCCAGCAGTTGGGCTGTCAGATCCGCAGCGCGCTGGGCCGAGGTGAGAATGTTGCTCATGGCGGTTTCCAGACCCGGGTCATCATCGATCCTGTCACGGATCAGATCCGCCCAGCCGATGATGCCGGTCAACTGGTTGTTGAAATCGTGGGCCACTCCGCCGGCCAGGGTGCCGATGGCCTGGAGTTTTTCCGACTGGTGCAACTGCTCGGCCATTGCCTTGCGGTCGTCGATGTCCCGGACCACCGCCAGGATCCTGTCCCGACCCCCGATCTCCGTCCGCCGCAGGGAAACCTCGACCCAGAAGTGTTGCCCGCTTTTCCTTTTGGCCATCCATTCGAAAACCTGGGGACCTTCCTCGACGGCCTTTTTCATATGCGCCTGCGCATGTTCAAGGTCGTAGGGCGGTTCCCCAATCATGGTGCTGCCATAGGCGGACGCCACCAATTCCTCGCGGTCGAAGCCGAAAATTTCGATCATCCGGTCGTTCACATCCAGGATGGCGCCGGTGTCCGCGTCATGGATGAATATCGCATCGCTGGAGGTGTTGAATATCTCACGGTAATTTCGTTCGCTGGTGTGGGCCCGGACCAGATTGTCCTTCATCCCCACCGTCAGCAGGCGCATGATCACGGCGCCTCCCAGGGAAATCAGAAACAGGATGTAGATGTCTCCCGTCTCCCAGAGCCCGCTGTATTTGTTGGTGATGACCCCCTGGTACTCCAGGATGCCGATGGTCACGATGGCCAACAGGACAAGCGCGGTTTGCCAGTAGAAAAGGGTTCTGCCCAGGACGAGACTGCCCAGGGCGATGGTGACCGGCAGGATGATGATGGCTGCGTCATGGATCCCGTCCCCGGTAATCACGCCCGCCAGGGAAAAAACGGTGATGGCGAGCAGGGCCAACAGACTGGCCGCGCGGGGATTTCCCCGACGCTGGATGACGACGACGGCGGCGAAGGCGATCATCGAAGCGATCGAAAGCCTGAAGGCGGTATGCCAGGAAATGAAAAAGGAAAGAACGGCTATGGACATGGATCCCAGAAAAAAGGCCCCGAACAACCGGTTCAGGGTCTTGTTCATGCGCGCGGGATCTTCGAAAATGAATATTTCAGAGGTCAATTCCAGCCCGGAACGTTTCGGCTGCTGAGGGGGCTGTTCCATGGTGGCTCCTGGCTGATGGCTTAATATTCGCCGGGGGTTGGGGTTGGCCTGGATGGTACGATGAGAGCCATGATAGACAATAAAGGATGATTTGTCCCCACTTTTGGGGGTTGGAGCGGACCGGGCGGTTGTCCGGTTCCGATCCTGATGTTATCATTCCGGTCCCAGTAAAAAAATAACCGTCACCCTGAAGGAATCAGATGTCCGACCAGAAAATTTCCTCCCTGCTTGCCGGCGGCGTGCCGGTGGGCGACCAGGTCACCGTCAAAGGCTGGGTGCGAACCCGGCGCGATTCCAAGG
>JAUVII010000202.1 GCA_030592845.1 Candidatus Krumholzibacteriia bacterium | reverse complement strand
CGCCAGTTGAAATGCACACCCGCGAGTGCGGCGGTGAGTGCGAGAAGGAGCAGGGCCAGGAGGCCGGGTGTGGAGGGTCGGTCGAAAAGATTGGCGCTGTGCATGAGGAAAACCAGCAGGATACCCACGATAAGGGTGGCCCAATGCAGGGCCTGCTTCTTGACCCGACCGCTCTGGTCACCGGGAGTGTCCTGATCGTCTTTCCAGGCCAGGCCGGTGCTGACAATCCCGAACACGGCCCCCATCGCCAGCCAGTACCAGAACCCATATTTGTCGGAATAGTCCATGATCGCGACTCCGCCCACGGAAAGGGCGACGAGAATGGTGTAGACCCAGCCCTGGTACTTGTGGGCGGGGTTATTGGAATTTGACTCCATCGAACTCATGGCGTGGCTCCTTACGGGATCGGGAAATCGGGTCGAACTTTCCTCAGTCCGGTCAGGATAGCCAGTGCAGTGGGATACGACAACACATTGCTGGAATCAGGCGGCTGAATCCCCGGACTTCATTGTCAAGTCAATCGCGGTTCCCCCTTTCTCATGCCATAGCCGGTGGCAGGATGCGCAGAGGGTCATCAGGTTATCCGACTGGTTGCTTCCGCCTTGTTGCCTTGACACGATGTGGTGCACTTCCAAAAACCGGGTTCGTCCGCAACCCGGGGCCCGGCACCGGTGTTTGTCCCTTGCCAGTACTTCTCTGCGGACGCGTGGGGGGATTGTGGTCGTGTTCCGGCCGCCGTGTTCGCAAACGGCGGCGTCGCAGCGCATTCGCTCGGATTCCGCTTTGCTCAACTCGCGTTCGCCTGCAATGGTTTGGACGGTCATCCGACCAGTGGTTTCATTTTCATGGACGTGAATCTGGACCGGAGGGCGACTGTTGAGGACCCCCCGGGGGGTCCTCGTATGTTTCCTTTTATGATGTTTTTTTATTGAGTCGGTTTCGTCCGCAATTTCCATCTCCCTGATTTCCAAAAACGCAGCCATCGACTCCAGCATGAACTCCGCTCGGTCAGCGGGTACGCCCCCCAATTTGTGCAGCCGCTCAAGAAGCGCCGACCGCCGCGCTTCCTGCTCCGGGCTAAGGTCCACCACAAAGCGCACAGGCAGTTCGCGCGGAGTAACCACCGATGGGGATGAAGGCAGCAGCACTCCTTGGCCTGGATCCACCTTGGCCGCCTGTTTGGCCTTTTTCACTTCGCGGACCAATTCCTTGCGGGTTCCTTTGGCGGCTATAAGCCAGGAGTCCTGGGTTTCAGGTGTGGCCACCGATACGATTTCCCGGGCCTTGGTGTAGCCGAGCTGCCCACGGGCCACGGCCTCTCGAACCGCTGGCAACTTTTCAAGCTGTCTCGCCAGACGGATGAAGTCGCCGGCCTTGGATTTGGAAAAACCCAACTCCTGAATGGCGTACTGATTGATGGAGGAACAACCCATATCACGATAGAGGTCGCGGTTCATGACCTCGCCGAACCACAATACAGCGCATTGATGGGCATCATCCATGACGGCCCATGAGCGCCTGAGCAAGGCGTGGACCTGGGCGGCAGGTTTATCGGCAGCATAAGAAATTTCAGACATGGAAATCCTCCATATTCGGGGGTGATGGGAGGTGATTTCAATGTACGAAAAAAAGACGAAAACAGCAAGGAAAAATCGATATAATCTGCATTTATTTCAATAAGTTATCAATTTTCATAAATATGAAAAACACTATCAATAATGGCGTCCGGCAACCCCGTTGGGTGGCGGTCCCGCACACCTCATCCTATCCTGAATGCCATGCCAAACATCCGCTCCATACCCCTGCTCACCATGACCGCCCTCATACTGGGGACGGCAATTTGGTGCGCGGGCTGTTCAGTCGAAAAAAAATCTCAGCAGCCCACCGACGCCAACCCGGTCATGGTCACCGTCGAAGCCGTACCCGACGCCGCGGCTCCCGGCG
The DNA here is from genome assembly GCA_030592845.1 of Candidatus Krumholzibacteriia bacterium. GTDB lineage: Bacteria > Krumholzibacteriota > Krumholzibacteriia > LZORAL124-64-63 > LZORAL124-64-63 > JAGLCY01. The sequence continues at coordinate 3,802 of JAUVII010000202.1, read as the reverse complement.
AGTCCGTGACTTTGGTCTACCGGTTCGCCTTGGCCGCAGATTGGCACCTGTACTGGGTCGGCCGGAACGACAGCGGTTTTCCCCCGCTCATCGATCTGGAACTACCTGATGGATGGCTGGCCGGCGGTCTGCAGTGGCCGGTGCCGGAGCGCCATGTTTCCCCCGGCGATATCCTGGATCACGTCTACTTCGAGGAGTTGGTCCTGATCCAGAAAATCGGTGCCCCGGATAACGCGCAAGTGGGCGGCAAGGTGGAAATCAAGGCCGATGTCCAATGGTTGGCCTGCAAGGACATGTGTGTTCCGGGCAGGGCCGGCCTGTCGGTGCGGGTTCCCGTGAAAAGCCATGTGGAGGCCACGGAACCCAATCCTGCCTCGGAGGCGGTCGCCCGCCTGCCAGGGCCCTTGCCCGCCCGGACCCTGGAAACGGCGTGGGAGGGGGCCACTTTCCATATCCACGACCCACGCGCCCGGCGCCTGACCTTCATGCCGACCGAGGATTGCGGCCAACTGGTCGATTTGCTGCATGACGGCCAGGGGAACCGGCTTGCCCTGCGTTTCAAGACCAGAGGCGATACGGTCGGCCCCGTGCGGGGGCTGATCACCATCGATAGCGAAGGCGGGGAATCCCGCACCTACACGATACAATTCCCAGCGGCCGTTTTTCCGGACGCACCATCTGGAGGTTGAAATGAACCGGAAGATGCTGACCATACTATTCCTTTGCACCACGCTTCTTGCCGCCACGGCAGCCACGGCCGCCCTGGCCGGGCTCGAACCAGGCGACGAAGCCCCGGGTTTCACCCTCACAGACACCGAAGGTGCCGAGTTCACCCTGCAATCCTACCTGGACGATGGAAAAATAGTGGTTCTGGAGTGGTTCAACCCCGACTGTCCCTTTATCAAGAAGCACCATCTCAAGCACAAAACGATGAACGAGACCTTCGCCGAGGTGAAAGACGATGGCGTGGTCTGGCTGGCGATCAATTCGGGCGCCAAGGGCAAGGAGGGCAATGGCCTCGAGAGGAACCAGAAGGCCGTCAAGGAATACGAAATTCCGTTTCCGGTGCTGATCGACGAATCGGGAGAGGTGGGCCGGGCCTACGGCGCAAAGACGACGCCCCATATGTTCATCATCAATCCCGACGGCACGGTGGCCTACAACGGCGCCATTGATAATGATCGGTCGGCCGCCAAATTGGGTGAAACCAACTATGTGGCGGTTGCTTTGCAGGCCCTGCTGGAAGGGAAAAAAATCGAAACTCCCGATACGCCCGCCTACGGGTGCAGTGTCAAATACGGACACTGATTCAGAACACCCCAGTAATTGATTTAAATTCAACGTGATAGGGGAGGTAATGGACATCCCCTATCCATATCATAGTTATATGATATGTTAATTTTTTGCGCAATACTGTTTTTTATTTGACGACCTGCGTAAGGTTCTGTACTTTCGTGATTATGAAAGTCCGGAACCTTGAAATCTTTGAAATCCACGCGTCCTATTGCCGCGTTCTGGCCAGTCCCCTGCGGTTGGCGATCCTGGCTTGCCTGGATAAAAAGGAACTCAGCGTGGGCGAACTGGCCGAAATCCTCGGCGCTCCCCTTTCCACAATCAGCCGCCATTTGAGCGCCCTCAGGGGTAAGCATCTGGTGTTGGCCCGCAAAGAGGGGCACAAGGTTTTTTACAGCCCCGCGGACAGACGAATTGTCGAAGCCTGCAGCCTCATCCGGAAAGTTTTGATCGACGGCATGAAAAAACGCGGCGAAATCGCCATGGAAATCAAACCCGACGATATCATCGTCGACGACTAGAGGGGCCTCTCATGGAGCGAAGGGATTTCCTCAGGAACCTGTGTATCGCCGGAGCATCGGCTGTAGGCGTGGCCGCGGCGAGCGAGGCCGAAGCGGCACGCCCCACCAAGGAGTTCGTATCGGTCCTGGTGGATACGACCCGTTGTATCGGCTGCCGCAACTGCGAAGTGGCCTGCGCCACGGAGAACGGTCTGCCGGTCCCGGACAACAAGGACAAGACCGTTTTCGACGCGATTCGGGAAATGACTCCGGACCAATGGACCGTGGTCAACCGTTTCGACACCGATAAAGGCGAGATCTTCGTGAAGAAGCAGTGCATGCACTGCAACCAGGCGGCCTGTTCGACCGCCTGCCTGACCCAGGCCATGTACAAGACGGAGGACGGGCCGGTCATCTGGCGGGCCGGAAAATGCATGGGCTGCCGCTTTTGCATGGTCTCGTGTCCCTTCGTGGTGCCCAAGTTCGAATACCACAGCGCCAATCCCAAGATCCAGAAGTGCATTTTGTGCTATGAGCGTCTGGAAGACGGCGGCATTCCGGCCTGTGTCGAATCGTGCCCGGTGGACGCCCTGCAGTTCGGCTCCCGGCGGGAAATGGTGCGGATTGCCCAAAACCGGACAGCCAACTATCCCGACCTTTACAATGACCACATCTACGGTCAGAACGAAGTTGGCGGCACCGGATGGCTCTATCTCTCGTCCGTGCCTTTCGACCAGATAGGGTTCCGGGAGGATCTGAGTAACGAACCGGTTCCCGCCCTGACCCAGAATTTTCTCTACGCGGTTCCGGTTGTATTCCTGCTGTGGCCGGCCTTCCTGAACGGGATGCGCTACATCAAGACCGAAGACGAAGAAACTGCCCAGATCGAGGAAATCTACAACCCTGGAGATGAATCATGAGTGAATTCCAGGTTCCCAGCTCGCCTCAGATCGGCAGCATCGGGGATTTCCTGCGCTTCCTTTTGAGTGAAATGAAACCCAAGGGCAAGTTGATCACGCCCTTCAATGTGATCTCGTCGATCATCGTGGCCGTGGGTTTGGTCCTGATCGTTATCCGCTTCGTTTACGGCATCGGCGCCATCACCAATCTGGATCAGGATAATCCCTGGGGCATCTGGATCGGGTTCGATGTGGTCACGGGCGTCGCCATGGCGGGCGGGGCCTACGTCATGACTTTCATCGTCTACATTCTGGGGCGGAAGCGTTATCACGCCATCGTCCGGTCGGTGGTCCTGAACGGATTTCTGGCCTACCTGTTCTACGCCGGCGCCCTGATGCTGGATCTGGGACGGCCCTGGAACATCATCAACCCGATCATCGGCAACAACTTCGGGGTCAGCTCGGTGCTGTTCCTGGTGGCCTGGCACTTCATGCTCTACATGGCGGCGGAGCTCATTGAATTCTCTCCCGCGATTGCCGAATGGCTGGGCATGAAGAGGCTGCGAAAGATCCTCGGGGGCCTGACCATCGCTTCGGTCATCTTCGGCATTACCCTGTCGACTCTGCACCAGTCGGGGCTGGGCGCCCTGTTCCTGATGGCCGAAAGCAAGATACACCCCCTGTGGTACACGGAATTCATTCCTGTGCTTTTCCTGGTGTCGAGCGTGTTTGCCGGCCTGTCGATGGTGATCCTGGAAGGCTCCCTCAGCCACAAGGTCTTCGCGGATCGGGTGAGCAAGGATCTGCATCACCGCCACGACGATATAACGATCGGGCTCGGCAAGATCTGCGCCGGGGCCATGTTCGTCTATTTCTTCCTCAAGGTGCTGGTGCTGATCCACGGCCAGCAGTGGGATTTGCTGATGACCGGCTGGGGCGCCTGGTTCCTGGTCGAACTCATCGGCTTCGTGCTGATCCCCCTGGCGCTGTTCTATCGAGCCGTTCGGGAGGAGAATGTCAAGATGGTCAAGGTGGCCGCCGCTTTTGCCCTGACCGGCATCATCCTGAACCGGATCAACATTTCGGTCATCGCCTTCAACTGGTTCGCGG
>JAUVII010000236.1 GCA_030592845.1 Candidatus Krumholzibacteriia bacterium | reverse complement strand
GTGCCCGGCGAGTTCGAAGCCGCTCCAGCCGAAGATCAGCCACACATCGAGCACCATGTTCACCGCGTTGCCGATGATGCCCGCGTACATGGGCACCTTCACGTCCTTGCGGCCCTGGAAAAATCCCATCAGGGCAAAAATGATCTGGGTGAAGACGGCGCTCATGCTGCGCCACTTGATGTAGACGTAGGTCAGTTCCTGGACATCGGCCGGGTTGCGAGTCCAGGGCAGGACGATGTAGCTGAAATAGCCCAGGACCTGGAGGATGATGCCGGTAAAGACCGCGATGTAGATACCCTGCCAGGCATAGTGGGCCACACTCTGGTGGTCGTCGCGGCCATGGGCCTGGGAGACGAAGGTGCCGGTAATTCGGCTGAGGTTGTTGAACAGGGAGTAGGTCGCCCAGGTCAGCATGCCGCCCAGTCCGGCAGCCGCCAGAGACACGCTGTTGACCCTGCCGAGCATGGCGGTGTCCACGGTCCACATCAGGGTCTGGGACAGCATGGTCAGGATGGTGGGCGTGGCCAGGGCCAGGATTTCACGGCCCTGGAAAACATGAAGTGGGCCCCAGCGGCCACGGCCGGTCACGAGGTCTTCAGGTTGTCCGTTTTGGGGTGTCACGTCTTTTTCCATGGCCAACTTCAGACAGAGGTTTCAAATCGGTTTCGGGTAACTTACATTTATAAGCGTAACCTTCAAAGCATTGGTTGCCCGACGGAACGGATTTCCGGCCGGGCTGGAGATAAACAGCATGACGGACACCTCGTTCTCGAATATCGGAGACCCCGACAACCTGGGGTGAAACATCCAGCCCGGAGGTCGCATCCTGCCCAGGCTGCTGTCGCGCGCATACGAACCCCTGTCCGGACAGGTTTCCGTTCCCGGGGATAAATCCATTTCCCACCGGTCTGCCCTGTTTGGCCTGATAGCCACCGGGTCCTGCCGCGCAAGCGGATGGCTCGATTGCGAAGATACCCGTTCCAGCCTGGAAGCGGTACGGGCCCTGGGCGCCGGGGTCACCCTCGAAGAGGGAATCCTGGAGATCATTCCGCCCGAGTCCCCTCCTTCAAAATCCGTCGTCATCGATTGCGGCAACAGCGGAACCACCGCGCGTTTGCTGGCGGGAATTCTGGCCGGTTGGCTGCCTGTCGGTTCGGCGGGGGTTGTGCTCGAGGGTGACGCTTCCCTTTCCCGCAGACCGATGAACCGGGTGGTGGATCCCCTGCGCGCCATGGGGGCCGACATTACCTGGCTGGGTGATGCCGGTCGTTTGCCCTTCCGAATCGGCGGGGCGAATCTCATGGGCCGGGAACATGTCCTGGAGGTAGCTTCGGCGCAGGTGAAATCGGCGCTGCTGTTGGCTGGTCTTTTCGCCGAAGGAAGGACGATCATCCGTGGCTCCGGCGGGTCGCGCGACCACACGGAACTTTTATTGCACACCATGGGGGTTTCCTGTGAATCGGGTTCCGGTTCCACCGACCCGCAAGTTCGGGGCTCGGCGCGGCCGGTGGGTTTTGACATCCGGGTTCCGGGCGATCCTTCGTCCGCCGCTTTTTTTCAGGTCGCCGCCGCTCTGGTTCCCGATTCAGAAATCGTCGTGCCCGGGCAATCTCTCAACTACACCCGCACCGGCGCCCTTCGCGTCCTGCGTTTCGCCGGCGCCAAGGTGAGTATCGAGCGACCCAGCGGGCCGCCTCACGGGGAACCTTTGGGCAACGTCCGGGTGTCCTTCAACCATCTGAAATCATTTAACTTGAAAGCAGCCGATATTCCTTCCCTGGTGGATGAGATTCCCGTCCTGGCGGTGCTGGCGACCCAGGCCGATGGTGAATCGGTGATCACCGGAGCGGCGGAACTTCGCGTCAAGGAATCCGACCGCCTGGCAATGATGGCGGACAACCTGAAGAAACTCGGCGCCCAGGTGGTTGAACTGGATGACGGTTTGAAGATCAGCGGACCGATACCACTGGTCGGGGGGCCGGCCGGTCAGCCCAAGGTCATGAAGACGGCGGGTGATCATCGCATCGCCATGGCCATGGCCGTGGCCGCGCTGGTGACCGAAGGTGAAACCGTACTGGACGATGACACCTGTGTCGCCGTATCCTATCCTTACTTTTTCCAGACACTCGCCCAATTGCTTTAACCGGCGCCGTTCTGGAGTCCGTCCGTTCAACGGTGGAAGGCCGGCCCTCGGGTCAGGTCTTGTCAGGACCACTGTGAGGGCGGGCGGCCTCGAGGGCGGCGCCGGTCTGATAATTACGATCACATCCAACAGGCGGAAAACCGATGAACACCGTTAGTGGAAAAACTCCTCCCTTCGATTCCTTCATCGAGGAGATGAAGTGGCGGGGATTTTTTCAGCAGTGCACCGATGAAGATGGATTGAAAAAGCTGCTGGCCGAAGAATCCACCACCGGTTATATCGGCTTCGATCCCACTGCCGACAGCCTTCACGTGGGCAGCCTGTTGCCGATCATGGGTCTGGTGCATCTGCAGAAGCACGGTCACAAACCCATCGCCATCGTGGGTGGGGCCACGGCCATGGTGGGCGATCCCTCGGGCCGGACCGAACTGCGCAATATGATGACCCTCGAGACCATTGATAAGAACCTTCAGGGTATCAAGGGGCAGCTCTCCCGCTTCATCAGTTTCGGAACCGGCGCCAGCGACGGGATGATGCTCAACAACGCCGACTGGCTCAAGGATTACGGCTATCTCGACTTTTTGCGCGATGTGGGCAAGTTCTTCAGCGTCAACCAGATGCTGACCCGGGATTCGGTCAAGTCGCGCATGGAAACCGGGCTGTCCTTCATCGAATTCAACTACATGATTTTGCAGGCCTACGATTTCATGGTGCTGAACCGGGACCATGGCTGCCGGTTGCAGATGGGCGGCAACGACCAGTGGGGCAATATCTGTTCGGGCATCGATCTGTGCCGGCGGTTCAACCAGTCCGAGGTCTATGGATTGACCTTCCCCCTGCTGGCCACCGCCAGCGGCGCCAAGATGGGCAAGTCCGCCGACGGCGCCGTGTGGCTCGACGTCGACCGCACCTCGCCCTACGATTTTTTCCAGTACTGGGTGAACGTCGACGACCGGGACGTGTCGCGCTTCATGCGCCTGTACACCCTCATGCAACCGGCGGAGATCGAAGAACTGGAAAAGCTCCAGGGGGCGGATATCCGCGAGGCGAAAAAGGTGCTGGCCCGCGAGGTCACGACCCTGGTTCACGGCGCCGATGAGGCCGCCGCCGCGGAAAAAGCGGCCGCCGCTCTCTTTTCCGGAGGCGGTGACGAGAGCTCCGTGCCCTCGAGCGAACGCTCGGGGGATGATTTCGCGGGGCCGGGCCTGGCTTTACTGGATGCCCTGGTGGACACCGGTCTGATGAAGAGCAAGGGCGAAGCGCGGCGCATGATCCGCCAGAAAGCTGTCCGGGTGGCGGGGGAAGTTGTCACTGATGAAACCCTCATGCTGACGTCCGCCCACATTGAAGACGGCAGGATCGCACTTCAGGTCGGCAAAAAGCGGCACCATCACATTCTGGTCCGTTGACTGTTCCCGGGGCCCGCCGGCCACATGTGGTATTGCCAGACAAGTTTTCATATGATATCAAAGAGACGTAACACGGATTGTTTGCTTGTCAATTTCTCGCCGGAAAGTGACAGAAGTCTTGGTTCACAGGAAAGCGCTGGTCGATGCCTTCACGGAGGAAGACCGTCTATTGCGCCATCGGTTGGCGGAATGTCCCAAAGCGTTCCGTGAACTTTCCGGTCCCGACGGAGTGCTCAGCTTCAAGGAAACCCTGGCCCATATCGCCTTCTGGGAAGATTTCACCGTCCATTTCTTTGCCCGCAAAACCGACCAGGGTTCCTGCAACCCGGTGCCGCCTCTCGAATTCGAAAAGCTCAGCCGCCAAGCGATGGATGAATTCAGCCGTCTTCCCTTTGGAGAGGTTCTGGGGCGGTATCTGGAGGCCTTCGGCGCGATAACCGATTTTATCAGGGTCCACTGGACGGATCTCACCGAAAAGGAGCGCCACGATTTCTGGACGCCCTTGAGGCACCGCCGGCAACACAGACTGGCGTTGTTCCAGGCCCTGGATTCGATGATGTCCGAGGCAGCGGGGAATTTGGCGAACACCGGTTCCGCGAGTCTTGCCTCGGAAGCCTGATTAATCCCGATTATTTCAGAAGCACGCCCTTGGTCACGGCCGCCTGCCGGACGCCGTTCCGCTCCGACACCATGCGAAACAGGTAGACCCCGCCCGGCTGAGAGAGGCCGTTGTCGTTTTTCCCGTTCCATTCGAAGTCAAGGGGTCCGGCGTCTGCCTGGCCGTCGTGCAGGGTGGCCACGCGGCGGCCCCGGGCGTCGTATACGGACAACACGATATGACCGGCGGCGGGTAGGTCGAAACGGATTTGTGTCCGGGGATTGAAGGGGTTGGGGTAGATATCCAGTTCATTCCGCAACCCGGGCAGGTCGTGCACCGCGGTGGGCGCCCAACGGACCCGCAGGGTGGTGGCATCCAGTCCGACGCCGGG
>JAUVII010000171.1 GCA_030592845.1 Candidatus Krumholzibacteriia bacterium | reverse complement strand
TCGTCCTTCCCATTCCACGCAACCGAACGTTTGCCCGGATCCATGACATCACCGGCGACCAGGGTACGAACCAGTTTCCCCGACACGTCGTAGACGCGCAACTGGACCCGGGATCTGCTCTGGAGATCAAAACTGATGTCGGTCCGGGGATTGAGCGGATTCGGGCTGGCCTTCAGCCCTGACACGTTGGTCCCGTACACGGGATTGTCGTAATTCACATCCGGTAAATCTCCAATCCCGGGAATGATTGCCTTCTGGAGTTCGAAAACCCTCGAATTATCCATGGTGAACATCACCAGGCCACAGTGGGGGTTGTACCAGAAGGTTTCGGTTTTTGTGCTCCCGTCGGGATAAACCACCGACATGTACACGCGGTGGCAGTCAAAAGTCCCGGCGGGGCAATTGATTGCCTTGGTATCGAGGACCGCAAAAACATAGTGGACCAGGTTTTCCGGATCGCCGCAGCACGGGATATCCGGCCGGGAATCGGTCCAGGTTTTGCCTACAGCCAACGGTGAGTCGACATACCTGATGGGGTCGTCCATGAAGGGTTCCGCCATGTCCCCGTAATAAAGAATGTTGCCGCTGATATCCTTGCTGAACAGGAGTTGTTCCGCTTCCAGGACATTGCCGTTAAGCAGGATTTCCCTTTCCAGGATGGTCGCGCCCATGTAAGCGCCCCTGACCAGGGTGTGCATTCGCAAAGTGGCCAGTTTTCCGGCACCTGCGGATTTAAACCATTTTTCCGTTTGTTGGTCCATGGCCAGATAGTTGGGCACCGTCGCGGCCAACGCGGCCGATGCCAGGAACACCAGGGACAGACAGATTAAAACGATTCGCGCGGTTTTCATGATTTTCCTCCTAAGTTTCCCCCGTAGCGGAGTTGGAATCGGGCGGAGATCGTGGGCGAGGAAAAAAATTTCGGATATGCGGGGCATGATGCGCGTCAATGGGGGGGGATCGACACCCCAACTACAATCGAACACACGAATCGTTCGAAAGATTTTCCAACAATATTCGATCCCTTTTCCGGTGACTTCCCGGTGCGCTTGCATCCATAATTGTTTGGGGGTATTGTCATTGAGATGGATTAGTCAGTATCCTCAGGAGGATCGCGCCATGTCCAAGTCGAAATCCTTAATTTTTACTTTTGCCATCCTGATCATTGCCCAGCCCTGCTTTGCCCTTTCCAGTATTCCTTCTCTTATTGAATCCACCGCGGAGATTGCCTACACAGGTCCGGATATCCCTTCCCTGATGGTTGTCCCCGATGGAAACGGCCCCCGATTCACCGCGGCCCATGATGAACATGGCAACGTGGTCGACGCCACCATCACTCTTGTCCTGCGGGACGACTTCGGAGCTCACATTGTTAATTTTCCCCGCGAAGACTTGTGGCTTGAATCAGCCGACGGCGGACTGGTCGGCTGCATGTATGGAGTGATTGCCGATCAGAACACCGATGCAAACGGGATGACCAATTGGGTCAATCCACCGATCGCCATGGGCCATAGCCAGAGCCTTGTCCTGGTCTTAATCAACGGATCGGTCCTGATCAGCAACGGTGGGCTGCCCCTGGATTTCAACAGCCCCGACATCAACGGTGACGGGGTCGTCAATCTGCAGGATCTCCCCATCTTTTCGGGGGATTTCTATTCCTCCTCGTATTTATTCAGGAGCGACTTTAACGGGGATCGCATTCTCAATCTTCTGGATGTTTCCCTCTTTGCCCAGCACTTCGGGGCCCAATGTCCCTAGCCGCGATGACCGGCGGCGGCACGGCGGACTACCGGCTGGGGTTGGCCCCGGTTGATCTCGGTCAACATCCGGCCTGGGGACATACCGGTTTCTGGAACACTTTTTCGTATTACATCCCCACGCTCGATCTGACGGTGTCCGGCTGCATCCTCAACCACCATGTGGAGAAGGTTCAGGAACTGGCGCGGCGGCTTGTGGAGGTCGTGGCACAGGGTGCTGAAGGGAGAGGCTGGTAATACGGAAAAACTGGGTAAACGGGGCCCGGTATTGCTCCAATTGATTTTCATTAACTATTTGTAAATAAAGATAGTTACAGCAAAAACTTCTGGTTATTTTCGTCTTTTATTCGTATATTGAATGGACCTCCCCGAACCCTTTATCCTGGAGGAAATCCATGTCCGCAATATCCTATATTCCCGACCAACCCGCTGCCAAAGTCCACTCCTCACTCCAGCGTTCTTTAACCGTCATGGATGACGCCCACCAGTGCGCCGTGCTGTGGTTTGGCGAGATCATGCGCCGCCATCTTTTTCGTGACCTGGGTTGCTCCTCAATCAACCAGTATGCCATGGGGAAACTGGGGTTTTCCAAATCGCGGTCGGACGATTTCATTCGCCTGGCGCGGCAGTTGGAAAATCTGCCGGCGGTTCGTGAGGCGGTGGCTAATGGAGAACTCGGGTATACCAAGGCGCGGGAAATCGTCTCGGTGGCCACGCCTGAAACCCAGGAGCCTTGGCTTGAAGCCGCCAAGGGAACCCGCAAGGAATTGATTCTTGAGGTGAAGAAGGCCAAGCGGGCGGCCAGGGTGGATCCGGGCCAGGGTGAGTTGCTGCCTTCATCGCCGCCGGTAGTCGCGCCACGCGAGCTGCCAGTTCGTTTCCAGATGGACCTGACGCCGGAACAGGAAGCGCGGCGGTCGGCGCTGGTCGAGCGGCTTCACAAACTGGGCGGTGTGCCGAATGACCGGGCCGAGTTGATGCTGGAAGCATTGGCAGCTTTGGTGGAAACAAAGGAGTTACAGAACCAAAAGTTCCCCCGGGGGCACTTTTCCAGCCGTCCGCCGGTGCAGATTCACGTTCATGAAAATGAAGAAACTGGGCCTATGACTGTCCAAACCGACGCCGGTGAACGGGAGTTGAGCCGGGCCGAGTCGGAACGGATGCGCTGTGATGCCTCGGTCTGCAGTCATGGCGGTAGAAATACAACGACAATCCCTCCCCGTGTGCGCAGGGAGGTGTTGGCCAGGGATAAACATCAATGCCAGGCCCCGGGTTGCGGGCGGACACGGTTCCTTGAAGTGCATCACATTTTAGCGAGACGGCAAGGAGGAACCAATGATCCGGAAAACCTGATGACCCTGTGCGGATCCTGCCATCGGTTGTGGCATAAACAAAATGGCGGGAGTGCCATTGAATTATCTGAGAAATCCCTGGTTGGGCACAAGTTGACCTGATTCCTGCCGATAATCCGGAACGTGCTAATGCAACCGTCCCGGAACGAGGAATAATGAAACAGCGTTACCCCCTGCACACCTTCGTCAATCGAATCCTTTTGAGACGCCTGATCCTGGTGGCCGTGGCGATTTCCCTTTTGATCGGCGGGACAACCTGGGTTCAGATGCGCAATCATGCCAGGGACCGCGCCGTATTGGTGGCCCTGGACCGGTTGGCCGTCATCCGCGCCCAGTTCTGGGTGTTGCGCGACAAGGGTGTCGCGCGGGATAAAGCCGTGGCCGACGTCGTCAATGCCATCGGTGAAATGGATTTCGATCACAGCGGAGGAAAATTCATCTACGGGGCTTTCTATGACGGCGTGGGAGACTTCTTTGTTTTTCGTGACACAAACTTCGATCAGAACAAGACCGCCGAACTCCTGGTCGGGCTGGACCGTTCCCTGCGCCCGGAACTTGGTCGGGACATCAGTTCCCTGATCAAGGTCGACGGGTTGGCAGCCGTCAAAGTCGTGGTACCCATCGCCGGGGTGGACCGCAAACTCGCCGCCTGGTTTTCGGGGATTTATCTGCTGTCCCCCGAATCAGCCGACCAGATGGTCAACGAACCGCTGACCGCCGTGGGTCTGGTGATTCTCGTCGTTCTGGCCATCTCCGCCCTTTATTACCCAGTGGTCCTGCGCATGGCCCGCAAACTGGCCGGGTTTTCCGCCGATCTGCTCGAGGCCAATCTCGAAATGATGGAAGCATTGGGCTGCGCCATCGCCAAGAGGGACGGAGATACCGACGCCCACAACTATCGAGTAACTATCTACTCGGTACGACTGGCTGAAAAAGTGGGGTTATCGGTGAAGTCCATGCAGGGACTCATCAAGGGCGCCTTCCTGCATGACATCGGTAAGATCGGGATTCGTGACGAGGTCCTCCTGAAACCCGGAAAACTGACCGAAGATGAATACGAAATAATGAAAACCCATGTGAACCACGGTCTGGATATCGTGGGACAGGCCCGCTGGTTGAAAGACGCCTTGGCCATCGTCGGGTCGCATCATGAAAAATTCGGTGGTGACGGATACCCTTCCCAGATGCCTGGCGACATGATTCCCAAAGCGGCGCGGATCTTCGCCATTGCCGATGTCTTCGACGCCCTCAGCTCGGAAAGGCCCTACAAAGAGGCCATGCCCCTGGAACGTGTAGTGGAAATCCTCGAAGAAGGACGCGGCCAACATTTCGACCCCGATCTGCTGACCTTATTCCTGGAAATCGCACCGGACCTTCGGGCCAGGCTGGCCGAGTTCGATGACAGCGACTTGCGCGAAGAAATGCATAGGATCAACGAACGTTACTTCGCCTCCGGGCTTGAAACAGTGCTGGCCTGATTCCGAGGTCCAGTCCAAAAATCAACTTACCTCCCATTTTAGATAAGGGCGATCATTCCCAATTTAGATAAATTGACACAAATGTTGCCATTTTGATGGTAATTTCATGATGATTAGTCTATAGTGTATTAGTTGATAATTAGTATCCATTTCGTCCGGTAAATCAAAGGGGAGTTGCCGGATCGATTCCATTTTGAAGTTTTTACATTTGGGCAGCTCCCGATCGCACCACATGAACATGGGGGAGTTGTTGTTATGCGTTCCACGTATCTCTTTTTCCTGACCCTGCTCCTTTTTGCAGCCTTTACTGAACCGGCTTTCGGCCAGGGCCGGATTACGGACGGTCAGCAGGCCCTGTACGGATTCGAAGAAGGGTTCGGATCCACCGTCCACGACATCTCCGGTGTCGGAACTCCCCTTGATCTGACCATCATTGATCCAGGGACTGTCGCCTGGATTTCCGGGGGTGGTTTGACTCTTAATCTGCCCACCCTGATTTCCTCCGGCGGGCCTGCATCCAAAATTTTCAATTCCGTCACGGCCAGCAACGAGCTGACGGTCGAAGCCTGGGTAACCCCCGCCAATACGACCCAGGACGGCCCGGCCCGCATCGTGAGCCTTTCGGAGGACCTCTACAATCGCAACTTCACCCTTGGCCAGGGGGCCTACCAGGTGGGGAGCGACCTCTACAGCATGCGGTTGCGCTCCACCGGAGCCGATCTGAACGGCCGGCCTCCCCTGACCACGGTCCTCGGATCCCTGACTACTACCTTGACGCACGCGGTCTTCACCCGCGATGCCGGGGGCACCACCAATCTGTACCTGGATGGAATCCTGGTGGTCACCGACAACCCGGGCGGCGACCTGTCCAACTGGGACCCCTCCTACGCCCTGGCTCTGGGCAACGAGGTCATCGAGGATCGCCCCTGGCTGGGCGACTACCATCTGGTCGCCATCTTTGACCGTGCACTTTCCGGAGTGGAAGTGCAGCAGAACTTTACCGCCGGACCCTTCATCACTCCCCAGCCGCCCACCGTCGTGGTGCAGCCAGTGGACCAGTCCGTTTTCGACGGCCAGTCCGCGACCTTTTCCGTGATCGCAGCCGGCTCCGGTCCCCTTGCCTATCAGTGGCAGAAAGACCAGGTCGATATCCCCGGCGCCGCCTCTTCCAGCTACAACACCGGAGCCACCGCCCTGACCGATGACGGATCCATGTTCCGATGCGTGGTGACCAACGGTGAAGGCCAGGCCATCAGCGACGAAGCCCTGCTCACGGTTCAGGATTACAGTGGAGTTGCCCGCATCATGCCGCTCGGCGACTCGATCACCTACGACAATCACACTGCCGATACGCGGCCCGAAGGCGAACGTATCTCCTACCGCTATCCGCTGTGGCAATTGTTGACCAACGCGGGCGCGAGCTTCGAGTTCGTGGGCGGCGTGAACGCGGGCTACGACATCATCCCCGATCCCCAGGACGCCCACAACGAAGGTTGGCCCGGCTGGACGGACGCCCAGATCGCCGCCAACGTCTACAACTGGCTGGTTGCCAACCATGCGGACATCGTTCTGCTTCACATCGGCACTAACGCCCTGAACAGCAGTCCCGACGACGTGGAAGACATCCTGAACGAGATCGACCGGTACGAAACCGATTCCGGTATGCCGGTCCATGTCTTGTTGGCCAGGATCATCAACCGAGCGAGCTACAGCCTGACCACCACCCAGTTCAACAACAACGTCGAGGCCATGGCCATGGCCCGGGTCGGCGACGTCATCACCATGGTGGACCTGGAAGACGGGGTTGACATCAACTACGCACTGGCCGGCAGCGGCGGAGACATGTACGACAACCTCCACCCTACAGACGACGGATACGCCAAGATGGCCAACGGCTGGTACGTGGCCCTGCAGGTGCTCATGCCGGACGCGAGCCTGAACTGCCCGCCAGGCATTGATCACTACTGGATGATGGAAAAGGAATTCGCACCCTACGTGAACCAGTTCGGCACGATCGCCAGATCCACCGACCCTCCCAGTTGGACCTCCGGCCGGGTGGGCTATGCCCAGTTGTTCGACTACACCAACGAGGTGGACGTCGAGGACGACGACAGTCTCGACTGGGGTCCCACCGACAGTTTCACCATGGAATTCTGGATGAAGAAGACCAACCCTGTTCATGGCAGTACGGTCAACGAAAACGAAGTCATCCTGGGCCGTGACGACTCTGCCACCCAACAGCATTGGTGGCTGGGCGTGTCGGCGCAGACAAGCCCGGCAGGCCAGATCTGTTTCCGTTTGCACGACAACAATGCCAGCTCCAGCGTCATCTACAGTACAACGCCGGTTCAGGATGGTGTTTGGCACCACATTGCAGCTGTACGCGACAACACGACCGGCATGAATTACCTGTACGTCGACGGCATTCTGGAAAACAGCATTGCGGTGAGTTACCCGGCGGGTTTCGCGGCCATCGATGTTCCGATGAATGTCGGCTGGCTGAACCTCAGCGGCGGGTTCCACTATGACGGAATCCTGGACGAAGTCGCCTTCTACGACCGCGCCCTCGACGGGACCGACATCATGAGCCACTTCGTGGCCGGGTCCGGCGGTATGGGTTACTGCACGGGCG
>JAUVII010000081.1 GCA_030592845.1 Candidatus Krumholzibacteriia bacterium | reverse complement strand
TCAGCCAGATCATGGAGCCAATCCCGACGCGGCGGACCGCCGGAAGTCCTTCCAAACTGGGACTTTGCGAATGACAGGAAAATCAACCGGCCATTGGGCAGAAGGCAATTCGCAACTTGGCGGTGCACGGCCGGTATGATGGCGGGGTCTATATGGGCGAAGCAGAGCACCACGAAGTCCCATCTTTCTTTGCCCCAGGATCCGGTGGTCAGATCTTCGAACCGGTAATCGATGCTTACACCTTTCTCGACCGCGAGTTCGAGGGCCTTGCGTCTGCCGACGAAGCTGTTGTCCACCGCCACCACCTCATGCCCCAGCCCGGCGGCAAACACAGCGTTGCGGCCCTCGCCCTCGGCGAGGAACAGACCCCTGCCTTTTTTGAGAGTGGGCATTTGCCTGGCCACGAAATAGTTGGGTTCCTTCCCGTAGAAGAACCACCCCTTGTCGTATCTGACATCCCAGTTGTTTTTTTGCCTGTCCGTCAATGTCCGCGCCCTTGCTGTGAGGATGAAAACGTCATAACCCACCAATTTCGTGGTGGTTTCCAAAGCTACAGATATAGCTAAATTGCTGGAATTCCGCCCCCCCGGATGTTAACGTAGCTCTTCTGAATAATCGGTTCGTTAGGTTCGCGAAATACCCGGATAAGTTGAACCAACCAGCAAGGAGTTTGGTGTCATGATCAACAAAATCGGTATCGTTGGCGGCGGTAATATCGGCGGCGTCCTCGTGTCGGAAATCGTTTCCCGCCGACTGGCCCGCAACATCGGCCTGGTCGACATCGCTCCGCCCGAATTCGCCAAGGGCAAGTGCCTGGATATCGCTGAGGCCACCCCGGTCTACGGCAGGGACATCAATCTCGAAGGCAGCAAGACGTATGAAGTGCTGGAAGGCGCCGACTTCGTGATCAACACCGCCGGTGTGCCCCGCAAGGCCAAGCCCGACGGCAGCTTCCCCTCGCGCGAGGAACTGCTGGCCACCAACCTGAAGATCACCGATTTCGTGGCCGCCGGGATCAAGAAGTACGCGCCGAACGCCTTCGTGATCTCCATCGCCAACCCGCTGGACGCCATCGTCTACCGGTTGTTCAAGAAACTGCGCTGCAAGCCCAACAGGATCATGGGCATGGCCGGCGTCCTGGATTCCTCCCGCTATAAGTACTTCGTGGCCGAGGAAGCGAACGTGTCGGTTGAAAACGTCGAAGCGGTCGTGCTCGGCGGACACGGCGACACCATGGTGCCCATCCGCAGCGCCTGCCGGATCTACGGCCTGCCCGTCGACCAATTTGTCAACAAGACCGCGTTGGCCAAGATCGAAAAGCGCACCCGCGCCGCCGGCGGCGAAGTCGTCGGTCTGCTGGGCAGCGGTTCGGCCTTTGTCAGCCCCGCGATCAGCGCCCTGGAGATGGTCGAAGCCATCGCCTTCGACAAGCGCAAGATCGTACCTGTCGCCGCCCACCTGAAGGGTGAATACGGGGTCAAGGGTCTGTTCCTGGGCGTGCCCGTCATCCTGGGCAAGAACGGGATCGAAGAGATCGTAAAGATCAAGCTGACGCCGGATGAAAAGAAGGCGCTGCGTGTTTCGATCAACGCGGTCAAGAAGACCTGCGCGGCGGTTGATAAGGTCAGATAAATCTGATCTGGTTCCGTTTTGGTATAGTGATGCCGGGTTCCTGAAAAGGGGACCCGGCGTTTTTTTGGGGTTTTCTGGATAACGACAAAACAGTCTCAACTTGTTTGGTTTTATTGGGTTAAATAGATTTTTCTCTTGCTATTTTCGCTACTTTTTCGTATATTGAAACTCCTCCCATACACCCCCTTCAGGAGGAATATCATGACCGCAATGTCCTATGTCGCCGGCCAACCCGCAGCCCAGGTCCATACCTCGCTTCGTCAATCCCTGATGGCGATGAACCACGCCCACAAGTGCTCCGTCCTCTGGTTCGCCGAGGTGATGGGGCGCCATCTTTATCGGGACTTCGACTGCTCCTCCATCAATCAGTACGCCATGAAGGAACTTGGGTTTTCCAAGACCCGAACGGGCGACTTCATCCGGCTCGCGCGGCAACTGGACAAACTGCCCAAGGTGAAAAAAGCCCTTAGTTCCGGAGAGCTGGGCTACACCAAAGCCCGGGAAATTTTGCCGGTTGCCACTCCCGAAACCGAAGACAGTTGGCTGAATGCGGCAAGAAAGTCGCGCAGGGAATTGATTCGCGAAGTGAAGAAAGTCAAACTCGCCGCCAAGGTAGACCCGGGCCAAAGAGAGTTGATTCCCTCCTCGCCGCCCGTTGTCGCCCCCAAGGAACTTCCGGTTCATTTCCAAATGGATCTCACCCCCGAACAGGAGGCACGCCGCGCCGCCCTCGTTGAACGGCTGTTTAAACTGGGTGGAGTTCCGAATGACCGGGCGGAACTCATGTTGGAAGCGCTGGCTGCTCTGGTCGAATCAAAGGAAAAGGCCCCCCGGGGGGCCCTCGTCTCCAGGCCTCCTGTGCAGATCCATGTCCATGAAAATGAGGGGAAATTGACGATCCAAACGGAGGCCGGCGAGCGGGAACTGGGCCGGGCCGAAACTGAGCGAATACGTTGTGATGCAGCCATTTGCACAAAAGGAGGCCGAAACACGACCACCATTCCCCCACGGGTACGCCGGGAAGTTATGGCCCGGGATCGCCACCTCTGCCAGGCGCCCGGTTGCGGTCGCACGCGGTTTCTCGAAGTTCATCACATCGTGTCACGCAGCCAGGGAGGCCAAAACGAAAAAGAAAATCTGGTTACCCTCTGCGCATCCTGCCACCGGTTATGGCACGAGCGGGGCGCGCCGGTTTTTTTGGCCCAATGCGGGTGAATATCCTGTAGAATAGTATCAGAATTTTGGGTCACCCCCCGCCCTGGAGGCTTTGTATGTCCACCACCCGGATATCTATCGTCATTTTCCTGATCCTGCTGGCCATGACCGGCCAGGCTTTGGCCGCCGAACCCCACCACGCGCTGGTGGAAATCCAACTCGACTCACCCGGCGCCACCGAGTTCATCCTCGCCAACGCGGGCAGGCTCGACATCCTTCAGGTGAAACCCGGGTCCTTCGCCCACATCGCGGCCAAGCCCGCCGACCTGGCGTATCTTCGCGCATCGGGGCAGAACATAACCATCCTCCAAACCGATATGGAAACCGCCAACGCCTACACCGACAAGGGCGTTGGCTACGGCATCTATCACACCTACAGCGAGACGGTCGCTTTCGTGGACAGCCTGCGGCTGTTGTATCCGAACGTCATCAGCCAGAAGTGGTCGATCGGGCAGACGATTGATGGCCACGACCTGTGGGCCTTCCGGGTTTCCGACAATCCCAATATCGATGAAGACGAACCTGAAATCCTGATCGACGCCATGCACCACGCGCGTGAGATCATGTCGTCCGAATTCACCATCATGTTCGCCGAATATCTGGCGCAGAACTACGGCAGCGATCCCGAGATCACCTGGCTGGTGGACAACCGCGAGTTGTACATCGTGCCGGTGGTCAATCCTGATGGGTCGGTCTACAACGAGACTACTGATCCCCTCGGGGGTGGCATGTGGCGCAAAAACCGGCGTGACAACGGGGACGGCACCTTCGGGGTCGATCCCAACCGCAACTACACCTACATGTGGGGATACGACGACAGCGGCAGCAGTCCCGACACTGGCAGCGAAGTCTACCGCGGGCCTTCGGCGGGCAGCGAACTCGAAATCCAGGCCATGATGAATTTCATCAACAACCGGGAATTCCGCACCCACGACACGATCCACACCTACAGCAACCTGACCCTCTATCCCTGGGGCTACATCTCGACTCCGACACCCGACGGGGCGGCCTTCACCCACATGGCCGCTGAAATGACCAAATTCAACGGCTACATACCCGGCCAGCCCGGGGCCGTCCTCTACAATGTCAACGGCGGCACCTTCGACTGGGCCTACGCCGAGGATAAAGGACACGCGAAAATCTTCTCCTTCAGCAACGAGATCGGCAGCGGCAGCGACGGTTTCTGGCCCCCCGAAAGCCGTCGCGAGGAACTGTTCCAGGAGAACATCTGGCCCCACATCTACCTGATGCGCGTTGCCGGAGCCTTTGTCGTTCCCCATTCCCCGATCGTGGTTGCCGGAGCCAAGAGCATCAATCCCGGCCAGTCGGGAACCCTTGAATTCACGGTGGAAAACCAGTCGGTTTATGAAGCGGTCACCAACCTCGACCTGACCATCAGGACAGATGATCCCTGGGTCCAGTTGGGCGCCGCCACGCGCACCATCGCCAGCCTGGGCACCCTGTCATCCGTCTCGTTGATTGATAATCCCATCCCCATCACCGTGGACGCGGCCTGCCCTTCCGGTCATCTGGTGACCTTCACCGTGACTGTTCACATGCCCGCCGGCGACCTCACCTATCCGATGACCTTCACCGTTGGATCCCCGGTGGTCCTATTCAGTGACGACATGGAAAGCGGGTTGGGCAACTGGACGACCACCGGGCAATGGGGTTTGACCGGTGCCAATTATCATTCGGCCTCGAACAGCCTGACCGATTCACCGGCTGGGGACTATCCGGATCAATCCTCCACCTCCGCCACCCTGAACGGGACCTTCCAGGCCACGGGGCTGAGTTTCTGGCACAAATACAGCATCGAGCAGGGTTACGATTACGGGAGGGTCCAGATTTCCGCCGACGGTGGACCCTGGACCACTCTTGGGGCCTACACGGGATCGATATTGATCTGGGAGCAGATCAACCTGGACCTGTCCGATTTCGCGGGTCAGGACATCGCCATCAGATTCGCCATGGAAACCGATCAATCCGTGGTTGAAGACGGTTGGTATATCGACGACGTGGTCCTGACCGGCAATCCCGACCAAAACCTGGCCATGACTCCGCCCCTGGCGATTACGCCGGGCGAGGGCCAGACCGTCGGTTCCACCCCCACTTTGACCGTCGCCGCCGGAGCCAAGGGCTTCGCCGACGCGGTATTCTACGGATTCCGCATCTATGCCGACGAACTTTGCACCGATCTTGCCGCCAGCGTGAACGACGTTCCCGAAGCCGGTGGCCAGACCTCGTGGACGGCCCCCACCCTGACCAACGGCGACTACTGGTGGCGCGCCTGGGCCGGCGACGGGACCGAACGAACCGCGCTGAATCAGCCGGTGGGATTCATCGTCCACGGGGTCAGCGCAGTGGAAAATCTTGTCATCGGCGGGCCGCGCCTGCGGATTCTCGGCAACGTGACCGGCTCCCAGTCACGACTGGAACTCAGTCTGCCTCAGCAGGCCGATCTCTCGCTGGACATTCACGACGCCCGCGGCGCGCGCATCAGGCAACTGTTCACCGGCACCATGGCCGGCGGCACCCGCATCGTGGTCTGGGACGGCCGGGACAGCCATGGCCAATCCGTGGCCAGCGGGGTCTACTTCGTGAGGATGAATATCGGGCGGGAAGTCTGGACCGATCGCGTGGTCATCGTCCGGTAGGTTTTATTCAGCGGCGGATACGGCGGACTGGCGAACCACGCCCAGGATGATCGGCAGATCCGGTCCGGGATAACCCGGCTCCTTCCATTCCCCATAACCGGGATGGCGCAGCCAGAAGCGCGCCGTCCCGCTTCCTTCCAGGTGCTGGGCGCATTCCAGATCCAGGGGCAAAGCCAATAATACTTCGTTGAAGTCGTGCATGGACAATGACTTGCGGCAGGAAATCAACAGGGCGCGCCCCTGGCTGTCTTCCCCCAGAGCGGCTTCCCGCCAACGGTCCTTCGACTGTTCCCAACGGTTTTTTCCCGACCGTTTGATCAACCGGAGATTCTGAACGACGTTGCGGTAGCGCTTCTTGATGTCCCCCAATGAAACCTCGTCCAGATCGAAGATCCGGAACGGCGGGTCGGCATAATCCACCGGCCCAAAAGCCGCGGCCGAACGATATTTGTTGGGGTACCTGCTGATGACCTCGCCGTCCACCAGGCAAAACCCCACATGGGTTTTTTTGTCCGCCATATACATGCCGGCGTTGATGGCGGCGATAAGATCGAAATCCTCGGACCATTCCCGGATGTCCCGGTTGCGTTCATCGGCCTGTTGGGAAGCGGCCACGATCTTCAGGTCCCAGGCCGCGGGATCCACCCGCAACACAACCAGATCTCCCCAGGTCTCACTCGTGAGGGTTCTCGAATCGAACCGCGCCAGTTCAAGCCCCGGCTCCAGCTCAGTCCACACCTCACCAGCAACAACTCCCGTTGCCGCCCCCACCAACACCAATGCTGCCAGCCCAATCTTCTTCAATCTTCCACTTTCGTTGGTAGGGGGGGCTTGTTCCCCCTGAACGGCGCATTGCGACACAGCCATGCCCCAAACCACTTGATGGCGTCAACCGGGAGCCTAAGCCGATCAGGGGGAACAAGCCTCCCCTACCAAGGATGCCACCCCCACCCAGGATACCACTGATTCGCGATCATGTAGAAAAGAATCGAATCGATCATCAGGTGGAGGACCACGATATAGAACAGGGAACCGGTTTTTTTGTAGGTGTAGCCCTGGATCATGGCGAACCCGAAAATGACCACCGGACCCCAGCCGACGAAAGCCATTTCATGCAGGAAGCTGGTGAAAAATACCGCCTGGGCCAGATTGGCTTCGCCGAAGCGGAAGTGGCGGCTCAACAACACGAACACCAGGTTGATGAAAGCGAGTTCATCCCACACGCCGATGAAGTTGCATCCCCAGAAAAGCCGCCACAGGGCCTCAGTGCGGGGGCCCTCCAAGGGCAGGGGCCAACTGTGGTGCAGGGTGGGCGTCAGGATGTTGAAATAGAACCACATGAACCCGAAGGCCAGCACGAAACCCAGGGGGAGCCACAGCCACATCTTCAAGGTCCAGCGGCCCTGGAACCAACTGTAGTCCAGCGGCGCCTTCATCCAGTATTTCGCCAGCAGGGCGGGCACCAGCAAAACCCCAATCCCAAGGGCCAGAGCCAGTTCCAGAACATGTGCATCGCCGGTGTCGCCATCGATGCGTGTGAAAAACAGGACCACGATCAGGTAGGCCAGCATGACGGTGGTTTTCCACCAGGTGCCTTCCCTTTCCCGGATCCAGGCGACCCCCATGCCGGCGGCCATCAGGGGCCAGCCGAAAAAATGCCAGGGCACCGGGCCAAGGCTTCCATGTGATTTCAGACCGATGATGAACACCATGGCCGCGGCCATCAGCCACAGACTGGTCCTCTTGGGGGCGGTCGCTGTTACAAGGGGATTGTCAGTCATTTTTCTCAATCATGGATTTCGGATTCAAGGTGTTCGTCGGCGGCGCCGTTTTGGCCCAGGACAAACTCATCGAACCAGTCCAGAAGTTGGTTGTAGTAGAAAACCCGATTTTCCGGGCGGCGAATTCCGTGCCCTTCGTTTTCGAAGCGGATGAACCGCGAGGGGACACCGCGGGACTGCAGGGCCGAGAACCACATCTCGCCGCCCGCGATCAGGCAGCGATAGTCCAGCATGCCCTGGCTGATCAAGGTGGGCGTCGTCACCCTGGCGACCTTTTCGGAAGGCGAATTCCGCAAGTATACCTTGCGGGCTTCGAGCTCCCAGGGCTTGCCCATGAATTCCCATTCGGGAAACCATTTTTCGTCGGTCGTACCCCAAAAGGAAATCTGGTCGAGATACATTCGGTCCAAAGCGGCGGCGCGAAACCGGTCCGATTGGGTAGTCAACGCGGCTCCGAGAAAACCGCCATAGCTGCCGCCCATCACGGCCAAACCGTCAGGGTCGGCCCAGCCTTCGGCGACGGCCATGTCCAGACAGGCCATCACTTCGCGGCCCGGCCGGTCCACCCAGTCACCCCGGACACCTACGCGAAACTCCGTGCCGTAACCCATGCTGCCGGTGGGATTGGCGATCACCACTCCATAGCCGAAGCGCGGCAGGATGTGGAATTCCGGCAGAAAGTAGCCGCCGTACATCCACTCGGGCCCGCCGTGAATGCTCAGGACCACGGGTACCTTCTGGCCCGGGGCCAGATCCTCGGGTTTGAAATACCAACCTTCGATGGTCCGGCCGTCCACCTCCACCGAAAAAGGCTCCGGTTCGAACAGCCCCACTTTTCCACACCATTCCGCGTTGGGGTCGATCTCAATCCGGGGATGGTGGGGACCCTTGATCTTTTCGGCCAGATCCACCGTAAAAATGGCCCCGGGCAGGGTTTGGCCGGCACCCGACAACACCACCTGGTGGCCCGCGATCCTCACATCCCAGAAATCGTGCCCCGTAACGGTGAGTTGCTCGTGCTTGTCGCCCTCCAGCCGATAAAGATCGAGGCAGCCGCGGTTGGCGCCCAGCACGTAGAATTTTCCCTCCGCCTCGGCGTACTTGAAAAACAGGCGGTCGAGGCCAGTGCCGTGGATCTCCATTTTTCCGGCGTCGCCGTCCGCCGCCGAAACGACGGCTATCCGGTTGGGGGCGCTTTCCCACAGGGGATCGGTGGCGCGCATGTAGGCGATGGCGTCATTTTTAAACCAGCGGGGATTGCGGTCGGCGCCCGGGTTATCCGTCAGGCGCCGCGGCTGTCCCCCCTCGCGGGCGACGATCCACAAATCGGAATTAAGATTCCAGCCCAGGTCGATGCGGGCCTTGGCCTCCACCACCAGGCTGCGGCTGTCCGGAGACCAATCAAGCGAACGGACATCCAGTTCCCCGTCGATGACCCGCCGCGACCGGCCGTTGGCCAGATCCATGACGAACAGTTGGCGCAATTGGCCTTCCCGATAACCCTGCCCCAGGTGCCGGAATCCTATCCCGTCAGCCACCACGTAACGATCCGGAACGCCCTCGTAAGCGCCCACTTCAGCGGAACCGATCCAGGCCAGGGCCGACCCGTCGGGCGACCAGACCAGATTGCCGAACCGGCCGGCGTCCGCGTTGATCTTCCGGCGGGAGGCTCCATCGGCATCCATGAGCCAGATTTCCGTATCCCCGTCCACACTCTTCAAATAGGCGATGGCCTGCCCGTCCGGCCGCCAAACCGGGCCCCGGGAATGGTCCTCCGGCGTGAACAACAGCAGATCCCGGCCCGACTGGAATTCACGACGGTAATAAGTGGTCCGGTTTTTCTCACTGTCCGGATCCCAGGCCGTGATGCTGTACAGCAGATGGCGGCCATCGGGGGAGAGGTCTCCCAGATTGGCTGATCTCATGGTCAGGATATCTTCGGGCACCATGGCGTCGGCCTTGCTCGGCCCCAGCAGCAGACCCACCAACAGGACAAGCACCACCACGACAAACGCCCGCAGATCCCTTTTCCTGTTCATTCGACAGGCTCCAATCTCAGGAAAATGAAGATGGCGATGGCGTAGAACCCCACGATCATCCACAGCTTGGCCAGCCAGAATTCAAAGGCGGTATATTCCCCCAGCAACAGAAGGGTCGAAGTCTGGCTGCCGAAAAAAATCCCCGCCGCCGCGATGAGAAGGACCCGGCTCATGGGAACCTTCAGGTCGGCGCCGCATTTCGGACATATGGCGCCCCACAGGGAACTGGGCCTTCGCGTGGGACCGAGAATCTGTTTCAGGGCCTCGCGCCACGGAAAAACATAATCGCAGGCCGGGCATTTGGGATTGTTCAAGGTCCAGGCATCCCCTTTGCATCCGTGATGCGGCATCCGGGGTCGTTGATTGACGGGCGATCCTTGCAGGTGCTGAAGATATTGAAAATTATTCCGCCCGCGAAAGCCAGTTTCATTTTTTCGGGGGCAATATGTTCTGTTATGATCCCGGTCCGTACCGAAGGATCGGTTCCGACAAGGAAGGGAAGCTAAATGAGCCCCATCAGGTCAAAGGGACATCCCGGCGGCAAGAGCCCGCAGTGTCTGCGAGTGGCCGGAACAGCCATATCCCTTGTTTCCCTGTTTTTGCTGCTGGCCTCCTGTGGCGGCACTTCGGGGCCCGAATCCTCCGCTGGGACCCTCCGGCCCGCCATCGATCTGTGGCCCGACGCCTCGGGCGGAGACCTGACTCCCGGCCGCCAGGGATGCGATATCCTGGCTGGACCAACCTTGCCGGGCGGCGATTTTATCGTAACGGTGACCGAACCGGTCCGTCCGGAACGGGCGCCCATCCCCCACAACGGGTCCGAGCGCCTGATTTTCGCCCAGCTTTACGAAACCCTGGTTCAGGTGGATTGCTCGGGCGAGGCCCGGCCGGGACTGGCAGAACGCTGGACCTGCACCGAGGACAGCACCGTTTGGGTTTTCACCATCCGCGAAGGCGCCCGTTTCTGGGACGGGACCCGGATCACCGCCGATGACGTGCGCCGGGCCTGGTTTGAAAACGAAGATTGTCCTGCCGTTTCGGGCCGCACCTCGCCCTGGAACTGGCTCAATGCCCGGGCCAATACCGTGAACGTGCTGGATGCCCGGCGCCTGTCCGTGCGGCTCCCCGAACCCCACTCCCGCTTCCCGATGCTCCTGGCCCATCCCGCCACCGCCGTTTGCGTCAAACGGCCCGGCTGGACCTGGCCCGTGGGCAGCGGTCCCTGCCGGTTGCGGGCTTCGGATCCGGCGCCCATGCCCGATCTTGCCTGTCTGCCGAATCTGAATCACCCCGACGGGCCCACCTGGAAAAATCTGACCTTTCGGGTTTTACCGGACGCCGACCCCAGGGATCAGGTGGCCACCGACATGGATCTGATCCTGGTCCGGGACATGACCTCGGTGAGTTTTTTCGACAACGCGCCGGGCTTCCATCCTATTCCCCTGCCCTGGACCCGACTGTACCTTTTGATCTGCCCTCCGGAAATGAATCCCCACGGGTCCGACCGCTGGATGAATGCCGCCGGAAATATGGACGCGGGCCGCGACCTGACGTCGGTTTCCGCGATCGCCTGGCCGGAAATCGTCTTCCCCGCCGGCGGGAACACCGAATGCCCCCAATTGAGCGGCCCGGTCACCGGCGCCGGCAGCGCCCGCCTGGATTGGAACCTGGCTTCGAAAAACATGGACCAGGACGTGATCGCCTACCCCGGTGACGACCCCGGCGCCCGGGAAATGGCCCAGCGGCTGGGAGCCCTGGCGGGTCAACCCGCGCGCGCGGCCCCCCTGCCCGCAGGCAGCATCGAATTCGCTTTGCAATGGCAGATGGCGGGGGCGTTCATCCTGCCTTTCGACCAGCAATACCCCACGGGTTGCCTGCAGATGGCCACCCTGCTGGGCAACGCGGCCTGGCTGCAGAAGGCTGCCTTGAACCAGACCGAACGTCTCTCCGACAGTCTGGCCTCAGCCGATGGATATGCTGAGCCGGAACAGGAATCCCCCGCGGAGGCCCTTGTCCGCCAAGGTCTTGTCAACCCACTGGGAGTCAGCCGGTCCTGGCTGGTGGTTCGCGGATCGCTGGCCGGACTGGAACTCGCTTTTGACGGCACGCCTCTGCTCGCCGGCCTGGGCGCAGCTGCCGAAACCGCGGACACCGAGGGAGTTCCATGAACCTGCGCGGCCAGATCCTCCTGGGATCGGTAGCTCTGGCGGTACTGCCGCTGGTGCTGGTTATCCTGACCATCCGGACCGGAGTTCAGGACCGTTTTACCGAGTTGGACACCGCGCGGGTGGACAATCAGATTCGCATCGTGCGGGATGATCTGGACAGGCAGAGCGCCGAGTTGGCCACCCTGCTGGACAAGTTGGCCCAGACCATCACCAGGGACAACTCCTTCCGGCTCGGCACGGTCGGCGGACAGAAAAACATGCGCGGCTACGTGCTCGATTTCGCGCCCCGCCAAATGTCGGTCATGAACCTGGACATGCTGTTGATCCAGGATGATCGCGGACACACGGTCAGCAGCGGCCATTTCCGCGACGCCTACGGATCCCTCGATTCCAGATTGAACAAATTGATTTCCTTCGCGCGGGGCGGACAGGCCCTGTTGGCGGCCCGCACACCCGAAGAAACCTTTCTCGCGTTGGCCCGCTCCCGCTCCGTGACCCTGGGAGGTCGCAAATTCCACCTGATCGGCGGCAACCGCCTGGACAAGGAACGATTGAGCAGCCTGAACCGGGAGGGCGACCTGGCGCTGGGAATCGTCTGGCCCGAGGGCTCCTTCGCCTCCAACGATGTGCTCGCTTTTCGCCTGGCTACCGGCGGGCCCGTTCTGGAAATCGAATATCTTCTGCGCCGCGATGGTATGATCGTGCGTTCGGAGCACCTTCCCCTGGTTATGGACGGCAAATTGGACGACGCGTGGCTGCTGGTCACGCACGACCGGGCGTCTTTAATTGCGTTGTTGCATGACCTGGATATGCGGATGGCGGCCATCCTGCTGCTGGCCATAGTGATATCGGTTCTGTTGGCGATTTTTCTGGCCGGGCGGGTCAGCAGGCCCCTGCGCCAGCTGGCCGACCTCACGGGTAACCTCGACCTCGAAAGCCTGGACGTGGACTTTTCATCTTCCCGGAAGGACGAGGTCGGCAGCCTGTCACGACTGCTGGGTGAAATGACCGTTCGCCTTCGTGACGGTGTGAAACGTCTGCGCGCCGCCGAACACCGGGCCACCCTGGGCGAAATGGCGCGTCAGGTGAACCATGATATCCGCAACGGGATCACTCCTTTGCGAAACGTCCTGCGGCATCTTTCCGAGGTCGCCGACCAAAACCCGGACCAGTTGAACGACGTGTTCGCCGAAAGGCGGGAAACCCTCGAAGGAGGCCTGGTCTATCTCGAGGATCTGGCCACCCACTATGCCCGGCTCAGTCCGGGTCGCAGCCCCCAAAACTGCCGGCTGTACGAGGTGATCGCCGAGGCCCTGACCGACCCATCTTTCACCCCGGGCACCAAACTGGCCAACACGGTCCCGGGTAACC
>JAUVII010000080.1 GCA_030592845.1 Candidatus Krumholzibacteriia bacterium | reverse complement strand
CGTTGCGGCCGCCCACCGCGGCATTGAAGGCGATCCGATCACCCTGGGGAGACCAGCGCGGGTTGCTGATCGCGGCCGCGCCCAGCGAAGTCAAACGGCGCAGGTTATTGCCGCCATGGTCGACCAGCCACAATTCGGGTTTCCCCGAGCGGGCCGATACGAACACCACTCTGCGGCCATCGGGACTGAAGTCCGCTTCGTACTCCCAGCGGGTCGACCTGGTGAAGGGCTCGGTTTCCAGTTGCCAGGGATCGCGGCCCACGATCCGGATCCGCCACAAATCCTGGTCGGCCTGGACTTCTTCGTAAACCAGGGCGCCGGTGGCGCGGGCGATGGTAGGGTTCCACGCGAATTCGCCCGGGGTGGGGATCCAAGTGGGCTGGCCGCCTTTAACCGCCACCGTCCATAAATCGAACCGGCCTTCGGGAGCGGCGGCGTAGACAAGCGATCGGCCATCGGCACTCCAGGCCAAACCCTGCAGGGTGGACATGCCCACGGTCACCGGAGTCGCCGTTCCACCATCCGCCGCAGCGATGAAAAGACCGTTGCGTCCGCCCAGATCCAGTCCGATCCAAGCCAGCGTCCGGCCGTCGGGGGCAAAGCGGGGCTGGAAATCTCCCACCGGGTCGGGCCGATCCAAAACAAGGGGTTGAACCTCGAAATCGGCGATGGTCAGGACAAAAACCCGGTGGCTTTGGGACTCACCGCTCTGGGCGGAAAAAACCAGTTTCGCGCCGTCGGGGGACCAATCCAGTCCCTCGACCCAGCCGGCTACTTCGTGAATTTGCCGCACAGCCCCGCCCAGGGACGGGACCAGGCAAATCATATTCAAGGGAGACGATCCCTGGACATAGGCCACCATCTGACCGTCGGGAGACCAGGCGGGCCAGGCGGCCCAGCCCGCGTCGTCGGTCAGGCGCAGGGTGGATTCCGAATTCCGCTGCTTGATGTAGATGTCGATGTTGTCCCCGTCGGGACCCGCCCAGGAAAACGCCACCCGGGTGCCGTCGGGCGACAGGGCCGGATATTGCTCCCGGCCGGGAAAACTCGTGACGGGGGTGGCTGACGGCGGCCCGACCTGATTCGGCGAAGATTTTTCCCCGGAACCGGTGTTCAGGAGTTTCGGTACGAACACGGCCAACAGGATCAGGGACGCGACGATGACCGGGATCCAAATCCAGTTGAGCCGGCCGTTGTTCGGGACGGGGGCCGGTTCGGCCGCCGATTCGGATTCTGCTACCCTCGTGGCGGCCGGAGCTTTTTCGTCAACGGGAACGACCTCGGCGATCAACCGGTAACCATGGTGCCTGATCGTCTCTATATAATTGGGCTTGCGGGCGCTGTCGCCGAAAACCCGGCGCAGTTCGGAAATGGCCCGGGTCAGGATCTCCTCGCCCACCACCGCGTCGGTCCACACCTCGTCCAACAGATCCAGGCGCGAAACCACCTGGCCCGGCTTGGCCGCCAGGACCAGCAGCACCTTCATGACGCGAGGCTCGATCTGGACGTCACCGTCCGGACCACTGATCCGGTTCAGGGCAGGCCGGACCAGCCACTGGTTCAGACGGAACTGAGGTGAAAAGCTGCCTGGATGGTTCATCTATACGACCGGTGGAAAAAATGGATGTTAATGCCCCGGCCATCAATATAGGGGAAGTTGCCGATTCTGTTTACGGGGAATTTTCCTTTTTGGCACCATCGTCGGGCCATGGCGCGGCCAAAACCGCCCAGATGGGATAATGATCGCTGGCCAGGGCCTCCCTGGCGACTCCCCGCGAACCCGGCTCGAAATCCTTGCAGAAGATGTGATCCAGCACCGACTCCGAGCCGGGCATTTTTTTGTATTTGTTGGAGATGGTCGGGCCCGCCGGCAACCGCACCGTCTTCATGCGCACACGCCGCATGGTCTGGCGCAGAAGCGTCACATCGTATTCGCTGACGGTGTTGAAATCCCCTCCGATGATCACCGGACCATCAAAACCGCCCAGACTGTCATGGGCGGCCTTGGCCTGCTCAATCCTTTTTCCCTGGTCCATGACCACCGTCGCGGTGTGGATGCTGATGGCGCGCACTGTCACTCCGCCCAGGTCGATATCCGCGGCCACGGCGATGCGGCGGTGCCCGGTCAGCATTGTTTCGTGGGGCAGGATGAGCACCCGGTCATCGGTGATGGGCCACCGCGATAGCACCCCGTTGCCGAACAGTTTCTTGTGGTGGGGACTCACCGATGCCGCCCCGTAGACATGGTGCATGCCCAGTGCCTCGGCCATGCGCCTGGTGCCTTCGGGGCCCATTTCCTGCAGCAGAATGATGTCCGCGTTGGCCAAATGTGGATTGGCGTTGATTTCACGCAGGGCTTGTTCGAAATTTTCCCCGTACTGGATGTTCCAGGACACCACGCGCACGCTGTCGGCGGGAGCCGGTTCATTGGTTTTGACCGTCCCCCGATGGACGGCCACGCTTGTGGGCGCATAACCCATCCTCACGCCGCAGCCCGCAAGCAGGGTCAGACCCAGGATCATGGCCAGGCTGGCGATCCGCGCCCCATATGTCGTCTGATACATCATGATTTGAAAATCTACGTTCCCATTTCGTTTGCGACAACCACCAGATGGTCTGATAGTTTGGCTACTAATGGAGGTTCCCTTTGAAAGCTGATTTTGTCGAACAGGTTCTCGCCTCGGGTCTGACATCCGACGCTTACCAAAAGGTCATGGAGCAACAGGCCGCGGTCGATCCATCCACCCTCGAGGGCATGGAAGCCGAACGCGCGGAATTCGCCAAGCTGAATCTGCACCGGGTCGGGCGCATCCAGCGCACCTGGCGGCCATCCGCGGAGTTGGCGTCCCTGGTGTCCCGCATCGACCGGCCGCAGGTCTGGATGGTTTTGACCGAACCCTGGTGCGGCGACTCGGCCCAGTGCCTGCCCTGTCTGGAGATTCTGGCAGAAAGCCATCCTGAAATCACCATCCGTTATCTGCTGCGGGACGACAACCTCGAGATCATGGACCGCTACCTGACAAACGGCAAGCGCGGCATTCCCCTGCTGGCGGCTTTCGATGCGGAGGGCGTCGAATTGTTCCGTTGGGGATCCCGGCCCGCCGAAGCCCAGGCTATTTTCGACACTGCGACCGCCGAAGGGTTGGAAAAACCCGCCAAACTCGAGAAGCTGCACCTGTTCTACGGCCGCAACAGGGGCCGGGCCCTCGACGCCGAACTGGTCGCCATGTTCAGCCGCTACCTGGATGGTGAATCATGATCATCCACCAGGACGACAAATGGCTGGCCGTTGACAAGCCTTCCGGCATGGCCACCCACGCCGGCAAGCCCGGCGAACTGGGGGCCGTTGAGTGGCTGGACCTTCATCTGGGATTGAAGACGCACGTTGTTTCGCGTCTGGACCGGGGCACCAGTGGAGTTCTTTTGCTGGCCCTGGATGCCGCCGCTTCCGTCCGCGCGGAAAAGATCCATGAGGCGGGCGGCGCGACCAAGATCTATGAATTCTTTTCGCCGGCGGATTCGTTGGCGGGCGGCCCCGGTGAAACCTGGACACGGGACGAAGCGCTCGACGGCAAGTCCGCCCTCACCCGGTTTCAGCGTCTGGGAAAGACCCCCCAGGGGGACCTGGTCCGTTATCGCGCGGAAATCACCCACGGACGGCGGCATCAGATCCGCAGGCACGCGGCCGCCAGCGGGATTCCCGTCCTTGGCGACGACGAACACGGCGGCGCGGATTTTCCCCGCCTGATGTTGCACTGCGCCGAGGTGCGCTGGCCTGAAATCGATGCTCCCCTGGTCGCGGCGGCACCCGCTTCTTTCATTTCCCTGGCCTCGGGCGGGGAATCCTCTTTCGCGGTCTGCCGGGACCGCCGCGGCGCCTGGCCCATGGCCGTCACCGACGCCTTCCGAGTGGTCCATCGGGATGAAATTCCCGGCCTGCCCGCGGCCATCGATGTCTACGGCGGCTGGTTCAACGCCATCTGGTTCGATGAGACTTCTTCAGAGGAAAAACTGACCAAACTCCTGTACCCGATTCTGGACGAAGTGACGGAGGCCCACGGTTGCCGGGGCGGGGTCATCCGCACGCACCGGCGCAATCCCCACCAGCGGGCCCTGGTCGTCGAGACACGGATCATCGGCAAAGAGCCCCCGGATTTTTTCACGGTCCGCGAACACGGCCTGAAGTACGAAGTCAGCCTTACGAAAACCCAGCATGTCGGGCTGTTTCTCGATCAGCGCGACACCCGGCGCCGCCTGGCCCTGGTCGCGGGCGGCAAGAGGCTGGCCAATCTCTTCGCCTATACCTGTTCGTTTTCGGTGGCCGCCGTGGCGGCCGGAGCCGAGGTCGCTTTTTCGGTGGATACGGCGCGGGCAGGATTGAACACGGGCAAAACCAATTTTGAATTGAACGGTTTGAAGGAGGGCGGCCACGGCAAGTTCATCCAGGAGGATGCCCGCAAATGGCTACTGCGTCAGGAACGCCGTCGGGATGAAAAACCCGGGGAATTCCAACCGCTGGATCTGGTGGTCTGCGACCCGCCGGTGTTCGCCTCGGCAAAGGACGGTGGGAAGTTTTTACTCGAAACCGAGTGGCCTCGCCTGTCCGCCCAGACCGCGGGCCTGATGGGACCGGACGGCATCGCCGTCTTCGCCAACAACCATCGCTCTGGCAGCCACGCCTTCTACCGCCGCGCGCTGGAAGATCAGTTCAGCGAGGTCACGGATCTGCGCCCGCCTTTGGATTTCCCGGTCTTTCCCAAACGGCCGCATCATGTGCGAACCTTCTGGTGCAGGAAATGATGGCCCTGCACCACCGGTTATTTCCCGTCGTCAAATTGTAGAAGCCGCCCCTTGCTCCACGACGAGGGATTTCTGACTGGTCCGTTCACCCTGAATTCCGTCATGGGAGGCAGGTGATCGGTGAACCAGAAGCGGTGTTCCCATTCGTAGTCGTAGTAGACCCTCGTACGGGTTTCCCCTTCTGTTGCCCCCTGCAGCGCGCGCCCGGGAAACATCTTTTCGATTTCCATATCAGCCGCAACCGTGTTGGGGATATCGATCAGGCTGACAGGCGCCCGCGACACCTGCAACGGCCCCGCGGCGCCGATCGGCTTGACCAGCAACAGGGGCAAAACCTTGGACAGGAGGGGAATCCCTGTCTGTTCGATCTCCTTGTCGTCCCCGGAATCCAGGTTGATGTGGTTGCCGTGATCCGCCGCCAGAATGACCAGGGTCCGGTCGAGGATTCCAAATTCCCGCAGCCGGTCCAGGAGGTCGAGAACCTGGTTCATCGCGCAGGCGCACTGTTTGGGCACGGCTCCGCGCCACCCCAGTTTCGCATATTCCTCTTCGGTGAGTTGGAGGCATTCCTCATCGAGGAAAAATGGGATGTGCGTGGTGAAAAGATGGATGAACTTGAAGGTGGGTTGGCCGCTCCCCGTGTTGGCGTTGTCCACCAACTGTCGCCAGAGTATCCATGACGCCTGCTGTCCGGGAGTGGGCACCCGGTAGGGCTTTTCATCGGTGAACGGGAGTTTGGGGGGTGGACTCATTTCGGGAGAAGATTTGGTCCCCCGCAGAAGCCATTTGTGATCGGAATAGACCTGCATCTTGAGAAAATGGGGCGCATACCGGAACAGGGCGATGTTCCATATCCGCAGGGAATCACGAAATTTTTTGTTCTGTGGATGGGTGTCGAGGAATGAAAGCTGATTCGTGCAGGGAACCTCTTCCAGGTACTCCCCATAGATGGTCTCGGTAATGGTGTGCGTCAGGAATCCATGATCCTGCAGCACAATGGGCAGGGACCCGCCCGACAGGCTTTCCCGCAGAAATGTGCCCATCGGCCGGGAATTTTCATAGGTTTTCCCGGAAAGGATCGCCGGTACCGAAGGCAGGGTGGTGGGATAAACCCCCAGGGCATCCTGGTAATAGGTGAATCCTTCCAACCGGTCGCGCCACGAGGGATCGATTTCCAACATCAGGTCAAAAGCCGGGGAGGAAAACGCATCCAGGATCACGACCAGGGTGTTTTTCTCTTGGGAAAACCGAAAGAGCCGATCATCAATTCCAGAAGCCGTGGCGTGCGCAAACGTGCGCCCGGACAGCAGGTGAACGCCAAGCGAGCCAGCGCTGAGAAGAACGATGACCAGGGCGATTCGTGGCACGAATTTCCACAGACGCTTGCTGAAAATGACCGCGGCAACCAGAAAACCCAGCCAGACGACGACCTCGAACACCCCGGCGATCAGATGACGCGACCAGTCGATGTCGGTGCCGTCGAAGCGGCCGTAATCCCAGACAAAGACGTTCCCCTGCAGGTAGAGCAACGCCGCCGAAGCCAACAGTACCGAGGCCAGGATTCTGCGCCCCCCGCCCCCGAAGATGAGGCCGAGTACCATCACCGCGGCAATGAATCCCGCCTGCACGCCCAACGAGGCCTTTATCACTTCGGTGACCGGAATGGTGACCTCGCTGCCGTTGAACAGAAAGACCAGAGCGGGCGCCACAATGAAGGCGGTCACGATAACGGCAAGGGCGGCAAGACCCAGGGCGGCAAAATCGTGCGTCAATGACGTGGACCGGGCAGATGACGATGATGCGGAAACCACCATGGAAACTCACATTTTCGGGTAACCGGGGATAGGAATGCTCATCAAGCGATGAAATGTTACCATCATCAAAAGCAGACGGTCAATGGACCCTATGATAAAGTGTCGCAGGAGTAATGGGTGATATCATCCGGAGGGAGTTCCGAATGTACGGCACAGGTGGATTGGGATTCAAGCGGTGGCTGTTTGTTCTTGCAGGCATCGCGGTATTTTCCGCCAATCCCGCCCGGGGGCAGGCCATCCCCCGGAATGAGTATCTCCATTATATTCCCCTGGAATATCCCTCCCTGATCGAGCAAACCGCTTCCAGCGATGAATTCAACCTGTTTGGGGATCGCCAGGCTCCCGGATACAGGGATGTCGCGCCGGTGGACGGCATCGACGACGCGCGCCAGGAACTTCTTCAGGGCCTGGGCGCCAGGTTCGGCCCCGTCATGGTGCTGAACTCCACCAATCTGCCCATGGATTTCCGGCTATTTATGGACCAGAGCCAATCATCCAACCTTCATGTCGATACCTGGAGCCTTTTGGGCAATCCCAAGGAACTGGTCCGGTCCGACATGGTCAACCTGAACACCCTGGTGGACCAACCCTGTGACTCGACAACCGCGGCAGACCGCCGCTACGATCCCTCCGGCGACTGCCTTCTGACCGAACTATTGGAACGGTTCGATCCCCGCGACCCCGACTTCGAAGCCCTGAATCCCAGGTCCCACGCACCGGACTCGGGTGAATTCCAGGTGATGTTCTTCGATTGGCCGGGTGACAGCCCGGAGACCTGGAAGAAGGAATTCGAAAACGGGTTTTCCCAGGTCCTGCCCCAGAAGTACCGGGAATTCCTCAAGGTCTACATGCATCCGTTCATCCGTGAGGTAAACTCCCCGCGGCAAGGGGTCCTGGGATACCAGTTCGTGCTGCAATACTATTTTTTCTATCCGACCAACGACGGGGGCAACAATCACGAGGGTGATTGGGAACACATCAATGTCATGATCTCTCCCCAGGGCAGCGTGACTTCGCTGCTGACGGCGGATCAGGTTCGCGGAATCCTCGACCAGGGAGCCCTGTACGGAGACAGCGATAACGACCCGCTGGTCATCAAATCCATCGATTACTATTTCCATTACCAGGTTTATCGCATGGATTATTCGAGCCCCAACGTCTACCTCGGGGTCGAGGACTGGAAGCGGGAAATGCAGTCCAAGGTCGCGGAAAGAAACGGGGAGGAAACCCTCTGGAAGTGGCGTCGGTACGCAGCGTGGTGGGATCAGGAGGAATCGGTGGTCAACACCCATCCGATCTGTTTCATCGGGGCGGACAACAAGGGGTTTGATCAGGTGCTGGCCGCGCCGGGCGGCAAGAACCGGGACTCCCACGGGACTTATCCCTACCCGGGGCTATTCAAGGATATCGGTCCGGGGGGAGCCACCGAACAGATCAACGGCCAACTCGACCCCCGCAGGTGGTATGCCGAGAAAAAGGGAGACATCACCGGAGCCGATCAGACCCGGTTCGGCCGCGGGGACGCCGTGCCCTACACCACCACCGACAGGGTGGAAGTCTGGCCGGACTGGGAACGGGTGATCGAGCCGGTGATGACCGACCCGGTCGCCAGGCGCGACTGGTTTTGGATGCTGCTGCCGGTCCGCTGGGGATACCCCGCCACCGAATCACCCTTTGCCGGCATCATCCCCCACGCGGAAACGGGCAACCTCGCTCCGATGGGACCCATGTTCCAGCCCCACTGGAACCGATCCGGATCCGAAGGCGGGGCCAACCAATACTATCCCCATATGTTCGAGACCCTGTTTCCCCTCGGGCTGCAGGATTCCTTCGTCAACAGCTGGGGCTTTCTGAACCTGACCCTGCCGGTTCTGGCCAGCATGCCGCCCATCGATTTCGTCTGGCGGCTGGCCGCCTATCCCTTCCGCAAAATCCTGCAACGCAACGATCCGGTGTTTTTTCCCTCGGAAAACATCCCCACCAGGTTTGTTGGGGTCAACGTGGGTGTCACCAAGTTGAGGTTCAACGACGATATGGGCATTTTGCTGTTCAATGGGGATTCGGGGATAGAACTCCTGACCAGGATCGGGAATGCCGCCCCGAACGGCGTCGGTAAGGGCGAAATCAGAAAAACCGACCCCCTGGAATGGTGGTGGCAGGTGAGTTTTTTCATGGGCAAGGGATTTGCCACCCAAAACACGTTGCTGCACTCCAAGAGTCCCCTGGGGGCGACGATCAACACAACCGATGGAGACGTATTGACGGTTGATTCCGTGTTCCATCTCTGGGAATACGCCGGCAGTTTCCGATTCGATATCTTCAGGGGAGGATTCAAGCCCTACGTGAAGCTGGGCTACGGCTGGACCTGGTACCGGGTGGAGGACATGCGCTTCAATGGTGAGCTTCTGGACAACCATACGGGCGAGTGGATCAACCAGCCATCCTTCAATTCCTTCAGCGACATGATGCCCAACAGCTGGAACGCCGGTGCTGGTCTTGAATTAAACATGGTCAGCAGCCTTGCACCCTTCCCCTCGGGGGTGGACGTCAGCCTGGTCCTGGAAGCGGCCTATACCCAGAACAACATGGGCGTCGAGTCCTGGCTGCTCCTGGTCAACGAGGAGGACCTCCGACACGATTCGATCCAGAGCATCCACCTGAAACGCTGGAACTTCAGCGCGGGGCTGACGCTGGGGTTCTGACCCCGGATCGTTTGACTTGGCCGTGGCGAATGGCCCCACCCAGGATCACGTCGCTGGTCCAGTGGGCACCGATGCTGAACCAGGTTCAGGGATGGGGTTGCGCTTCGCAACCCCCAGGGAGTCATGGGGAAGATCTGGAATATTGAAACCCTTCTCTGCACGGAATTGGGAACTGATCCCCTTGCGGAAAATCCATATTCCCGGATGAAGGAACATTGAGGAACTACCCGGTCCCTGAAATCCTCTTCAGGAGGAACGGGAAGTTGAACGCCTCGATTTTTTCATGCGTTCTGCCGGGAACGAACCCGGATTCGGCACCCCTCAGTTTTATTTTTTATGATCCACAGTTTCTTGAGTTGTAACAACTTAAACCCCCGGACACCCACGGTCGCAGGGCATTCTCCCCAAACGAATGGCATACAAATTGTTCTTAGGGGGTCGGAGAATTCCGTAGGGTTTCCGGACCCTCGCTGTCGTCTGCCGGACCTGAATCGGTTCCGGCACGACTTGAACAAGACCTACACC
The DNA here is from genome assembly GCA_030592845.1 of Candidatus Krumholzibacteriia bacterium. Taxonomy (GTDB): domain Bacteria; phylum Krumholzibacteriota; class Krumholzibacteriia; order LZORAL124-64-63; family LZORAL124-64-63; genus JAGLCY01. The sequence goes on along the minus strand of JAUVII010000080.1, from coordinate 3,045 downwards.
GGAAGGGAAACGCCGTGAGGTCGCGACAAAAAAGATTTTTCATTTTTAGCATGGGGATCATCGGCTTGCTGCTGGTGCCCGCCCTGGCCGCCGCCGGCCCATACACGCAACTCCAGGTGCTGCTGCCCGGCGAAACCGAAGCTCCGGGCACCCTCAGCGGCAAAACCGGCGCGCCGCAGGCCCAAACCGTCGGCGTGCCTTTCACCTTTCGGGTGCGGGCAGTCGACGGCCAGTGGTACCTGGTCGACACGATCACCGACGTGATGCAGTTCGGGTCCTCCGACGCGAGCGCCACGCTCCCGTCGAATACACCATTGGTGGGCGGTGAAGCCTCCCTGACAGGGATGTTCAACGCCGCGGGTTCGTTCACGATATCCACGGACGACCAGACCGACCTGACCATACCTCTGGGAATCTCCGGGAATGTTTCGGTGATGATTCTCAACGGGTTCGTCTTCCAGAACATCAGCCAGAAACATACCGACGCCGGGGTGCCTTTCGGCACGTCCATCACCGCGGTGGATCCGGGGGGATCCACGGTCAATGGCTATTCCGGAACGGTGCGTCTTCAGGAACTGACCAGTTACGGTGTCGGCCGGATCGAGCCCGCGACCGTGACCCTTTCCAACGGATACTGGGCGGGAAACGTGAGGGTGTTCCGGGCTGATGAGACCAACATCAGCAGCGGCAACGTCAACATGTACGCCTTCCTGGACAGCGATCCGGGCAAGAACGGAACAAGCAACCCCTTCGTGGTGCATCCGGGCAGCCTGGCCCGGGTCCAGATCGTCGTCCCCGGCCAGGATCCCCTGCCGGGCAGCGTGTCGGGTACCACCGGCAATCCGGCGACCCAGAGCTCGACCCAGAATTTCACGGTCGACATCTACGCCACCGACAACTACTGGAATCCGCTGCCGAGCGCCGACAACATTCGCATTACCTCGAGCGACGCGGGCGCCAGCACTCCCGTCAACGCCACACTCAACAATGGTCACGCTTTGGTAAGCCTGTATCTTTCCACCTTCGGGACCCAGACCCTGACCGTGGCGGATATGTCCAACGGATCGATCCAGGGCATGACCAGCCAGGTGATCCAGGTCATCCCGGCCGGCGCCCATCATTTCGAGATCGCCACCATCGCCGGTCCCCTTACCGCCGGTGACCCGGTGGTCGTTACCATCAACGCCACGGATGCCGGTGGAAACACCCTGCCCGATTTCGACGGCAACGCCATCCTGTCGGCCAACACGGGCGCCGGCAGCATCAGCCCCGAATCCATCACTTTCAATTCCGGTGTCTGGACCGGGCCCATCACGTTCCGGGGCGCGGGCAACGCCGTGCAGTTCACCTGCTCGGATTACGCCACGCCGCCGCATCTGGGGACGAGCGATCCTTTTGTCGTCAATCCCGCGGCCTACGCCGGCATGCAGATTCTTCTGCCGGGTCAGGATCCCCAGGGCGGGACGGTCACCGGTCATGTCGGTAACCCCGACGTCCAGGCCGCCGGCTCCGGTTTCGATATCCTCGTCAGGGCGGTTGACCAGTATTTCAACCGTGTTCCGGGTATCGGCAGTCATCTGGCCCTCAACTCGACGGATGACAACCTCGATTCTCCGGCCGTCCTGTTGCTGACCAACGGCGAAGCCCTGGTCCCGGTGACTCTTTTCCGCGCGGGTCTGCAGACGATTACGGCTGCCGACAGCGACTCGACCGGCATCAGCGCCTACACCTCGAACGAAGTCGAAGTGACTCCTGGGCCGTATACCGATCTGCTCATCCTCGCCCCCGGCGAGGAACTTTCGCCAGGCGCGGAAACCGGGCGCAGCGGGACGGCCACCGACCAATCCATCAACTACGCCTTCACGGTCACCGTCTACGCCACCGACCAGTGGTTCAATCCCGTGGGCGGCGCCACGGACATGGTAAGGGTCACATCGGATGACCCGATGGCCGAAATCCCCGCCGACGCGTCAATGACCGACGGCAGCGCTGATTTCAGCATCCGCCTGTCCACAGGTGGATTCCAGCAGATCACCGCGACCAATGTCACCCAAACCACCATGCTTCCCAGCACGACCGAGGTAAGGATGATCTCCAGCGGTTTCCATCTGGAGGCCGAGATCACCCCGACTACGGTCCAGGCCGGTTCCCCCTTCAGCCTGACGGTCAAGGTGACCAACGACGCCGGCAGTGTTATCCAGGAAATCAATTCTTCGGTAACGATCGAGGTACGGAACGCTTCGACCCAGGAGCCGGGTAAGGGCGAATTGGCCAACACCAGTTTCCAGTTGCTGCAGGGACAGCACACCGAAACGGAAACTTATACCTACGCCGAAGACATCGTGCTGGTCATCACCGATGACGCCGGTAACATCCCGGCGCTGACCGGTGTGCTCACCGTTCTGCCGGGAGCCCCCGCGGCTATCCTGCTGACCAGTAATCCTCCCTGGGTCAAGGGAAACAAGACCGCCCTGCTGACTGCCCGGGTACAGGACGCCTTCGAAAACGGTGTTCCCGGCCGGCCGGTCGAATTCACTTTGCTGACCGACAAGGGTCTGCTCACGCCGTTTGAAAACCAGACCGACGAAGACGGCGAGGCCACTGCCGAGTTCCTGAGCCCGCGAGAGCCGAGCATGGACACGGTGCGCGCGGTATCAGGCGCGCTGAGCGTGGACCTCGACATCGAAACCGCCCTGGTGGACCCCAATGCCCCCGGCGGTGCATTGACCAACTATCCCAATCCGTTCCATCCCGACGAGACACCGACCACGATCGCCTACGTCCTCCAGGACAACGCCTCGGTCCGCATGCGGATCTACACCCTTAGTGGTGGGCTGGTCCTGGACAGGCAATTCACGGCCGGCGACGAGGGCGGAACCACCGGGCTCAACGAAGTGCCCTGGGACGGCCGCAACGGCAGCGGGGAACCCGTCGCCAGCGGCGGATACATCCTTTTCATCGAAGCCGAAGGCAACGGTGCAACCATGCACGTCATGCGCCGCAAAATCGGCGTTGTTTGGTAGAGGCCAGGAGGCGTCATGATTT
>JAUVII010000010.1 GCA_030592845.1 Candidatus Krumholzibacteriia bacterium | reverse complement strand
GTATAATCTCTGTGGGCAACGGCATTAACAATGGCTTCACGCAAAACATCAGGGGGATAAGCATATTCAGTCACGCGTCTTGCGCCCTCAATTTTTTCTTTTGACCTTACCCTTAAAACGAAATTTACAGCCTGTTCAATTATGCCTTCTTCAGCAATAACTCCCGACTCCTCCCAGATTCTGGCGGCCTCCAGCGTGCCGGCGCCGGCGGCGTACAATCTTCTGGCGCTCCACCTGCCGGACATTCCCGCGGTCGGGCAGACCTTCGCGGCCGACCTGGTTTTGGCTGGCGACGGCCAGATCCAGGGCCTGACCATCCCCCTGACCTGGGATGCCAACGTGGTCGAACCCATTGCCATCCAGGGCGGCCAACTGCTGACCGAACAGGGCGGCAGCTCCCTGGTCCTGTCAGCCACGGCCGGTGTGGTGGATGTTTGTCTGGCCGGCATAAGAGAGAGCGGTATTTCCGGTACCGGGCAGATCGCCTCAGTCACCTTCCGGGTTCTGTCTTCAGGCAATACGCTACTTCAGATCGCCGAGGTCGACGCCCGCGACAAGACCAACAATTCCGTGTCGGTGACCACCACCGAGGCCACACCCGTGGGTGACGGCGGAAATCTTCCCACGGTTTCGGCTCTGCACGACAACTACCCGAACCCGTTCAATCCGATGACCACCATCGCTTTTGATCTGGCGGTTTCGGGCCGGGTGAGGATCGACATCTACAGCATCGACGGCCGCCGTATCAAGACGCTTGTCGATGGTGCCTATACCGCCGGCCGTCATTCTGAGGTCTGGAACGGCAGGGACCAATCAGGACGCGCGGTCGCTTCGGGTACCTACCTCTACACCATGGAAGGCCCGCGCATCAAGCAGACGCGCCGCATGCTGCTGATCAAATAGCTTGTGCCTCTGAAATTGTGTCTGGCTGAAAGAACACCCCAAATGTCAAAAAGCGGGGCCCCCGGGGGCCCCGCTTTTCTCCATATGATCATCTTTGCTGGATAATACCACCAGCCAGGTTCACTCCAGGCCCGGGACACAATTTCAGAGGCACAACCTACTCCTTGATCCCCACCAGATCCATGAAAAACGCATAGGCCAGGGCCTGCTCTTCCAACCGCCGGAAACGGCCTGACTTTCCGCCGTGCCCCGCCTCCATATTGATCTTGAAGATCAGCTGATTGTCCCCGGTGCCGACCGCCCTGAGCTTCGCCACCCACTTGGCCGGTTCGAAATACTGCACCTGGCTGTCGTGGAGCCCGGTTGTCACCAGCATGGCGGGGTACGCCTGGGCACTCACCTGGTCGTAGGGGGAATAGCTGAGCATGTAGTCGTAGTATTCCTTGTCCCCGGGATTGCCCCACTCGTCGTATTCGCTGGTGGTCAGGGGAATGGAGTCATCCAGCATGGTGGTCACCACATCCACGAACGGGACGGCTGCTTCAACACCTCGCCACAGATCCGGAGCCATGTTCACGATCGCGCCCACGAGCAGCCCGCCGGCCGAACCACCGGAGGCGAAAAGCCGATCCGATGAGGTGAATTTTTCCTTCACAAGGTAGCGGCCGCAATCGATGAAATCCGTGAAGGTGTTCTTCTTCTTCAAAAGTTTGCCATCTTCGTACCAGTGGCGGCCCATTTCCTGCCCGCCGCGAACGTGAGCGATGGCATAGACAAAACCCCGGTCCAGCAGGCTCAGGCGCGAAGAACTGAAACTCGCGTCCATGCTGTAGCCGTACGAGCCGTACGCGTACAGAAGCAGCGGGCTGGTCCCGTTGGGCTTGAAACCCTTGCGGTAGACCAGTGATACCGGAACCAATACCCCGTCACGCGCCGGCACATGCAGATACTCGGCCTGGTAATTGGCCGCGTCGAAACCCCCGAGAACTTCCTGCTGTTTGATCAGTTCCTTGTGACGGGTCTTCATGTTGTAGGCAAAAGTGGACCGGGGAGTTGTCAGGGATGTGTACCCGAACCTCAAAGTTTCGGTATCCATCTGGGGATTGTACGCGTTCCAGGCCGACCAGGTCGGCTCGCCGAAATCGAGTTGATGGGAGGCGCTCCCATCCATCGGCATGATTTTCAAGTGGGTCAGGCCGTCGAACCTCTCACCCAGAACGAGGTAGTCGTTGAACACTTCCACATCTTCGAGCAACACGTCGTCGCGGTGGGCGATGACCTCGCGCCAGTTGGCCAGCCAGGTCTGATCCAGACCGCATTCCATGAGGCGAAAGTTTTTTGCATGCAGATTTGTCAGGACAAGAAACCGACCGCCCTGATGGCTGACATGGTATTCCACATCCCGCTGCCGCGGCTGAAAAACCCGGAACTTGCCCGTTGGATTGTCGGCTTCGAGCAGGCGGGTTTCACTGCTGAGGGTATGACGGGAATTGATGAACAGGTACTTGTCGGATTTGGTGCGGGTGACGTAGCAGCTGAATGTGTCGTCCTTTTCCTCGAAAACAAGGACGTCCTTGGACGTGTCGGTGCCCAATTCATGCCGCCAGATCTGATACGACCGCAGGGTCTCGGGATCCTGCCGGGTATAGAACAGGGTCCGGTTGTCCATGGCCCAGGTCACGTTGGCGGTCACGTCCCTGATTTCATCCTTCATGATCTCGCCGGTAGCCAGATCCTTCACGCGCAGGGTGTAGAACCGCCGACCGACTTCATCGACGCCGAACACCGCCAATTTATTGTCGGGGCTGACGTCGACTCCCCGCAGGGCGAAATAACCGAGTCCCTCTCCCATGGCGTTGCCGTCGAACATGATCTCTTCGGTCCCCTCCATGCTGTCGGGCCGGCGGCAGTGCAGGGCATACTCGCCGCCCTTTACATAGCGGGTGTAATACCAATAGCCGTTCAATTCGTAGGGAGCCGAGGAATCGTCCTTCTTGATGCGCCCCTTCATTTCGGCGAAAAGCTCTTCCTGCAGCTCTTCAGTGTGGGCCATCTGCTTGGCCAGATAGGCATTTTCGGCCTCGAGGTAGGCAATGACCTCGGGATCTTCCCTGTCCTTCAGCCAGAAGTAGTTGTCGATGCGCGTATGGCCATGGAGCGTCATTTCGTGCGGACGGATTTCAGCGGTGGGAGCATCGTCTCGACCACCACACCCGGCCAAAGTCGCAAGCGACAGGATCATGAAAAGGACCACCTTCGAATGGGTCTGCATGGGATCACCTCGTGGCGGCCACGACTATTTCAGTGGCCTGGAAAGGGGTAGGCGCCCGGTCGGGGCGAAAAAGGGTCGACCGGACAAAACGGCGCAGTGGTTCCCACGAAATCATGTCCATGGGAGCTGTCATACGGAAACTGACATCTATGTTGAAACCTGACTGGACCAGAAGCTCCTCGATTTCGCGGCGCCGGTAGATACGGGCCCGGGCCCAGCGGTCGTGCAGCCTCTTGGGCCACCAACTGACCAGGGGTACCCGGTTCCAGGGTAACAACGGTAAATCGGCGCCGTGTGTTTCGAAAATCCACCACCGGTTGGGCACGGTGATGATCAATTTCCCCCCTGGCTTCAGAATCCGGCGCATTTCGGCAAGGGCGGCCCTTTCGTCCGGGACATGTTCCAGGACCGTGAACGATGTCACCACATCCGCAGCGCCGTCGGGCAGGGGTATGGCTCCCCCGCCGGTGACCACGACTTTCATCCGGTCTTCCAATCGTCGGGACATGATCTCGCGACGAAAATCCTCCAGAAAGGATTCACTGACATCCACACCGGTCACCCGGTCGAAATCATCCGCGAAAAGCAGTGTCTGGGCCCCGTTTCCACAGCCGAAATCAACCAGGTGGCCGCGTTCCGGTGGAAAAAGGGACCTGACCAGACGGGCCCTGCGCTCCAGGATGAACTGTCCCCCGGCGGCGGGAGCTCCGCCGGCCAGGTGATCGGGGGCATCAGGGGAAGAGTTTGTCCGGTTCGGGTTCACGCGCCAGTCACCTTCTGTTATCCTGTGTTCATGAAAGATCCAAAAAAGCCCGAAACCGGTTCCGAGTCAACGGAAAGCAGGATCCGACGGGACAGGAAGTTCTCCCTGGCCGAGGCCGTGGGCCGTGAAGCCGCCGGCGCCATGTCCGGCGCTTCGCCCGTAGCCCGGGCCGAACAGGTCCTGCTGGAAATCGAGCACACCCTGGAATCCCTGCTGGAGGATTCCGCCGGATCCCTGAAACGGACCATCCGGGCCCGCATCAAAATCGATCCACCGCTGCTGGCGCGCCACTTCGACCGGCCGGTCGGGGCCCTGGAGGAATTCCTCCGCGCCACCCTGGGTTCCGAATCCCTGCTGAACTCGCTGGTCCGGGATACCGATGCCCGCTGGGGCCGGGATTATGATGAGCGGCCGCATTTCGAGACCGAGGGAAAATCTCCCCACCCGGACGACCCCTACACACGGGCCGGAGTCAGGGATCTTCTCCAGGACCTGTTGGATAAGCTGGACGAAGACTGACGCGGCCTACTCCGCTTTCAGACAGGACTTCAGCCAGCTTTCGTTTTCCACCAGATTCTTTACCATCGCGACGTCTTTCAAGGCCGGACCATCCGCCTTCACCAGATCGTCACCCGAGGTATCCATCAGGAATCCCTGACGGCCGGCGGTCTCCCAGGCATGGGCTGACGTATAGAGACGGGGTTTGATCAGATGGGGGGCTCCCAGTTCCGGGCAGAAGGTCGTGCAATTTCCGCAATCGTTGCACAGTTCGGCCAGGACCAGATACTGGGCCCGGGCTTCCAGACCATCGGCGTCCACGCTGGGAACCTGGAAAAAAGCGTCGTTGGGACATACGGTGACGCAGTTGGTGCAGGCCACGCAGTCGAACATCTCCAACTGGTTATCCACCCTGCGCAGCGGTTTCCCGGTAGACTTCAATGTATAGGAAGCCGCGCCCTCCGGTGTGGCCAGGTGATGAGCCAGGGCCCGCGCGGAGTCGCGATGGCCCGCGGCCTGGGCCTCGGTTTCCGCCTTGGTCCGCAGCTCCTGAAGATCAACCAACCCGCCACCCTTCATGGTCTTCACCAGTTTTCGCAACCCCTGGGCCATGCGACCGTACCCGCCGGGTTTCAGCAGATCGCTGCAGATCGTCACGGGCGACAATCCCACCGCGACGGCCTCGACCAGATTGTCCTTGTCGATCCCCGCGCTGAAGGCCACCGGAATCGGCCCGGCGCCCGACCCAAGCCTGAATTTCCCGGGCAGAGCCTCCACCAGTTTGTCCAGCAGGGTGACAGCCATGACGTGCAGGGGTTTGCCGCTGAGGTACATCTGCTTGCCGGGCATGACCCCGCGCTCATTGCCCACCACCAGGGTATTTGTCAGTTTGATGCCGAACTCGCGGCCGCGCGAGGCGGCGAACTTTTCCAGCCGGGCGATCATTTCCAGGGCGCGGTCGAACTGGAGATCTTCCGCGAAGGCCTCCGGTGCCAACGGCACCTCGACATGCCCCAGGCGTTCGTGGAGGATTTCCCGAACCGTCTCCATGCCCAGCAGGGTGGGATTCAGTTTGACCGTCACGTCGACATCATGGGCCGTCATCATGTGTTCGACGATCTGCTCGATCTCGCCGGGCGGACAGCCGTGGAAGGTGCTAAGGGTAACGTGTTCGAAGATCCGGGAATCCACCGGGACATCACGCAGGCCCCCGAAGGGAACCGGGATCTCCTTCCTCAGGTTGTCGATCACACCGCGGGCGTCCAGCATGCTCTCGAAAAAAGCGGTCATCCGGTCGGACTTGATGCCAGCCAGGTCATAACCCGCCGAAAGTTCGAAGACGTGGTCGCCGGCCTCACCTGACATATCCCCCATGTGTTCCGTCAGTGGTTCCCAGCGGCGCAGGATCGCCAGCAGCAGGGCGGATTTGGCGTATTCGGTCAGGGATTCGTCCAGGGTGAGTTCCTGGCTCCACTCGATATTGTACCCGACGTTCTCCATGTCGATGCAGGGCCGCTCGATATCCAGTTCATCCAGGATCTGCACCGTCTTCAGCTCGAAGGTCCGGGCTCCCGCGAGCCAGGACAACGCGATGTTCTGGGCCATCTGGGTGTGGGGCCCGGCGGCAGGTCCCACCGGTGTGGCCACCCTGCGGCCGGCGATGTCGCATCCCAGATCGACGGCCGCATCGGGCCGGAAGAACCGGCGTCCGGCAAAGCCGAAGATTTCCTTCCTGTCCTCCCACTCGGCCGCGATCCTCAACAGCAGGCGCTCCAGGGACCAGGGATATAGCGGTGGCACGCGGTCGCTCATGAAAGAAGTCCTATCGTGAAGGGAACAGGCCTGCCAGTTCACTCATGGAATCGATGGTAAAATCAGGGTTCGCCGATTTCAGCAGACCCGGCAGCACGAGTCCAAAAGTGCAGGCCACCGACACGGCCCCGAAGGCCTTGGCGGCGAGAACATCGTTGGGGCTGTCACCCACGACCACCACTTCACCCGGTTCGACGTCCAGCCCCTCCAGCGTAACTTTCAGATGTGCAGGATCCGGTTTACGGGCGGGGGTTTCATCCCCGCAGACCACCTTGCGGAAAGCCCCTTCCAGATGGAGCCCGGAAAGGACCAGGTCGGTGAATCCCCGGGGTTTGTTGGTGGCCAGGTGTTGCGGAATCCGTTGATACCGGGCGAGGGTATCCAGAACCCCGGGATACAGGGTCGTATTGTCCAGAAGATGGCGGCCGTAATGGTCGGCGAATACAGCCATCCCCTCAGCCTGCATCTCTTCGCTGACCGGGAGACCCGCCGCGCCGGTCTGGCCGGAGCGCACATCATGCCCCAGTGTCCGGTCCAGCAATTTGACCACCCCGTCACCTACAAAACCCAATACCGTGGAGACAGGCAGGTCAGGCAGCCCAAAATGAACCCGTGTGAAATTGGCGGACAGGGCAATGTCCAGCCCCGAATCGATGAGCGTGCCGTCCAGGTCGAAGATGAAAGCTCCGGGATGGATGCCCTTGTAATTTCCCATGTTCAATTTCTCCCGGGGCACCGCCCCCTGAAATCAACCCAGCGCCACATCAAGGGCCATCATCAACGCGAAGCCCAACATGGTCCCGATGGTGGCAATGTCCGTGTTTTTTTCCAATTGGGATTCGGGTATCAGTTCTTCGACCACCACGTAGATCATGGCCCCTGCAGCGAATGCCAGGGCGTAGGGCAGGAGGGGTCGCATCATGAGCACGGCCGCTGCTCCGATCACGCCGGCAATCGGTTCGACCAGACCCGAAGCCTGGCCATAGGCAAAGCTCTTGCGGCGCGTCCAGCCCTCCCGACGCAAAGGCGCGGCCACCGCCAGTCCTTCAGGAAAATTCTGGATACCGATACCCAGGGCCAGCGCCACCGCCGCCCCCAGAGTGGCGGAATCGACCCCCGCGGCCACCGCGCCAAAAGCCACCCCCACGGCCAGCCCTTCGGGAATGTTGTGCAGGGTGATGGCGAGCACCAGCAGCACCGAACGGTGCCAGCTGGTCTTGATACCTTCAGCCTCTTCCCGGGGAAAACCCAGATGCAGATGCGGCAGGATCTTGTCGACGACCCATAAAAAAGCTCCGCCGGACAGAAAACCGATGACCGCCGGTACCCAGGGCCGCCCCCCTTCGGCTTCGACCATTTCAATGGCGGGAGCCAGCAGGGACCAGAAACTGGCGGCAATCATGACACCGGCCGCGAATCCGAGCATCGCGTCCAGGAGCTTGCGATTGATCGTCTTGAAGAAAAAGACGAAGGCCGCGCCCAGGGCGGTTACTCCCCAGGTAAAAATGGTGGCCACCAGCGCCTGTTTGACCGGATGCAATTCGACAAACCAAAGGGGCACGTTTCTCTCCTGCCGGGAAAAATATCAAAACGGGAATAGCGGAATCGGCCCGAGCCCCATTCCGGTAACCAGCTTTCCATTGATTCAACCATGGTTTGCATTGTTGATCAAAGATGTAATTGGGCATTAATATGACATCAACGTCATTAACCCGCCATCCGGATCGGGATCGGCTGGGGAGTTGATCGCCGTCATGATGTCCACCGCCGATAGTCAATTGCTTGCATCGGCCAGCGCTATCAGCGAAGATATCCATCGGCGCCTGATCAATCCGGACGCAACCTATGGGCCAAACTTGTCGCCCTCGGTCGTTGGACTACCTTGGGTTTGGGCGCGATCGGCTTTATTCTTGCTTGGCAGGCGGACAAGTTCGTTTACGATATGGTTCTCCATGCCTGGGCGGGAGCTCTATGAAATGATTCCGGGATTGGAAATCAAAGTGAAGGATGACGCAAAGTCATGACCAGCAGTAAAAAATCCGGATCCAGGATGCGCCGCGCCCGCAAGGGAAGGGGCCTTCCGCGAATCATGTGGGTGGCCATTGCCGTTTGCATTATTGGTGCGGTACTCATATTCCGGGATCAGGGTGGCGATGTACCCACCGGCATAGGGGAATATCAGACTGTGGTCACCGCTCCGGATACCGAAACCCAGCGCCCGGAAAATAGTGAGCCCCGGTCCGGCGATGTGGACATCAACGACCAGGCGGCAACCCTGACTCCCGAAAAGTCCACCGGGGAGACCGTGGAAAAGGCCGTCGAGAAACCTGTCGTCAAGGAAACCACCACTCCCAAGACCACGATCCCCAAGACCACGATCCCCAAGACCGCTCCCCAACTCATTCAACCGGTGGCCCGCGGTCCTTACATGGTCCAGACAGGATCCTTCGGCAATGCTGCCAACGCCGACAAGGAAGCGACCCGCCTCAAGAACAAGGGCTTCGACGCCCGGGTCAAGATGGGCAACACCTCGGACGACAAACTGATCTACCGGGTCAGGATCGGATATTTCAAATCCCGGACCGAGGCCCAGGCCTTCATCCGTCAAAACAGGAAAGTCATGCCCGGAGCCATTCCGGCGCATCGTTAGCAGACCCCAGGATTGGAGAAGCCCCATGTCCCACGCAGCCGTCATCGGCACTGGGTTCAACGTCCCCTCACGGACGATCACCAATCAGGACCTCACCCAATGGATGGACACGTCCGACGAGTGGATAACCGAGCGCAGCGGCATCAGGGAACGCCGTTGGGTGGAGATCGGTGACGATGGAAAGACCATCGAAACGGGAGCCGAGATGGGCGCGGCCGCGGCCCGGATGGCCATTGCCGAAGCGGGCATCGACAAAGACGACATCGATCTGATTATCTACGCCACCCTGAGTTCCGATGTATTTTTTCCCGGCAACGGTGTTTTCATCGAGGATCTGCTGGAACTGAATACGGCCGGAGCCATGGACATCCGCAACCAGTGCACCGGTTTTGTCTATGCCCTGGCGGCAGCCGACGGTTTCATCAGGGCCGGCACCGCCAAAACCGTCCTGATCGTTGGGCAGGAAATCCAATCCACCGGCCTGAACCTTTCCAACGAAGGGCGCGACCTTGCGGTCCTGTTCGGTGACGGGGCCGGCGCGGTGATTGTCCAGGCTACCGACGAAGACCGGGGCGTCATCGCTTCGGTGCTTCACAGCCAGGGCCGCTTCGCCGGGGAACTTATCGGCGAAGTCCCCATGTCCACCGTCAAGGGCCGGATCACCCAGGATCTTCTGGACCAGGGTCGGCAATTCCCCTTTATGAACGGTTCGATGGTTTTCAAACACGCCACGCGGCGGTTTTGCGAGGCCATCAAGGAAGTCATCGAAAAGGGCGGAGTGGATATAGATGACGTGAATCTGGTCATCCCCCACCAAGCGAACCAGCGGATCACCGATGCCGTAGGTGCCAGAATGGGGCTTTCGAAAGAGCGGGTGTATTCCAACATCGCCAAATACGGCAATACCACCGCGGCCTCCATCCCCATCGCTCTGGCCGAGGCGGTAAGAGAAGGCCGCCTGCAAAGAGGCGACCTTCTGGTAACCGTGGCCTTCGGATCAGGATTTACCTGGGGGGCGAATCTGGTCCGGTGGTAACAGCCCAGCAGGCTGCTAGACTTCCGCGATGTCTTCTTCCTGGCTTTGCAGAATACATTTCACCTTGAAACTCAGGGACATGATCCCCACGGCCAGGCGCTCGTTCCGCACGGCCACCCCCTCGGGAACCTTCAGGTCCGTGGGCGCGAAATTGAATATTCCGATGATGCCCGCTTCGACCAACCGGTCGGCCACGGCCTGGGCATTGGCGGACGGAACGGTCAGGATGGCGATCTTGATTTTCTCTTCCCTGATGACCGTTTCCAGTTCGTCCATGTCCCGGACGGGCTGTCCCCGCATCTCGAGACCGATCAATTTGGGATTGGTGTCGAAAATCCCGCGGACAGGGAATCCCTGCACATCAAGGTTATGGTAGTTGGCCAGGGCCTGACCCAGGTGGCCCGCGCCGATGATGGCCGTGGGCACCGGTTCGGCAATCCCGATGATCTGTTCCAGGGCGGGAACCAGTTTCTCAACCTGATAGGGACGCCCGGGACGGCTGAAACCGCCGAAATAATGGAAATCATGCCGCAACTGGCTGGCCTTGATATCGAGGGACTCCGCCAATTGCCGGCTGGAGACGTCTTCAACCCCGATTGCCTGCAACAATTTAAGTTTTTCCAGATAGAGGGGAAGACGATGGACAGTGGCATCGGGTACTTCACAACTTTTCCTGTTCTTCACCAAAGCCACATCCTCCATCTAAATGTTGATTCTTTAACAGCTTTCAGGCAATCACGCCGCATTCTGTTATGGTTTTGACAACTCTACAATAGACCCGTTGACTATCAGCGTCAAGTGATTAAGCCGGACCAATAATCACCTGTTGGCGGGCAACAATTGCTGGAGCTTTCCGGAGCGAATCTCTATCTTTGCACCTTCCGGCGGAAGCGTGCTCAACTGGCCACGCCAAGGATTTTGCGGAATTCAGCACTGGATGTGAACATGGACAGCAAATTCGCCCTCTCCGATCCCTGGCTGCTCAACCCCCTGCCGTTATTTGGGCAGATGACTGACGCCGACTATGCCGATATTGGGTTCATGTGCGGGCTGGAGGTCCACCAGCAGCTCCATACCGAGCGTAAACTCTTCTGCCGTTGTCCGGCCGGCCAATACAACAACATCGAGCACCACGCGGAAATCCTGCGCCACATGCGCCCCACTCTTTCGGAAATGGGCGAGTACGACGGCACCGCCCTGATGGAGTTCAAGACCCGCAAGGAAATCGTGTATCTGCTGGATCGTGAAACCGTTTGCACCTATGAGATGGATGACGCTCCCCCGTTCGAGATCAACGACGAAGCCCTGGACCGAAGCATCGCCGTCACCATGCTTCTCGGGTGCAACGTGGTGGGGGAAGTCCACATCACCCGCAAGCAGTACCTCGACGGAAGCATTCCCACGGGTTTCCAGCGGACGGCCATCATCGGGACCGATGGCGATATTCCCTTCCGTGGCCGCATGATCCACATCCGCCAGTTGAGCATTGAAGAGGACTCCTGCCGCGAGGTCAGCGACAAGGGGCACCTCCGCACCTACCGCACCGACCGCCTGGGCATGCCCCTGATCGAATCGGTGACCGACCCCGACATGAAGACCCCTGAGGAATCCATGGCCGTGGGACAGGTTCTCCGCCATATGTGCCGGGTCAGCGGACTGGTGCGGACCGGCAGCGGGGCCGCCCGACAGGACGTAAATGTTTCGGTGACGGGGGGAACCCGCGTCGAGATCAAGGGCGTTTCGAGTCTGCGGGCCATCCCCCGCCTGACCCACAATGAAACCCTCAGGCAGCGTTCCCTGGTGGGCATCAAATCCGAACTGGCCAAACGGGGGGTGACCTCCGCCGATATCAGCGACAAGGGTTATGACGTGACGCCCATCGTGCGGGGCACCGACTGCAAATTCATCCAGAAAGCCATCGACAAGGGGGCCAGCGTCATGGCCATCCCCCTGCCCGGTTTCCAGGGCCTGCTCCAGGCACAGACCCAGCCGCGGACCTCATTTTTGAAGGAATTCAGCGACCGGATCCGCGTCATTGCCTGCATCGACGACCTGCCCAACCTCGCCCTTTCCACCCAGGATGTGCCCACTCTTTCCAGCGGCGAGTGGGACCGGGTCAGCAAGGTATGCCAGGTGGAGCCCGACGTGCCGGTGATCGTCGTTTGGGGCCGAAAAAGGGACGTGGAGACCGCGATCAAGGAAATTGCCATCCGCGCCCGCGAAGCCACCGAAGGCGTGCCCCAGGAAACCCGACAGGCTTTGGATGACGGCACCAACGGTTTCGAACGCATCCTGCCCGGGGCCGACCGCATGTATCCCGATACCGATTTGCCCCCCATCCCGCTGGAGGATGAACGGGTGGAAAAAATCCGGGCCTCCCTGACCATGAGGCCCTGGGAACGCAAAGCGGTATTGGTGGATCTTGGTGTGGGCGATGATCTGGCTGAAAGATTGAGCCGCCACAGGGTATGGAACTTGTTTTCCCATCTGGTCGATAAACTCGAAGGTGCGGACAACTTCGATCCCGCCGCCCTGGCATCGCTCCTTCTGGACCGATCCTGCCCCCGGCCCGCCAGCCTCGCCGCGGCGGGCGAATGGTGGGAGGAAACCCTGGACCGGCTTTTGGCGGGGGAAATCATCCCCGAAGGAGTCTGGAACAGTGAAGACACCATTACCACCCGGTTGGACGAAGGTCCGGGCCGGAAAATATTCGACGAAATGATGTCCCAACTCCCCCAGGACGGCCCCGACACCGCTGAACAGCGGGAACACTTCATCATGGGCCATGTGATGCGGGGATTGCGGGGTCGGATACCGGGAAGCGTTGTCCGCACCTGGGTGAAAGAGGTCCTGTCATGAGCAGCACAACCGAGGATTACAAAGGCTACCGGTCTCCCACCCTGGATCTTCTCATGAAGCAGGAGGCCCCCGTCTGGAGCCAGGTCACCCTGCACACCACGGGCGGCAATTTTTCCGGATTGATCCTCCCCCGCAGCGAAACCGCGGACGCCCTTCACATCGTGCTCAAACTGGATACCGGTTACAACATCGGCGTCAGGCATGACACGGTGGAGAAGATAACCGTCACCGGGCGCAAGGTGGCCAGTTACCAGATTCCGGAAAAGGAATTCCCTTTCGACCCCGCCAAACCGCGCGTGAAACTCTTCGGCACCGGCGGCACCATCGCCAGCCGCCTGGACTACCGGACCGGCGCGGTGATTCCAGCCTTCAGTCCCGGTGAGCTTTACGGATCCGTGCCCGAGCTGGCGGACATCTGCAACATGGAAACCGAAAAGCTGTACGGGGTATTCAGCGAAAACATGGGGCCCGACGAGTGGATCGGAACCGCAAACGCCATTGCCGCGGAAATCGCCACGGGCGTGTCGGGAATTGTTGTCGGCCACGGCACCGACACCATGCACCACACCGCCGCCGCGCTCAGTTTCATGCTGCAGGACTCGCCGGTACCCATCGTCATGGTCGGCAGCCAGCGCAGCAGCGACCGGCCCAGCAGTGACGCGGCCATCAACCTGATCAACTCCACGCGCACGGCCGCCACCAGCGATATCGCCGAGGTGATGGTCTGCATGTTCGGCCCTACCAGCGACAAGTACGGCCTTCTGCATCGAGGCACCCGGGTCCGCAAGATGCACTCCAGTTACCGGTCCACCTTTCGCACCCTGAGCGATATCCCCCTAGGTAAGATCGATGAAACCGGCGTGACCCCCTTCCGCCAGGATTACAACCGGCGGCGCGAGGACAAGCAGATCAAACTGAACGCGGTCTTCGACGATCGCGTATCGCTCGTCTATTACTATCCGGCCATGAAACCCGACATCATCGACTCACTGGTGGACAACGGCTACAAGGGGATCGTCATTGCCGGCACCGGTTTGGGGCACGTCAACAAACCCCTGTACCCCGCTCTGGACCGGGCGCGGGCCGCCGGGGTCCATGTGTACATGACCGTCCAGACCCTGTGGGGATTCGTGCAGATGTACGTCTACGAGACGGGACGGGAAATCATGGGCAAGGGGGTCATCCCCGCCGCGAACATGCTCCCCGAGGTGGCCTATGTGAAGCTCGGTTGGGCACTGGGCCAATCCCAGGACCCGGCCGAGGTCAAGCGCATCATGCTGACCCCGGTCAACGGCGAAACCACCCTGCGGGAACCCCACAACGGGTACCTTGTCTTCCAGGGTGGGATCCCGGAGGTCGATGAGTTCATCTCGTCGCACTGGAAGTAAAAAGCCGTCATCCATCAAGACAGTTCGAAATGTCCTCAGGCCTTCGGCCCTGCGGATTATTCGAACTGTCTTGATGGATGACGGCTTTTTACTTGCAGCGGGACGGGATCTACCCCTCGACCAAACCGGGACGCAGCCTGGCATACAAGAGCTCGTCGAGAATCTCCCCGTTCTTGAAGACACTGGCCCGCTAACGGACTACCGAAAATTTGGAGACGTGACGCTGGCCGCTGATTTCCATGGTGGCCCAGTAGATGCCGCTGGGCACACGGGCGCCACCCACGGTTTTCACGTTCCAGGTGTATTCGTTGCCCCCGCTCACGGGATTAACCGTACCGAGATCGTGATGGAAAACCTGATGTCCCATGGAATCCATGACCCGGACCTGGACATGGGCCGGAACCGTCAGCTTGTACCCGAAAATCACATAACCGCCACGAGAGGGATTGGGGTAGATACGGGTCAACCCCTGAGGTTCGGGCGCAGGAGTGAACTCGTTCCAGAGTACCCAGTGTTCCGGGTCCAGTGTGACCGATGTAATGGGCGTAAGAAAATCCAGTTCTATGGAAGTGCTGCTCGTATTCAGGGGGATCCGCCGAGTGGTCGTTCCTGTGGTTGTGGTAATCACCAGGGGAAAGACATTGTCGAAGAGGGGCCACTGATTCTGACGCAGGGTGGCCGTCAACCTGGTGTTGTCGCCGGCAATGCCCAGCCCGATTTCATAATCGAAGGAAATCTGGGGCAGAATGGTTTCATCAAGGTATGGCCGGAAAAAAGCATCCTGGGTTTCCCCGGTCCAATCCGTGGCCAGATCGATGAGGTCCTGTGTCGTGACGGTGCTGTCCCGCCTGCCCCCGCCGGTGGCCCATTCCTTCACCAACCCGAAAAATTCCGTATCCCCCATACGCCCCCGCAACATGTGCAGAATCCAGGCGCCCTTGTCGTAGATCACCCGGCCGGGAAAAACAGGGACCGGATCATACACCGGACCTTCGCGCTTCCACTCCAACTCATTGCGGTGGTTGGCCATGTAGGTGAAATAGGCGTTGCGATCGACCGTTTGTTCGAACCAAAGGGCCTCGGAATAGGTGGCGAAGCCTTCGTTCAACCATATCTCGGCCCACTGGTCGGTAGTCAGACTGTCCCCGAACCATTGGTGGGCCAGCTCGTGGACGATAAGCCAATCGTGATTGCCCAACCCGTCGAGGGAGGCATGGCCGATGCTGGTCACCGTCTGATGTTCCATGGCCCCGGGCCAGATGAACTCGGCGTGCCCGTACTTTTCTCCCAGGAAGGGGTAGGCCCCAAATTTGGATTCACAGAAATCCATCATCTCGCACAGGGGAGCGAATTCGATGATGGCATCGTTGACGTCGGCGAGAAACACCCAGTTCTTCAGGGGAACGACCGAGCCCAACCCCGCGGTCAGACAATTTTCCTCCAAAAGGACATAGTCACTGATGGCCACCGACACCAGGTAGGCGGCAATGGGATAGTTTTCACGCCAGGAGAAGGTTTTCCAGCCCGGTTCGGGCACCGTCACCCCCAGGAGGGTGCCGTTGGAAACCCCGGTGAGAGTGTCGGGAACCGTGAGCTTCATGGACACCAGGAACTTGTCGCCCGGCTTGTCCTTGCAAGGCCACCACGATTGCGAATATCCCGGTTGACTCATATTGGCGATGATGGGCGAAGTGTCGTCCAGCGGGCCATCGGGCAGGCGGCGATGGGTCTTGAACATGAGACCCCGGTTTACCACCGGCGGCGTGGGCGGACCACTGTAGTGGACCACGATGGAATCAAGGACGCCCTTGGCCAGAGGCACCGGCAGGACCACCGAGACGGAATCGGTATCGTGGGTGAATAACAGCGGGCCCGACAAATGATCGATCCGGTCCACGGTCAACGTATGGCGCAGATCAAACACGAAATCGGTCAGGTCCGCTTCCCCGCTGGAAAAAACCATATGGACCGAACCCTCGATGAGGCGGGTGTCCGGGAAAATCTTCAGATCCAGATCGTAGCGCAGAACATCGTAGCGATCGCTGCCGGCCGCGGCGTCCCCCAGTTCCCCGTGTTTGTCGGAGAAGGAGCCGGCCGCCACCGCCTTGTCCATTTCAAATTCAAGGCGGGTCAGGGGTCCGTGGGGCAAGGTGTCTTCCGCGGCTGTGGCCAGGCAAGCCGCCGCCATCAGAACGAAGTTCAGTAGCAATGCGAAAAAGTGGCGCGGTGTCGGTCCGAAATGGGTATTCATGACATGAATGTTAACACATGGGGGCTCAAAAATCAGCCTCAGGAATGGCATCCGACCGTCCCAGGATCACCCTGCGGTCCTCCGAAACCGACTCCGTTATCCAGGTGCCTCCCCCGATGACCGCCCGGTCGCCGATCACGGTCTCACCCCCCAGAATGGTGGCATTGGCGTAAATGGTCACATTGTCACCGATCGTCGGGTGACGTTTGCCTCCCTTGACCAGGGACCCGTCCGGGTTGCTGGAAAAACTGAGGGCGCCCAGGGTCACTCCCTGGTAGATCTTGACCCGGTTGCCGATCCGGGTCGTCTCGCCTATGACAACCCCCGTGCCGTGATCAATGAAAAAATATTCCCCGATATGGGCGCCCGGATGAATATCCACGCCTGAAAGGTGATGGGCCCATTCGCTCATGATCCTGGGCAGCAGGGGCACTCCCATCCGGTAAAGCGGATTGGCCAACCGGTGCACGGCGATTGCCTGGATTCCCGGATAACACAGAATGATCTCTTCGGTGTTGCTGGCCGCGGGATCACCCTCGAAGGCGGCCTGAACATCGCGGTCCAACAGTTCCCTGATAGCGGCCAACTGCTCCAGGTAGTTCATTGTCACGTAACCCGCGGCCGCGGCATACCGATTCTCGTCCAGGGGAACACCGGCATTCGCCCAGAGGCTTTCACACTCGCACCGCAGGTGCCGGCAGAAAACCAGGGTGCGTTCAATGACCTCCATGAGGTGCCGGCTCACCCTGTCCAGGCGTCCTCCCACCAGCAATTCCAGGTCGGCATCCCGCGGTACCGGAGCTCCGTGATAGCCGGGAAACACAATCGCCAGAAGTTCCTCCAGGATATCGACGACAACCTGCTGGGAGGGCAGGTTTTTTTCCCCGATGCGGTTGATGCCCCCGATCGTCCCGTAGGTATCCACGATCTGGCGGGTGACGTCCCGCAGCTTGTTGTTTCGATCTTCGTTGGTCATGACATCCTCAATATATGAATTCCTTGAACAGGTCCGATGACAGGTATCTTTCCCCGAAGGAGGGAATGATGACCACAATCCGTTTGTCCGCCATTTCCGGCCGTTCGGCGACCTGGACGGCGGCAAGCAGCGCGGCCCCCGAGGAGATGCCCGCGAACAGGCCCTCCGATTTCGCCGCCCGCCGCGCCATGGCCATGGAGGCGTCGTTGCCTACGGTGATGATCTCGCTGATCAGGCCGGTTTCCAGGTTGCCGGGAATAAACCCCGCCCCTATGCCCTGAATTTTGTGGGGCCCGGGTGAACCGCCGGAAAGGACGGCGGAATCCTCGGGCTCCACCGCGACGCAGATCAACTCCGGATTCAGTTCCCGCAGCCGCCGGGTTGTACCGGTCAGGGTGCCTCCGGTCCCCACACCCGAAACCAGAACGTCCACCTTGCCCCCGGTATCGGCCCATATTTCCTCGGCCGTTGTCCGGTAATGGACATCGGGATTGGCAGGGTTGTTGAACTGGTCGGGCATGAAGGCGTCCGGCCGGGCTGCCAGCAACTCCTCCGCCTTGGCGATGGCCCCCTTCATCCCGCCGGCGGCTTCGGTCAGAATCAGTTCCGCCCCCAGGGCCCGGAGAATCGCCCGGCGCTCCATGCTCATGCTGTCGGGCATGACCAGAGTCACCTTGTAACCCCGGGCGGCGCCCACGAAAGCCAGGGCGATCCCGGTGTTGCCGCTGGTGGATTCTATGATTTCACTTCCGGGAGCCAGCCGCCCGTCCTTTTCCGCGGCCTCGATCATGGCCAGTCCTATCCGGTCCTTCACGCTGCTCATGGGGTTGGAGGACTCCAGTTTGGCCACAATTTCCCCCGGCCCCGCGCACAGACGTTTCAGCCGCACAAGAGGCGTGGAACCGATTAAACCGGTGATGTCGTCATGAATGATTCCGCTCATTGGAATACCTCCACCGGGCGCCTGCATTCAAACGCGCCGGTCAGGAAAAAAACGTCCTGACTCGACAGGACGGATAATGACCAGGTGAGTATATATGATAAAAACAGTAATGATTTCAGCAACCGGCACCACCCAAATCCGTGAGACGGTACCGGCGGAATTCAAGCCAGGGACGCAGCCAGTCGGTCGAGTTGATCCTTGTCGCCAAGGGTCACCAGCATATCCCCATTGTGCAGGATGGCCTCGGGTCCGGGATTGAAAACCATGTCCCCGGATTTCTTCTTGATGGCGATGACCACCACGTCATAGTTCTGGCGGATTCCCGAATCCTTGAGGGCGACTCCATCCAGGGATGAGTCGCCGCCGATGGCCAGTTCCTCGAACATCAGATCCAGGTCGCCGCTGCGGGTGGCGATTTCCAGGAAATCACTCACCGTGGGACGAAGCAGAGCCTGGACAATCCTCATGCCCCCGATCACATAGGGTGAAACAACCCTGTCGGCGCCGGCCCGTTCGATCTTTTCGGTTGCCTGGCGGTCCGTGGCCCGGGACAGGATATAGAGTTTGGGATTTTCCTCCCGGCAGATCACCCGTGTCGAAAGGGTTATGTAGAGATTGTCCACGTTGCTGGAAACGACGGCCACCAGGCCCCGGGCACGCAGGACACCGGCCCTCAGCAGGGTCGCGTCCTCGGTGGCATCACCCTCAACCACCAGGTAGCCCTTTTGGATGAGACCCTCCGCGCACTCCGGATCACCCTCGATAACCACGAAAGAGACCTTTTCCCTGGTCAGTTCCTCGCAGAGAATCTGCCCCATCCGGCCATGACCGCAAACGATGTAGTGGTTGTTGAGACTGTCGATTTCCCGCAACATCCGTTTCCTCCCGACATATCGCTGAATGGATCCCTCCACAATGACCCTTCCCAGTGATCCCAGGGTATAGGTCATCACGGTCAAACCGCTGATGATTAGAATAACGACGAATATCCGGCCCGAACCGTCAAGTTCATGGACTTCACGAAATCCGACGGTGCTGACCGTGATGACCGTCATGTAAAGCCCGTCCAGGAGGGTGAATCCCTCCATCAAATGGAACCAGACCGTACCGGCGAGCAGCACCAGAATCAGGAAGATTACCCCCCTGATCACACTGCGGAAACTTAACTTGGAATCGAACATGATGCCTCCATACCTTCTGCGGGTATCCTAAAGGCTTGCCACCGGAAGGAAAAGGAGCAAAATTAAGGGGAACCTGAAAGGTCCTCCCGGTTTTTTATTGATCCCGGATGGACAATCAATCATATCGACAAACCCAGGCAGGTTTCCCATGCGAAACGCGAACGCTTGTTTCCTTCTTGTCATGGCGGCCATGGCCCTTTTGGCTGCCCCCGCGGCGGCCCAGGTCATTTCCGTCGAACCTTTGAGCTTCGATTTCGGGGACATGAAACAACAGCAGACAAAAATAGGCATCGTGACGGTCACCAATAACGGCGCCGGCCTGCTCCGCATCCAGGACGTGCATGCGGATTGCGGCTGCACGGTTCCCACCCTGGCCAAAAACACCCTGGCTCCGGGGGAATCCACCCAGATCGAAATCACGTTCAACAGCAAAAAATTCAACGGCACGGTGATCAAGGCGGTCAACATCACCTCGAACGACCCCAACAATTCCGTGGTCGACATCATAATCAAGGCCAACGTCCACACTTCGCTGATCATCGATCCGGTCAACCAGCGGGTCGGTTTTTCCCGTTCGCTGGAGGGCCAGGTATTTACGAAAAACGTCACCTTCACTGCCGTGGATCTTCCCCAGCTCGAAATCCAGGCCAGCAAGACGCGAAAAAACCTGTTCCAGGTCAAAACCATCAACGGGCACGAAGGCGATCCCCAGGTTTCCCTCCTGCAGATCACCGTTCCGGCGGACATGGTGCCCGGGCGTCACCGCGACCACGTGAGGGTCAAGACCAACATCGAGGATATGCCCACGGTGGATATCGAAATGCAGGCCTGGATCTCACAGACCCTGGTCGCCAGCCCGGAACAGGTCAGTTTCCGTTACAAGAAATCCTTCATGCAGAGCATTCGCATCTCACCCTTCGACAAGGGAACCGAATACAAGGTCACCGGCGCAGAGATCGATCTGCCCGAGATATCCGTCGAAGTCATGGAAACCCTTTCCAACCAGGAGACCAAGATTATCCTGACGGGCAAGCCGATCGCCAATACCGATCCGCGCGCCGTGAAGACAAAGGGCCATATCAAGGGGACCCTCATCATCCACACCAACCTGGCTGATACGCCCACCATTCGCATCCCTGTGACCTACATGGTCCGGTTGTAGGCTGGTCATGCTTCTGGCGCCCCCATCCTCTGCTGCGGCGGGAGCCTGGCGGCCGGCCTCCCTGCGGGAAGCCGGCCTGCTGATGCTGGTTGCCTTTCTGGTGACCGGTGTTTCCTGGTTCCTTCGCAGTGACGGACTCCCCCTGACCGCCGATGCGACGGGTTACGAATTGGAATTGGCCGCCCCCCTGATCCAGGTCGACCAGGCCCTGGCTCTTTTCGACGAAGGGAATTACCTCTTTGTCGATGCCCGCTCTTCCGTCGATCTGGAATTCACGACCATTCCGGGAGCTTTCTTCATCCGCCAGGATACTTTTGATGACGACCTTCTCGAGTATTTCGACTTCATGGGTCCCGACGACCACTTCATCCTGTTCGGAAACGGAAACCTGCTGCCCATCTCGAATATTGCCACACGAATGATTGAACGGGGTTATGAAAACGTGGTCATCCTCAAGGGTGGACTGTCGGCCTGGCGCGCTGCCGGAGGAGATATTTCCCGGCGGACCGGAGATGGGTCATGAAAGGGATGCTGGTACTCGGCTGCAGGTTGTTTGTCGGCGGTATCTTCATATATGCCTCCCTGGACAAGTTGGGACATCCCCAGGCCTTCGCCGAAGCCATCAGCCATTACCGCGTCGTCCCCTATCCCCTGCTCCACCTTTGCGCCCATCTGCTGCCGGTGGTGGAAATCGTGGTCGGCACCGCCCTGGTGCTGGGGATCGGCCGCCGGGGCGCGGCTCTTCTGGCCGGCGCCATGACATTGGTTTTCATGGTGGGCATCACCTCGGCCCTGATCCGGAACCTGGACATCTCCTGCGGTTGTTTCAACACCGACGGAGGTCACGCCGTGGGGCTGGATTTGTTGTGGCGGGACACGATCCTGCTTCTGCTTTGCCTTCCGCCCCTGTTGGCCCGGGACTCCGGATTCGGACTGGAACGGTATTTCCGTAAATAAACTTTGAAACTGCCTGTAAAGTCCTACTTAATCCCTTGCAATAATGTTAGTTGCCGCTGATATTGACATTCATCACCGATTTGACATTAGAAAATCATAGGTTACTTTTCAGAAGTTCTCTGCCGCCCACGGCGGTTTGCAACACCTGATTTCTCGATGTCCTCAGGAGGATAGCAATGCCCGCATTAGTCGATAAGAACCTGTGCAACGCGTGTGAAGAATGCGTGGAATCCTGCCCCACCGAAGTCATCTCCATGGTCGAGGGCAAGGCCTTCGTCAATGCCGAAGAGTGCATCGACTGCGAAGCCTGCATCGATGCCTGCCCCGAAGACGCCATCAGCATGGTGGACGAGTAGAGCAAGGGTTGACGTCAGGTTTTGGGGGACAGGGAGCAGGGATCTCCTCCCTCATCCCGTGTCCGGGAAATACAAAAAGGGCGCTCTTATGAGCGCCCTTTTTCCTTTCGGAATTGTCGGTGTCCCGGCGGAATCGTAAAATTCCGCCGGGTCCCGTTGGGAAGGTTATTTGACCAGGGTCATCCGCTTGGTTTCGCTGAATATCCCTGAATCGATCTTGTAGTAGTACACGCCGGAGGCTACCTGCCGTCCGCCGTTGTCCCGGCCCTTCCACACGACACTATGGCTGCCTGCACCCATTTGACCGGAGACAAGGTCCTTGACCAACCGTCCCGCGATGTCATAGACGCGCAACCGCGTATTGCCCGCGTGCGGAAGGTCGAACCGGATTTCGGTCTGAGGATTGAACGGGTTGGGGAAGTTCTGCGCCAAACCGTAAACCATCGGCTTGTTGTTTTCCACCGGGGTCGCCCCGCTGGTCACCATGAAGAACTCGTCGCTGGAGTCGGAGCCCAGCAAACCGTCCCTGTCATAGACGAACACGCGGACCAGGACCTCTTCCGAAGGCTGTTCGGGAGCGATCCAGGAATAGCTGGTTCCGGTAACGTTCGAGGCGATCTCCACCCAGTTTTCCCCACCATCGATGGTGTAGAACAGGTTGGCAAAATCCACGTGCCATTCGGACGGGTTCTCCCAAACCAATTCGATCGGGGCCGCGGTCGCGAAGTATTCGCCACCGTTGGGTGTGACCATGCTCGGGTTGATCACCCGGATCATGTCCGTGGCCACGAAGTAGATCGTGTCCCGGATTTCGCCGGTGACGGTAACTTCGACCTCTTCCCCCTCCATGAGGATGCCCTCGATCTCCGAACGGGAGAACTTGAACATGAGATCGGGGATACCATTACCGTTGAAGTCCTCTTCGTAGACGAAGAACTTGTCGTCGGCCAGGACCACCCCGTTGAACATGACGGTTTCAAGCACCACGTCCGCGGGATCGTATTCCATCGGCAATTCGACATAGCTCGTAATCCACTTGCCGTTGTTGGCGAGGTTCAGGGTATTGGGATCGATGTCCGAATCGGCCGCCATGACCGTACCGACGTGGAAGATCACGTCCATGGTCCTGGTCGGGTCGGCCGGATCGTTGCTGGTCATCGTCAACGTGCCGTAGTAATCGCCGGCTTCCAGAGCCGCCGCGTCCATGATCACGTCGATGTCGACACATTCACCGGCAGCCAGCACACCACTCTCGGTACCCACGGACAGCCAGCTCGGCGCCGCCGAGATAAGAATCGCCATGCCGTCATGCACATAGCTCTCGTTGTAGGCCATCATCAGCGCGTCATCCTTCGTCCCGTTCTGGATTCCGATGGTCGCGCTTGTCGTGTTGGTTCCCAGCGTGTTGTACTGGAACATGATGTTGCCGTTGGGATACAGCAGCACCTGCATGCTGTAGAACGGAGGATCGAAAACCGCAATACGCCGGATATCGTACTGGACGATCAGCTTTTCACCATCGAACAGGTAATAGATATCCAGGTCACGGGCTATCGCGTCGACCACCATGTCGTCCCAGAACGGGGCGATCAGGTTCTCCGGGGCTCCCGCGTTGGGCAGGGGCTGGTTGGAGTAGCTGGTCGAGGTGGAAGTGAAGCTCATCCAACCGTTCGAACACACGTTGAATTCGCTGAACGCGTTCCCGTAGAACCCGAAGTCGAAGCCGACCGGGAACGGGCCGCGGTTGCCGTCATCGCTGTACTCGCCGAAACAGGCGGTTCCGGTGGCACTGATGTCAGTCCACGCGAAGGTCGGTCCGCCGGGATCGTCACTGTCGATCCAGGTGTGGCCGAAGGTGTCCGGTCCGCCGCTGCCCAGGATGCCGGGACGGGGATCGACTTCCTCTTTGCCCACTTCCAGATACGGATACTGGATCATGTCGGCTGCAATGCTCTCGGAACCGTTCAGGCTCCAGATCAGATCGCTGCCGCCGATGTTGCACAGGGTCAACGGTTTGACCTTCATGCCACCGGGCATGGCCGCGCCGATCATGGGATCGGGTGACCATTCGGCGACCGGCGGGATGACGCCCACACCGGTGACCGCAACGATCATCGGGGAGGCGGCGTCATTGCTCATGATCTGCAGATCACTGGCCAGAACACCGGCCGCACCGGGCGCGAAGGTTACCGTCACAACCTGACTGGCAAACGGATCCAGGTCGAACATGGTCGGGGAAACGCTGTATTCTCCCGATCCCGCGACAATATCCGTGACCGTCAACAGGTCCGTGCCCACGTTGCCGACCGTCAGCTGAAGCTGATTGTCATAGCCGATGAAGACATCGCCGAAGTCCAGCGAGGCGGGATCAACCGCCAGCACCGGCACGCCGGTGACAGTCATGACGGCGGGAACCTCGATCAGGCCGTTGACCGGATCGTTGTTGTTGATCAGGACCGCGCCATCATAAACCCCGCCGAACATTCCGGCGGCGCTGAAGACCACGTCCAGTGTCGTACTGCTGCCCGCGGGCACGGTCCCCGCGTCCGGACTGACGGTCAGCCAGTCGCTGACGGGCGCCAGACGAATCGCCAGGTTGTCGTGCATGTAGACATCGTTGTAAACGACAGTCAGCCCGTCGTCCCTGGTCGCGTTCTGGATACCGACCGTGGCCGAAGTCAGGTCCGCATCAGTCATCGCCAGGTAGTAATAGTAGATGGCGCCATTGGGATAGAGGTGCGCCTGGAAGGTGAGTGAACCAGTCGAGTAGTACTTGGGTACCTGATCGAACTGTACGATCAGCTTGCCCCCCACATTCTCATAGAAGACGTTGCTGCCCGCCGAAGTATCGACACGCAGATCGTCGTGGAACATGGCCAACAGGTTTTCAGGAGCTCCGGTTCCCGGCAACGGCGCGTTGCCGTAATCGCTCGACGTGCTTGTGAAGGTGATGAAACCATTGGAACTGATACGGAAATCGGTGAACGCCGTTCCGTAGAACGGGAAAGCGAAGCCGATTTCAAACGGGCCTACGTTGCTGTCGTCCGCAACACCGGAGAAAACCGGCGTTCCGGTCGCGCTGATGTCCATCCAGTCGAAGACCGGTCCGTCAGGCTCATCGCTGTCGGTCCAGCGGTAACCGTAGACGTCGGGTCCGCCCGAACCCAGAAGACCCGGACGCGGATCCAATTCCTCTTTGGCCAGAACGAGATCGGCATGAACATCGACCGAACCGGCACCCAACTGGGCGCTGGCGGTGAAGTTCAGGTCGCTGTCACCCGTATTGGACAACGTAAGGGTCTGAGTCTCGGATTCCCCGGTGAACAGATCCGCAGCCAGGCTGGTTGGATCCACTGAAGCGGCCGGAGGCAGGACACCTTCGCCCGTCAGGGGGATCTCGAAAGTGGGATTGGTGGGATCGTCGCTGACAATTGTCAGCACGCCATTGCCTAAACCAACGGCGGAAGCGTTGTAGCCCACCGTGGCCACCAGCGTTTCGGTCGGTCCCAGAACCACCGGCGCCGTCAACGACGTGTTGAAGTCGGCATTGTCGATGGCAACGGAGGTGATATGCAGA
The DNA here is from genome assembly GCA_030592845.1 of Candidatus Krumholzibacteriia bacterium. Taxonomy (GTDB): domain Bacteria; phylum Krumholzibacteriota; class Krumholzibacteriia; order LZORAL124-64-63; family LZORAL124-64-63; genus JAGLCY01. The sequence continues at coordinate 12,480 of JAUVII010000010.1, read as the reverse complement.
TCATCGGTGCCCGAATTGGTCACCACCAGGTTCTGCAAAGTGGGCGTACCCACGAAGTTGACCCCGAAATCGAAGGATTCAGGAGCCAGGGCCATGACCGGCGCGCCCGTGACGTTCAGGGTCGCGGGAACCGGCAGCATCGGAACGGCGGGATCGTTGCTATCGATAACGATATCCGCCAGATACTGGCCGCCGAACATGCCGGTGGCGTTGAAATTCGCCGTTACAGGCATCGACCCGCCAGGAGCGATGGTCCCTGTCATCGGTGAAACTGTCAGCCATTCGGGGAAGGCCTGGAAACGGACGGCCAGACCATCAGTAACATACGGGGTGTTGAAGGCCACGGTCAGACCGTCGTCTTTCGCCCCGTTCTGGATACCGACGGTGCACAGCTCCAGGTCGGTGCTGTCCATGGTCTCGTACTGATAGAGGATCGTGCCGTCCGGGTAGAGAATCACCTGGAAGGTGTGCTCCCCGGTGGTGTAGTACGCCGGCACACGGTGGAACTGCACGATCAGCCTGGAGCCGTCGTATTCGTAGAACACGTTGGCGCCGGTGGTGGTGTTGATGCGCAGATCGTCCCAGAAAGGCGCGATAATGTTTTCAGGTGCTCCACTGTTGGGCAGCAACTGGTTGGAATACGAAGTGCTCGTCGAGGTAAAACTGATCCACCCGTTGGAGCAAACGTTGAACTCGCTGAACGCGGTTCCGTAGAAGCTGAAGTCGAACCCGATGGGGAACGGACCTTCATTCGTGTCATCCGCCGTTCCCGAGAACACAGGCGTACCGGTGGTCGAGATGTCGGTGAACGCGTAGGTCGGTCCACCCGGGTCGTTGTTGTCGACCCAACGGTAACCGTAGATATCCGGTCCGCCCTCTCCGAGCAGGACAGGATCGCCAATACGGGCATCGACGCTTTCCTTACCTACTTCGACGTATTCATGAACCATCACGTCGGAATGGAAATCAACGCTCAGGTCGAACTCGAAATCGGCGCCGCCGGAGTTGGTCAGGAGCAATTCCTGGCTTTCCGTTTCACCGGTGAACAGGTTGCTCACCAGAGAGGTCGGCGTCACGTCGAAGTCGGGCGGTTCCTGACCCGTACCCGTCAGATCCACCATGATGGAAGGATCGATGGGGTCGTCACTGGTAATCGTCAGCATGGTGCTGTAGACCTGTGCCGCGGTCGGCGCGAAGGTCACCGTCACCGGTTGGCTGGCGCCGGGAAGCAGGACGGCCGAAGCGACGTCCACCGTAAAGGTCGGGTCGCCCACTGCGATCCCCGTAACGGTCAACACATCGGTGCCGACATTCCGGATCATGACCGTGGTCTGGGCCGTAGCGCCCAGGAACAGGTCACCGAAATTATGGAACATCGGGTTGACGGAGATATCCGGTGCGCCGGTCACGACCAGCTGCACGGGAACTTCGTATTCACCCTCGTCCGGATCGTTGCTGATGACGCGGATGATCCCGTCATAGGTGCCGCCGAACAGGCCGGAGGCGTCGAAGGTCACATCCAGATCGGTGCTTCCCGCCGACCAGACAGTGCCCGCGGCCGGAGCCACGGTAACCCACTGCGGGATGGCGCGGATCTGCACGGCCAGGCCGTCGACCACGTAGGGGGTGTTGAAGGCTACCGCGAGACCGTCGGTCCCGGTGCCGTTCTGCAGCCCCACGGTGCACTCGGCGGTCGGCGGAGCCATCGTGTTGTATTGGTACTCAATGATCCCGTCGGGATAAATGAGGGCCTGGAATGAGTAGGGTCCGCCGCTGCCGTAATGGGAAACGCCTTCCCACTGCACGATCAGGCGGGTGCCGTCGTTGTAGTAGTAGATCGAACCACCATCGACCACCAGATCGTCCCAGAACGGGGCGACAAGATGCCCCGGCGCGCTGGCCGAAGGCAGAGGCTGGTTGTTGTAGTCCGTGCTGTTGCTCGAAAAGCTCATGAAACCGTTGGAGCAAACGTTGAACTGGTCGAAATCCCCGCCGTAGAAGGGGAAATCGAAGCCGATGGGGAAGGGCCCGGCAGTGGCGTCGTCACCGCTGCTCATGGCCACGGAACCCATTCCGGAAATATCCATCCAGGCAAAAACGGGCCCGAAGGGATCGTTGCTGTCGACCCAGCGGTAGCCGAAGTTGTCGGGTCCGCCCATGCCGTCGATCACGGGAGCTCCCGCGCGCGTATCAACCGCGCCCTTGGGGAACGCCATGTATTCGTTCATGGTCACGGGGCCGCCCAGCAGTACGGGAGTGGGAATTTCAAAATCGAGGGTTCCCGCCCCCACATTGCTCAAGGTCAGGGTCTGGAAGGAAGTGCCGCCCGTCAGCAGGGCGTCGGACATGGACGCGGGACTGACCGCGATGTCCGGAGCTCCCAGGGTTGTTCCCATGGCAAGCGGCGACAACGGTCCGGGGTTGCCGAACTCGTCCAGGGCCTTGATGGCAAGGTAGTAGGTCGTGGTGAAATCGAGTCCCGTGACCCGCATTTCTTCGAGGGTGCCCGGGGTGCCCGGCTTGGGTGTGCCGTTGACCCTGATGGCCGCGTCGAAGTTGCCGTCGTCGATGGGAGACGTGGAATAGCGCAGGTCATAGCGGCTGGCCTGTCCGGTGTTGTCGTCGTCACCGACGGCCGTCCACTGGGTATCCAGCCAGTTGGAACCTTCCATCACCACCGCCAGATCTGTAATCTGGGCAGGCGGGATGCTGTCCGGTTCGGCGATCGGCCAGAATGCGTTCAGACGCGCGCCCGACAGGACAACCCCGTCGAGTTCCGCCAGCGGATCGGCGAAATTGAGCAGGAGCGCTTTTGCGTCCAGCGCGTCGATCGCGGGGAAGCGTCCATAGATAAGAGCCAAGGCGCCCGACACGTGGGGCGTGGCCATGGAAGTTCCACTCAACGATCCGTAGGAGTTGCCCGGAAGGGTGCTGAGAATATCGGATCCCGGAGCGGCGATATCGACCGAAGTCGCGCCGTAACTGGAGAATCCCGAAAGCTCGTCGTTGTGATCCGTGGAGGCCACGGCCACCAGGTTGTCCAGATCGTAGCTGGACGGATAATGAGGACTGACGTCGTTATTCGAGCTCGAGTTGCCGGCGGCAGCCACAAAGAGGCTGTTGTTGTTGCCGGCGTCTTCGATGGCCAAACGCATGGCTTCGGAGGCTCCGCCCCCGCCCCAGCTGTTGCTGGTCAGGTTGGCGCCCATCATGGTGGCGTATTCGAGGCAGTCGATGGCGTCGGCCGAACTGCCGGAGCCGCCGGCGCTCAGGAATTTCAGCGCCATGATCGACACGTTGGGGCTGACCCCGACCACGCCGATCCCGTTGCCGGAGATGGCGCCGATGGTCCCGGAACAGTGAGTCCCGTGACCGTTGTCATCCATGGGGTCGTTGTCGTTGTTGATAAAGTCCCAACCGTGGATGTCGTCGATGTAGCCGTTGCCGTCATCGTCGATCCCGTTGTCGGGAATTTCACCGGGGTTGGTCCAGATGTTGCCCGCCAAGTCGGGGTGGTTGTAGTCGACACCCGTGTCGATCACGCCCACGATGACGCTGTGGTCACCCGCGAACACGTCCCAGGCGATGGTGGCGTCGATGTCCGCACCTGCGGTACCGCCTGTCTGCCCGGTGTTGTACATGCCCCAGAGTTCCGCGAACCGCGGATCGGTGGGGATGTCCACCGCCTGGAGGATATAGTTGGGTTCAATGAACTGAATGGCGGGATGATTCTTGTACCGGCCGATGGCGTTCCCCACCGACAGGCCCTGGATCCGTTTGTGATCCGCTTTGATTTTCTTGAAATGCTTGACCTGGGTCGCAGACAGGTCGGCCAGAATGGCGTCCTTCTGGGCCTGGGGAGCGTTGTCTTTGAACTTGATGATCAGTTCGCCGGCCTTGTGGGGGATGGTTATTTCCTCGGCGAAGGACGATGCTGTTGGCAGGAGGAGAAGAATGATCAGTGAGATGAGAAGCAAAGCTCGTGTCCGGCCGTTTTTCATGGCCTAACCCCCTCGGAATTCTGTAAAAGGAATTCCCTTGGGGGTGGGCGATACGTTCTCCTCCCCCAAGGAGCGTATAATTCCCGTAAGAAGTCTCTCCCCTCCTTGCGGGAGAACGACCATACCACGAAAATCAGGACAATGCAATGGGACCTTTTTGATTACCATTAAGTTTGGGGGGATTCCCGGACTGACGAGTGGATTATTCCAGGTCCTCGAGAATGACCGCCGTCCCGTAGGCCAGCAGTTCGGCCGCGTGTTCCATCATTTCGCTGGTGGCAAAACGGACTCCCACCACCGCGTTGGCCCCGTTTTCCTCTGCCTGGGCGATCATGCGATCCAGGGCCTCTTCACGGCATTCGGCGATCATCTTGGTGTATTCGCTGATCTCGCCACCGATCATATTTTTCAGACCAGCCATAAAATCCCGCCCCAGATGGCGCGCCCTGATGGTATTTCCCCGCACCAGGCCTATGGTCCGGACAATGCGCTTGCCCGCCACGTCGTGGGTTGTCGTTACCAGCATTGAGCCATTCATCAATTCACCTTTCCGGATGATGTCAGCGAATGACATCCTTGTAGCGGGTGCGATTCCGTTTGAAAACCCGTTCGCGGACCGCGGAAATCGTCAACACCAGGCCGCCGGCTGCCAGAACAAAGATTCCACCCTTGACCACCAGGGGCAGATTTTCGGTTTTCAGCAGCGCGGTCAGGATTTCGGTCAAACCCCAGGCACCGACAGCCACCAGACCAACACACAGCAGGATCCAACCGACCGACCGCTCAGCCCGATTGTACACGCTCTCCCAGAACACTTCCCATTCCTCGGCAGGAGGTTCCTTCAGGCGCATGGCACCAGTGACGGCCTTGAGCCGACGCAGCTGTTCCACCTCGCGGCGGGACTGTTCGTTTGCCTCCAGATGGGCCTCGACGCGCTCCACATCTCCGGGTTCCAGTTCACCGTCGACGTAGGCGCTCAGCAGTGGGGCTTCCTTCCGGGGGTCAAAGGGCCCTTTCTGATTCACGATTTTTCCTCCAGGCCTGCGGCCTTGCGCAGCTTCAGTCGCGCCGCGTGCAGCCGCGACATCACCGTCCCGAGGGGAACTCCCTGCAGATCGGCGATTTCACGATATTTGTGACCCTCGAAATGGTAAAGGCGGAACACCTCGCGCATTTCCTCGGGAAGCTCCTGGAGTCCGTTCCAGATTCTTTCCCGCAGGTCGTCGGCCACCGTTTCGGACAGGGGGTCCGGGCGGCCATCCGATTGTTTGACCCATTCCAGCGGCACTTCCCCCTTGTGCCGTTTTTCGTCCCGCCGCTGGTTATGGGCGGCGTTGCGGACGATGCGATAGAGCCAGGGAAAGAAGGGTTCATCGATACGGAACTTCCGCAAAGAGCGATGGATGCGAATGAAGGCCTTTTGGACGGCGTCCATCGCATCGTCGTGGTTGCCCGTCAGGTTCAGGGCGATTCCATAGGCTCTTTGCCGGTACCGTGTCATTAGTCTTTCGAACCCTTCGGTGTCGCCGTTCAGGAAAAGCACGATATCTTCGCGATCCCGCCGGCGTTCCTCGCCAAAAGGGTCCTCGACTGCTTTTCCGGACCCTGACGACGGAGGAGATACACCGGCGCCGGAACCATTATTCGAAGAATTTCCGGAAAAAAGGCCCAGGAAAAACACTCAACAGTCTCCCTTGGTGTCGGTCCAGGGAATATCAGGGACCCCGGTCGCGGCATTGACTGCCCTCGCGGCGGTGAACAGATAGTCACTCAAGCGGTTGAGATAGGTTACGGCCCCCGAGGGCACAGGTTGCGTGGCGGCCAGTTCCACCGCCCCACGTTCGACCCGGCGGCACACCGCGCGAGCGAGGTGCAATGCGGCCGCTGCGGCACAGCCTCCCGGCAGGATGAAGTTTTTCAGGGGGGAAAGCGAATCGTCCATGATATCGATCAGGCTTTCCAATTTGCCCGGAGAGAATGGTTGTTCCTCCGGGGGCTGGTTCGCGGTTTCCGCCGACTGGGACGGGTTGGCCAGGATCGCCCCCAGGGAAAACAGACGGCTTTGGATGCTCTGCAGGTCCTTCACTGAAACTCCGGGGACATCGGTCCCCATTTCCGCCAAAGCCACGGCGCAATGCCCCAACCAACTGTTCAACTCGTCCACTTCCCCGTAAAGCGCTACCCGGGGACCGGATTTCGATACGCGGGACCCGTCGCCGAGGGAGGTATCTCCCCCGTCACCTGTCCGAGTGTAGATGCGCGCCATGGCGCGGGCTCCTTTGAAAGGGAACGTGTACGGCCTGTGGGAAAATAGTGGAACATAATGCCGAACAGGAAAAGACTTTTCCTGCCCTCGAACCTGGATATGTGCGATCCGGACCGTCTGAAACTAACATTTAGCCTACCAGAACGGAGGGTGATCCTCCGCTGGCCGCCCTTTCAAATTGATTACGGAATTGCACAGGGGAGCCATCCGCATGATCCAGCCGCATTTCGATGAAAAACTGAATTTGACCACCTATGTGTGCAGTGACCAGGTGACGGCAGAGGATATTGAGGAGCAGGTGCGCGCCCTTTACCGCGGCACCCCCAGCCTCAACGCCCTGTGGGATTTTACCGAAGCCGACGTTTCCAACCTCTCCCCCGCGGATATCAGCCGCGTCGCCCAGCAGGTAAAATCGACTTCGCACTCCCGGGCGGGCGGCAAAACGGCCCTGGTATTTTCCACCACCACGCTGACCGCGATGGGAACCCTGCTCGAAAGCATCTCCGAGATCGAAGTTCCCGACGCCAAAATCAAGATCTTCAATGACCTGAACGCCGGCCTGGCCTGGATCAATTCCTGATAGTCCTACCGGTAAAGGGATTTCACCGATCCCCATGAGGCGTTTTCCACGGCCACCACGCCGGTATTGATGACGGCGACTCCGGTCAGGTCCATCCCGCAGGATTCGGTGGCCGTCGGATACGGGTCGGCCACCGCCCGGCCCAGATAATCGGTGGTTGCGCCGCCTTCAGCCACATCCCCGATCACATCGACCAAACGAACAAAAATGATGTGGTTCACATCCACAACGCCGCCGGTTACGTTGGGATCCCCCGCGGTGACCAGATCCTGAAGGTCGAATCCCGTCCCACCCACGAAATTTCCCGCCAGATTGTAGAAAAGGGCCGGGTCCGAGGTGTCCCAGGGGCCGGGCTGGGTCTCGCGTCGGCAAAGGGAGGGCAACCTGCTGAAATCCACGCCGTTGCTGCTGACCTCCACGAACCCCAGTTCCATGAAGACCCCGTTCCATTCGAAACCGTTCTCGAACACGACGAAGTCGTCCCCGGAACCATTGGTTATTTCGGTTTCGAAGCCGAGAGTTATCGAACCCCCGTCGCCAAGGCTGACCGGAGTGCCGGCTGCGCCCAGGCAGTCTCCTTCAGCCCCAAAAGAGGCCAGGCCAAGTTCCGGCTGGCTATAATCCATGTATCCCCGATCAACGGAAACAACCTGGGATGCCCATGACACCAACCGGCTGTCCGTCCGGTCGTATTCGGCATTGACCTGGCCCGTGTCCGTGAACTGGGCGGCCGCCGGTTGGGCGAGAATCAAAACGGTGATCAGCAGTAACGAAGTTCGCATGGTGATGCTCCTTTGTTGGGTTCAACTGTCTACTTCAAGAGAGTCAGGGTGCGGGCGGCAAAGCCCGTTTCGGTTTGCGCGACGACGCGATAGACGCCGGCCGCCAGGCCGCGGCCATGATTATCGCGGCCGTCAAAATGAAAAACCGCGCCGCCACGACCATCGATGACCAGGGACCTATTCAGCAGGCGCCGCCCCCGCAGGTCGAACACACCCACACGAACGCTCTGCCCCGGCCGGCCCTCGATTTGCAGGTCCGCGGCCGGGTTGCAGGGATTGGGATACGGATGGGAAAGCCGCAGGCTTTGGACGACCGGGGAATTCACGGGGGATACGTCTCCCATTCCCGGCAGAATAAACATGAACGGAGGGAGGCCCGTCCCCAGGGGTCCGGTGGTCAACTCGGCGCCGCTATTGGTGTCGAATACCCGGAGACCCGACGCCCCCAAGGTCCGGTCGGCGAGATAGAGCTGAAACTCCCCGTCCCAGGTAATATCCGCGTACACGTAGCCGTTGCCCGTTTTTAGGATGGTCACCGAACCATCGGACGAATCGAATTTGCGCAGACTGGTAATGAACGAGACATCGCTGACCAGGACATGGATATCGTCACCGGTGCTGGCGAAGGCCGCGATATCGCCCCCCAGTTCCTGTTCGGTAACCACGTAACCCAGGCTGGCGCCGGAAACGGGATCCACGTCCTCGATGCCGCCGTCGTTGATTCCGTAGAGGCCCACACAACCGACCCGCAGATTCCACCCCCCCGAACCGTTGCCCACCGTTTCAATTCTGGTGTAGGGATCGGCGCCGGTCAGACCGATGGGCTGGATTCCCGGCGAAAGGCCATCCATGTCCACCCAGGTTTTGTTACCCATGTCGAAAACCAGCAGGGCGCCCGGTCCGGTGGGCTCGTACCAGTTGTTGCGGTCAAGTTTCTGGCACGCGATGTACAGGAGGCCTTCCCGGGCGGTCATCCAGGCGGTTTCGGGCAGACCATCGGCATCGGCGAATCCCGACGTATCATAAGTTTCCAAAACGGTGCCGCTGGTGACATCGACCCGTAAAAGCACGGCCTGGTCATAACAGCTGACGTAGGCCTCGCCGGCGGCATCGAAGGCGATGTCCTGGGGATTGCGGCCCGACCCGATACTGAATTCGCGCACCAGGGCAAACCCGGCCGACGGGTTGTAGATCTGGATAAGATTCGCCCCACCCCGGCCGACGACGTAAACCAACCCATCATGAAAACGGCCGCTCGGATCCCCCGGTATCACGGCCAGATCCCCCGAAACGGTCCACGGGGCATCCAAGGCAAAACTCCTGGCCCTGCCGAAAGTGGAATAATCCGTGGTCAGGACCCAACCCTGCCCCTGGACGGTCACCGGGATACCCAGGGTCAAAAACATCAGTAAAAAAATCACGATCTTCATTCTATCTCCTCAATTGGACGGCCAGGTGCCAGGACCTGCCGGGCAGGGGAAAACCTTCCACGTCGTAGACGGTGTTGTCAGTCAGGTTCATCACTTCGCCGCTGATGGACAGAACCCCCGCCGGCCCCAGCCAGCGCGGAGACCAGTCGCGGGCAATACCCAGGGTCAACAGGGTTCGTGAAGGGGCCTTGTTCAGTTCGGTATTGGATCGGTCCCTGTAGTTGGATCCCAGATGGGCGACTTCCAGCCAGGGCAACCAACCTGCCAGGGGTCGTTTGATCCTGGCCAGGGCTTCGGTATCCGGCAGGAAGGGCAACTTGTTGCCCTCGTAGGTGGTATCGGTCCCGCCTTTGTCTTCGGCACGCTGGAGGGTCAGATTCCCGGTCAGGTCGAATTCCCCCGGCAGCAGGGCGGACAATTCAAATTCGACTCCACGAGCCAGGGTCCGGCCCGCGTTGATCGCCTTGCTCGTCCGTTGACTGTTCTGGATGAAGATGATCTTGTCGTCGGTCTCCGCGTAAAAAACCGCTGCCCTGCCGGAAAATCCCCCCTGGGCGGCACGGTAACTGACCGCCGCGTCAGCCGAAGAAATGTCCTCGGCCATCAGTTGAAGATTGCCGTCGATTCCGCCCCGGTGACCAAACAGCTCCACCCAGTTGGGTTGCCGGACGGTCCGGGCGCCGTGTGTCTCCAGGAACAGACGTTCCGCAACCACGGTCCAGACCACTCCGAGCGAGGGTGAAATATCATCCCGCTGATTGACGACGGCCTCCTGGGGCCTGCCGAAGAAATTTTTCGTGCGGGGGAAATCGTCACGGTTGCGCTGCCAGCGCCAGGCGGGCGCCACCTGCAGGCGGTCCCGCACCAGATCGGCCGTCAACACGGCAAACGCGTTCAGGGTTTTTCGCTGCCTGCGGGGTTCGGCCCTGCCGACCACCCAGTCATTCTGCCACTGCCTGGTGCCCTCGATACCGGTCTGCAGGGAGAGTCGGCCTGGAATGAATTGCGGCGCCCATGTCAATCGCCCGGCGACATCGCGGCTCACCGACCGGTTTGTTCCCGGCGGATCGAGCCCCACCTCCCCTTCAGGGTCATACAGGAATTCCTCGTTGCGCCCACCCGCCAGACCCAGCTGCAGCAGACCATCGTCCAGGTTGAATTGGAGCTGGCCGTCGGACCGTCCATAGCGAACCGAAGCGTGGGGGCTCAAATACCCCAGGGGGCCGGGACGTCCCCCATCTCGCCGGTCGTGGCCCAGGGAGAACCGGCTCACCAGTCGGCCGGTCTCCAGGGTTCCCGTCCCCCAGACGCCCCACTGTTCGATCCACGCATTCTCCCGGGTGCGCAGGGAATCATCATCGGTATTGTGGAAGGTCTGATTGTGATCCAGGTAGGTGAAATCGTTGTCGGCCCGGCGGCCGTGGACCATGACCGAACCGGACAGCGTACCTTCGGTGTTGGCCAGGCCCGCGACGGCCCTGCCGCCCAATTCGCCGAAGGACCCGGCACCCACCTGAAAGCCCAGGCCCTGGTCATCCCGGCGGCTGAGGAAATTGACGGCGCCAGCACCCCCGATCCCGCCCAGATTCGTGGGCACGACTCCCCGATGGATCTCGATGGCCGCGATACGTTCCAACGGAATCCTGGCCAGACCGGCGGTCCCTGATTGGGCGTCGTTCAGCGGCATTCCATCGAGGAAGAACCGGACCTGGGCCGCGGCGGAGCCCCGCAGGGAAGGAACGGCCGAGGCACCCACGGCCCCGTAACGCCGGACCTGAAAACCCGCGGAAGACCCCAAAAGGTCGGCCGCATCGCGAAAAAGAGGTTCTTCAGACAGATCGATGCGGGTGACAAGGCCCGTTGCCGAGGGATTGATGGGGTCGGGCACGGGGCGGGAATTCACGATCAACGTGTCGCTGACAACAACACCGGCGACCAGGGGAACCGGCCCGGCCACGGTATCTGATTCCGTTGCATCCGCCGGCGCCACGGATATCAGCAAGCACAACAATCCCCAGCCCCAGGGCACGGGATAAGTTGCACAGGATTTTCCGCCGGGAATGAACGCCAAAGCCATACCTCGCCCGCGAAGGTGGTGGCAGGCCGTGAACCGGTCTCCTGGCTTACGGGTCTTTCTACTCCCTGCGCCTTCCCGAACCGGTAAGGGTTCAGTGGCTCAATGCAGGTTTCGTCACCGTTTACAGTGGCGGGGCCGCGCCGGATTTTCACCGGACTTCCGCTGGTTCGTCGGCCAAGGTTATTCGAATTTTTTGCGAAAATAATTCCGCAACCAACCGGTCAGCCGCAGCCGACCATCTATGTCGCTACACTAGACGGCGGGAAAGTCACTGTCAAGGACACGCTGCCAGATGAGCTCGTGATCGCCCTCTTCGGCGCTGGCCAGCAACACGGTGTCGGGATCGCCTTCGACCCTTGGATTGCGGGCCTGGATGAGGGAATCGGGCCAATGGTCCTCAAATTCCTCCGCCGTCCAGGGACGGTAGCGGTGCCAGAACTTCCAATGCCACAAAAAGAACTGCCGCGCCCGGCCGGTTCCTTTTTCATCGTCTCCAAAATGTTCCAGGGCCAGCTCGCAGTAGCGGCGCAGGACCGCCCACCGCTCGGGAACCGTGGGATCCAGGGGGCGTCCTTCTTCGAGTTCACGGAAAATCCAGGGTTTGACCAGGGCTCCGCGGGCCACCAGGAAAGACGTCACCGTTGTTTCGTCGCGCCGGTGCTGCAGATCCCAGGGAGTGAGAAGATCCCCGTTTCCCAGGACCGGAATATCCACGGCCTTGGCCACTTCGTCGATCATGTCCCAGCGGGCGTTCAGACGGTAGCGCTGATTCCGGGTCCGGCCGTGGACGCCCACTGCATCGGCGCCGGCGTCCTGGGCTCTCTTGGCCAGATCGACGACGTTCATCTTTGATTCGGAATATCCGAGGCGGAGTTTGGCGGACAGGGGAACGTCCACCGCCCGGCGCACGGCGGCCACGACCTCCGCCAGACGGGAAGGACGCTTCATCAGCGCCGCGCCCGCGCCGCGACGGACGACAAGGTCGATGGGGCAGCCAAAATTGAGATCGATGAATTTCGCCCCGGCGACCACGGCGATCAGGGCCGCTTCGGCCATCACCCCGGGGCGCTTGCCCGCCAGTTGAACCCCGAAGTCGGTTTCGCTTTCATGGTGCCGGATCAGCGGACGGTCGCCCCCCTTGACGAGTTTGTCGGCGAGGACCATTTCGCTGCAGGTCCGCACCGCCCCGTACTCGCGGCACAGCCGCCGGTAGGGCAGATTCCCCCCCATGGCCATGGGCGCCATGGCGATGACATCCCTGAAAAAATCCCGGGCATCGGAACGATTCACCGGCTATCCGCCGTCGAGCATCGCGTTTCCGTCGAAACCGTCGAAGCCCTCGGG
>JAUVII010000241.1 GCA_030592845.1 Candidatus Krumholzibacteriia bacterium | reverse complement strand
TGTATTGTTTAGACATAATCCACGCATTTTAGCGCGGAGACTGCTAGTATGGAAAGTGTTGCACTTGCTTATTGAACTTACCGTAGCCACAGGGGGATATTCAGAGACTAAACGAATGGTTCTGATTAAATAAGGCCATATGTCCTCTCACTTTTCCTTCCGGGAGGGTGTCAACCCGCCTGTTCCATCCGTACCATCAGCCATGACGAGCAGACAAATGGCCGACGTCATCGGCATCGGTGACACCCCCCACTCACTTGACGCAATCCAGACAATTGATATGTTGACCTTCAATCTACAGTTGCGGGAGGACTGCCATGAGCGAAGACAGGATCGACACCTACCAGAAGGCCCTTGCCATCAATCTCGACGCGACCCACTACGGGACCATTGCGGAGATCGGAGCGGGCCAAGAGGTGGCGCGGTGGTTCTTCACGGTGGGTGGAGCTTCAGGCACGGTTGCCAAGACCATGCCGGCCTACGATATGAAAATCAGCGACGAGATCTATGGCCGGAGCGGTCGGTACGTTTCCCAGGAAAGGCTGCAGGCGATGCTCGAACGCGAGTACTCGCAGGTCTCCAGGCGGCTCGCGGAAGAGCGGGGACGGGACACCTCCTTCTTCGCCTTTGCAGACACCATCTCCGCCCGCAACTTCAGCGGCACGAATATCTGCCACGGCTGGATCGGTATCCGCTTCCAGACCGAACCCGGGGGCGAGCCGAACGACCTCCTGCTGCACCTGAACCTTTACGACGATACGAACCTCCTGCAGCAACAAGCGGTCGGTGTACTCGGGGTGAACCTGATCTACGAGGCCATGCGCGGGGAAGGAGGGATCGAGAACCTGATGAACGGTCTTCTTGACGGTCTTTCCCTGGAGCGGATCGACGTGGACTACATGGAGGCGACCGGACCCGATTTCGCTTCGCTCGACCCGACCGGGCTGAATCTGGGACTGGTCCAGGCCGGGCTTTGCCGGGTGATCGTCCTGTTTCCCGAAGAGGGGGGCAAGGCGCCCCTCGACGCTCTCTACAAGCATCCCATCGTGGTCGAGCGGCGCTCCCTCAGCCTCGAAGACCTGGCCCCGCACGCCGAGATACTCGAACGTGCCCGCCTCCGGCTCGGCGAAGAGTCTCGCGGATCGAAGCGGGATCCGATCGCGCTGCTCGAGGTCAGCCTGAACAGCGTGCTCGATTCAAAGGACACTGATGACTCCGAACAGCTGCACCGAATCAAACACCTGCTGAAGGAGTTCGGGGGCGTGATGGTGACCTCCTTTTCGGAGACATACCAACTGGCCCAGTACCTGCATCGTTACACGAGCGAGCCGATCCGCTTCGCCATGGGGGTCTCCAGCCTGATGCAGATCTTCGACGAGAAATACTATGAAGAGCTTGACGGAGGCGTCGTCGAAGCCCTCGGCAGATTCCTTTCGCAGAACATGAAGCTCTATATCCTGGGGATTCCGGCGGACGAAGTCCGGGCGCGCCTTGTTGCGTCGTGCTCCGTACCCCTGCAATGGGAATTCCCGAGCGAGGGGATGGTCACTTATCACGACGTCTGTCCTACCACGCCCGTCAGGCACCTTTTCCGCTTTGTGGTGGATACCGGTACCCTGATTGAGCTGTAGGGTTGCCTGACCGAGAGCGATGTTCTGGAGGACGGGCTGTTGGCGAGAAGCGAGGGCTCTGGAATCTGCGATAAAAACGATTTTGAACACCCATTTATGTTATAATCGTAAAGATGGTAACCGCAACGGGGACAGGGCGGACGGGATTTTTGGCAGACCCACCGGGTTGGTCAGGCAAAAACAGGGGGTTCCTCATGAATAAGTGGATGATTCAGCTCACCATTTCCGTATTCCTGATCTTGCAGATCGTCCCAATGGCTGGAGCTGGTGAATGGGTCGAGTACGAACTAGATAGCTATGGATGGGACTACTGTGCCGCCGGGGGTGACGGGGTGGGGGTGGCCGAGGCCACATCCAACAGTCTTCTGTTCTTCAACGCGCGCACCAGTGTATGGACCGAGTACGAACTCGTAACACCCATGCCCCTGGTGACGATCCTTGCCAAAGGATTCCTGGTGTTGGTGGTCGGGACGGACCGGGCGGTTGTCTTCAACACCATGAATTCGACCGTCTCGGAGTTGGCCTACGCAGGCAGTCTGTTGTCCACCTCCTCCACTTCCCGCAGTTTCCAATGTGGACCCGAATTGGCACTTGTTGTGACCGACCAGGAGTTTTGCGTCTTCGATACCGAGATGGACCAGTGGCAGCGCCATACCCACTCCTTAACGGGTATTTCCAACATAACTTCCAAGCATGAGTGTCATGATGTCTATGCCGTATCCTATATGCGCATGACTAACGGGGATTTGTCGAACATCGTTTACAGTCAGCTTTTACACGGCTTCAATGAGACATCTCAAGGCATCTCCAGTAGTCTTGGCCCCATAGATCATGGGTTTGCCGGATTTCGAAACTCAACGTCACCCAACCGTTATCTCCTGGGTTACAGTGCGGTGACCAATACCTTCGACCACGTTCCTTTTCCCGATGGACTGCCCCATGAACTCGCTGCCGCAAACTGGTATAGTGATTCCATCGGCCCGCTGACGGCCTATGCCGGTTATTATTACGAAGATTTTTCCGATGACATCAGGCACTACAACATTTACGGCTACGATACGCGTCATGGCGATTGGCAGCACCATTTGCTCATGGTCAACCGCACGGATATCAGCCTTTCCGGCTTGAGGGCCGGCGGGTCGCTTTGCTCCGCCCGCTACTGGCATATTGATTCGGGAAATGACGATCTGTTGGTATTCGACGGAATCGCCAACAGCTTCTATATCCTGCCCCTGGCCTTGAATCATACCGCCAGTTTTCAGCTGGCCGGAAATGTTCTGGTGGGACACGACGATGAAGTTGCTGTGGGAATAGATCTGGATAGTGGGAACCAAAGCATCTGTACCAATCCCTACTACGGACGCTACTTCCCGGGCTTGAGCTACCAGGATTACCTCAGTGAGGGCCCCGGCGAGGGCATGTTAACCGTCAACTGCTACAACGGCAACCACAACACCTGGCTCCACCACACCTCTGGAACCCAAGCCAGTGAGGGCAGGGGCACCGAACATGTCCATATACGCAAATCCGGCGAACCCCAGCCTGAAGCGATCTTCTACTCGTCCTACAGGCATGAGATCTACGCCATGAGTCTGGCGGGATGGCCATTAACCTCTTACTTGATAACGGATAACTACGCTGGAGTCTGTAATTCAACCGAAGGAGAGGCTGCCTTATACGACGCTCACCGAGGCACGGTTTATTCCTGGTCCGGATTCGACCGGGCGGGCGGGGGAGAGCAGTATTTCATGACCTTGAACAACACCAACCACGATGTCCAAGCCTACAGCCTGATCACCGGCACATGGAGCAGTTATACCCTCGAAGCTACTGGCGTTATCCATAGTGGACCCGATCTCATAGGCCTGGCCAAGAGCGCCACCGGAAGTTACTACAACGTGTTCTATGCTCACGATGCTCGTGATGGGAGCTGGGCCGTGTTGCATCCATTTTCTGTTTTAGGCGCTCTGGGTGTTGGAGACCGGACTGCGTATTTCGTGACCAACTACAAGGCCTACGCCTTGGGATCAAGTGGACTTTCTCCAGTGTCCATGAATTTTCTCTCACTGCAGGGCGGGCATGGCGCGGTGGAGGCGCGTTGGGAAGGTGATTTTGACCTGGATGTTGAGGCCGTTCGTTTGACTGCCCATGGCCCGGAGGGATCTTCGTCCCTGACCTGGTCCGTGCCTGTTGTCCGCGAGGGCGCCCGCCGCTTCCGGGCTCTGGATAACAGCCCGAATTTGGTTGCCGGTGGTATGTTTACCTATACCATTGAAATGGCCGCGGCAGATGACAAGTGGTCTCCCGTGGCGACGGAACAGATTCATCTAAACCCTGTTCCCCTTGCTCTCATCAAGCAGATCCATCCGAACCCCTTCAATCCGAAGACAACCATCGAATTTTCTCTGGCAGCTCCCATGGGAGTAAAGTTATGCGTTTATGATCTGGCGGGCCGTCGCGTACGCGTCCTGCTGGACGAGGTGCTTGAAGTGGGCACCCATACCGAACACTGGGATGGTTGCAACGATTTTGGGCACGTAATGGCTTCCGGTGTATACACGGTCCGCCTGGAATCGGAGGCGGCGATCGATCGAAGGAAGGTGATGTTGGTTCGGTAGAAACCATCAATTCACTGGACTGCGGGCCCTGTGCCTCCCAATTAATCCATCCGATGTATTTGCCATCCGTGACGGCTCGCTCCACGGCCACCCGCCCAATCCGGTCGGCAGCAACTAGGCGGCGTCGCGGAAGTAGAGATGATGTAGTCTACCGAGTACAGGCTTGCTTCGCCAACGCCAGTAGAGCCGCCAATCGGGGAGAATCCGGGTGAGGAAGGCCCAAAGCGCCCGATCTGACGGCTTCAGGTT
>JAUVII010000225.1 GCA_030592845.1 Candidatus Krumholzibacteriia bacterium | reverse complement strand
CGATGCCCGAAGCCTACGCTCACGCCCATTACCTGTGGTACGCCTATGTCGGCGTCGGCCTGATCTCGCTGATCGCGCTGCTGGTGTTCATCGCCGTCACGAAGAAGATCGATGAAGGAAAGGCTGCCGCCGCTTGAGCCATCGTTTGCCCGACCGAACCACTCTGACCCTGATCAAGGGCAAACCCGTTCGTTATCGGGTCCGGCACAGCCGCCGGGCCCGCAAGATGGGGGTTCAGGTCTGCAAACGGGACGGGGTGGTCATTACCTTGCCCTATCGCGTGGGGCTGAAGGTGGTGCCGGAGTTGCTGGAGCACTGGGCCGACTGGATCGACGCCAAGGCTGACGAATTCGGTGTCCGCCACGGACCCCAGATCCGCCAGTTTTCCACCGGCAGCGAGATTTCGATCCTGGGGACGCCCCGCTATTTGGCAATCACCAACCTGCCAAATGGCAGGAAGCGTCCCGTCATCGACCTGACTGACGATTCCCTGACCCTGGCCCTGGCTCCGGCCGACGTTTTCGATGTGCGCCCTGTCCTGGAAAAGTACCTGCGCCGACTGGCCCGACAGGATTTTACCGAACGAACGGCGCTTTGGTCCGACCGCATCGGCCTGTTCCCCAGGAGGGTAATCGTGGGTGAACGCACCAGCCGCTGGGGCAGCTGTTCGGGGCGCGGCACCTTGTCTTTCTGCTACCGGTTGATCATGGCGCCGCCGGATGTCGTCGACGCGGTGGTAGCCCACGAAATTTGCCACCTGGCCCACCTGAATCACAGCCGCCGGTTCTACGCCCTGTTGGACAAGGTCTGCCCCGGCCATCGCGCCAGCATGGCTTGGCTTCGCGAACATGAAGACGATCTTTTGTTGTAATCCGGCGAAGGCGCCGAGCCTGAACTTGAAGTTTGATGTCGCCAGGCCCTGATATCAGGGCTGGGCGTTACCAGGGATCAAATGTGATGGAGGCCCCATGAGCAACCTGTACCAACGCGAAACCACCCTGGCCTTGTTGCAGGAATACACCAAGACCGATGGTTTGCGCCGCCACGCCTACGCCGTGGAAGCGGCCATGAAGGCGGCCGCGGAACGGACCGGGGGCGATGTCGCATACTGGTCGGCGGTCGGTCTGCTGCACGACTTCGACTACGAGATGTATCCCGAGGCGCCCGACCACCCGCTCAAGGGGGCGGACATCCTGCGCGAGCGGGGGTATCCCGAGGAATTCGTGCGCACCATCCTTTCCCACGCCGCCTACACCGGGGTGCCGCGTGAAAACGATTGTGCCAAGTGGCTGTTTGCCGTCGATGAGCTGTGCGGTTTCTGCATGGCCTGCGCCATGGTTCAGCCCGATAAGAAGATCGCCCAGGTGAAGGTCAAGTCGGTGCGCAAGAAATTGAAGAAGAAGGATTTCGCGGCCAAGGTGAACCGCGAGGAGATTGCTGAGGGCGCGGAAGACCTCGGGCTGGAGCGTGACGAAGTGATCGCCCACGTTCTGGACGCGCTGGTGCCGGTGGGGGTGGAACTGGGGCTCTAGGGACTGTCCTCATTGGTAACCGTGAAAGTCGCGGGTACCTCGAACCAGGAAAAGGTCACTGGGTTAGGCCCTTGATCGGTCCGCATGGCGAAAACCCGCCAACGAACCAAATAGGTTTCCCCGGACGGCGGCATGTTCAATTCCCAGCCCAGCTCCGTTTCAACTGTTGTGCCCAGGTCAAACTCGTTTGGTCTGAAGGAATTGATGCTCGCGGTGACCCTGTAGAAATCCGCGCCGGCGATGGGTGTCCAGGAGAGCGTGACCGGCACGCTGGTGAGGTTTAATCCGGGGACCGGGTGCAGAGGCGATATCGCGGAACCCAGGGTGATGGTTCCCACATCGGTGACTTGTTCAGCAACAACCTCCAGATTGGAGGGGCCGTTATCGCGGCACCATCCGTCGTCGGGCAGTAGCCCGGCCCTCAGGGCGTAGAATCCCGGCTCCACCTTGAATTCAAACGAGCCGTCTTTACCCGAGCGTACGGAACTCTCATGAAAGGCCACCTTGGCGGCGGGATCGAAAACCGTGTCATAATCGGCCACGGCAATAAGGGTCATGGTGACCAGGACCCCGCTTTGGGGTTGGCTGTCATGTTGTACGATCCCCCGCACGGTTCCCGTCGCTTCGGAGGGCAGTCCACTATCGGGAACGGGTTCCAGCGCGATGTCGAGTACGAGTACGGAATCGGCGGGGACGGGCAACAATCCACCGGGAAACCAGGGTTCATGGCTGAAGTCCGGTCCTTCCCCTGCAAAGGTCCGTGACCGGTAACCCTCACGTCCGCATGAGATGGGGCTGAGGCCGATAATCGGGCCACCCCAGAATTCCTCCACGCCGTACATCGGCAAAGAATATTGGCCATCTTCGTCACTGACGGCGATGTCGAGGCCGCTGTTGTTCATCAGATAACGCACAGTATTGCCTGCTTCGGCAAGACTGCTGCTGGCGATCCAGACCCCGTCCAACGGCGCGCCGGTCGCCGCGTCGGTTATCCGTCCCTTGATTCGGAAATGAAGATTCGGGTCCCCAAACTCCATCATCAACAACGTCGCGTTCCAGGTTTGCCCCCCCTGCATATTGACGCGCGAAGCCTTTGGTTCGGCCATCTCAAAGCCCTCATGGATCGCGTAGAGCAGCAGCGATCCGGCTGGGATGTCACCGAAGGAAAAGGCGCCGTCCTGGTCGACCTTCGCTGCCTGGATGACAACGAATTCAGCGGTGGTCAACACTACCGTAGTACCAGCAAGAGGTTGGCCGGTGTCGCTTCTGGTGACGATGCCGGCAACCGTAACGGTGGCCTCGCCGGGAGGGGCGGTGCTGTCGTCGCTGCAGGCGCTGAGAGCGATAAGAAGCGTGGCCGCGAGAAGGAAAAATCCTGGACGGGACATGGTTTCACTCCGGAATGTGTGAGGGTTCAAGGAATAGGAGTCCCAACCAGTTGCCAAGGTATCCCAGGCTGCAGCCTATTACCAATATCATTGCAAAAAAGTGCCCCTGGGGGCACTTTTTCGATTGCTTCAACACAGGTTTGTTGGCCTCACCCCTCGAAGTATTCCAAAGCCTCCTGGGCCTCCCTCCGCACCACGAAGGTCCGGTCCCAGCGGAATTCATCGTCCTCGCCCAGCAGGTTCAACGCGATGACCCGCAATTCCCGTTTCCGGCCGGGATCCAGATGTTTGAACCGGGCCAGTTTGCCCAGGCTGCGCACCGCCTTGGCCTTCACGCCCTTGTTGGAATCGGCCAGATTGGCGCGCAGGGAATCGTAGTAGCCGTCCAGGATGTCCGGTTTGAGCTGGTCGGCGGGGATCGCCGCGGCGAACCGGCCGATCGTACGGGTGGCGGTGTCCCGCAACTCCAAGTCCTGTGACCGCGCCCCGGCCAAGGCCAGTTCAGCCGCCCTATCGACTTGCGGTGAGTTGATCTTGCCCAGGGCGTAAAGGACAAAAGACCGGCTTTCGGGGTCGCGGGTGGCGTGATATTTCTCCACCAGGGGATCGACGGCGTCGGCCCCGATACGACCCAGGGCCTCAGCCGAGGCCATCTGCGCCTTGAGATCACCCTGGTCCAGATTGTCCACCAGATGGGGAATGACCCATTCCCCGAAACCGGTGACCAGAGAGATCGCCTCATCCAGGATCGAAGCCAGTTCGGGGTCGTCGTGGGGATCGATGTAGAAGAGCGAAGAAACCATCTGGAACAGCGGACGCGCCTGGTCGCTGCCAACGCGGGACACTTCCTCGCGGACGATTTGCAGGGCCTGGTGAATTTTTTCGGGATCGGAACTGGTAAACAGGGACGAGAGGGATTTCAAGTCGGTGGTCATGGGCACCCCTTTTCTGGTTTTGGTCGGGTTCCCCCATTCAGGGTCGGATCCCGGAAAAGCTGTCTTCTTTTAGCGCTTCGACCGCCTCCTGAAGGGAATCGTGGATCTCGAAAATTTGGTCAAGTCGTAAGGTGTTGATCACACTCATGTTGCGATCATCCAAATCGCAGATGACAAAGCGGCCGTTAATTTTGTCGATAGCGAATTTGGCGGCAATGAGCTTGCCCACACCGCAGGAATTGATCCAATTGGTCAGCGAAAAACTGAATACGACCTTATGACAGCCTGAGGCCGCGATTTCCGTGATCAGGGTTTGAAGCTGTTCACAATCCCGGCTGCCGTCGAAATTTCCCACGGGATGAATAAAATTGATATCACCCTCATGCTCGATCCGGAAATGCATGGCATTTCCTCCCCCCGGGCGAGGGATTTTGAGACTCCCCACATGAATTATGGTAACGATATTTTTGATCAGCAACAACCCCGAGCCGAAATGTTGGCCGAAATTTCAGGCGCCATGTTACACTGCCGGCCATGAAACCTTGGCCCGACAACCGAATATGCAAATTGCTGGATATCGATCACCCCGTCATCCAGGGCGGGATGATCTGCAACAGCGGCGCCAAGCTTGCCGCGGCGGTGTCCGCGGCCGGCGGCCTGGGATTGATCGGCGCCGGCAGCATGCGTCCGGATCTGTTTCGTGATCAGATCCGAAAGGCCCGGACCCTGACCGACAAGGGTTTCGGGGTCAATATCCCCCTGCTGTACCCCCACAGTTCCGAATGTGTGGAAATTGCTTTGGCTGAAGGGGTTAAGATCTTTTTCACCTCGGCCGGGTCGCCAAATAAAGTCATTGGTCCCCTCAAGGACGCGGGTTGTATCGTGGTCCACGTGGTGGCCAGCCCTGGCCTGGCGGTCAAGTGCCGGGACGCCGGATGTGACGCGGTGGTCTGCGAAGGATTCGAAGCGGGCGGGCACAACGGACGCGAAGAGATCACTACCATGG
>JAUVII010000109.1 GCA_030592845.1 Candidatus Krumholzibacteriia bacterium | reverse complement strand
GGCCCGCGCCAAATATCTTTGCAGGTAAACCCAACGTAAGGCATGAAGTTGAGGGTGATCGGGAACTTTGGCGCCCACAAATGATTCCCTCTAGTTCAGGTGGGTAGAGGGTGTATCTGAGGTCGCCTTCTCGCCAATTTCACTTCAGCAAAAAATGAGGCCAAACTCATGAAGCATATTCTTCTCGTTTCAATTCTGATTTTCTGTAGTTCCGCCGGTTCTGCTTGGGCGGAGCAAAAATCAGTAGCGCCCTTTGAACCCAGCCTCAAGCTCATCGAGCTTGCGTCATTACCTGAGGGCCTGGCGGTCACCCACACTCCGGACCCGGTTTTTGCTACACTACATACTCCCAGCCTCAGCGGGGTTCAGTGGAAACACAGCACAACAGTTTCTTCCATGGTGGGACCCGTAAGAATTGTTGAATTTGGCTATTTCGTTGAGAGGAACGAGCAGTGGGAATTGCCTTACGGGAATGAGGTTCCGTTTACCTTTACCTCCAGTGACTTTGCGAAGATGTACGATTGCCCAAATTCGGAGCTGAGGCCGGGCGAATCATATACCGACGTGCGGAATCGTAGCGTGATAGACTGTGTGCCTGAGCAGGTAGTTAAGTGGTACTTCATAGGCCTGGATGCCAAAGACAATCGGGTCAAGGGAGAAGCTAACGTTAAGTTGCTGGCCGACCGCGCCCCGAGCGTGCAGGGTACCGGGGGGTGATGTCGCATTTTTTAAGGTTATGCCTAACAACCGTTTGCAGGTTAATCCAACGTGATGGCTACAAAAAGGCAAGGATTGATCAGTGGATGATTACCAACTGTTGATAGACCTTCATAAACGGGCAAACCGGCAGGGACCAGGCGGGGAAGAAGAGACAGAAAAGGCTCTCAGCCTGGCTATGATAGACCGAACTGAGCCATTGAAGATTGCTGATATAGGCTGTGGTACGGGGGCCTCCACCCTATTGCTCGCTCGTCTCTTGAAAGCTCAGATTACGGCAGTGGACTTCCTTCAGGACTTTCTTGAAGTACTTGAAGGCAGGGCCAAGAATATGGGGCTTTCTGAAAAAATAACGACTCTTCTTTGTTCAATGGACGATCTTCCGTTTGGAGATGAGGAATATGACGTTATTTGGTCTGAGGGGGCGATCTATAACATCGGTTTTGAACGAGGTGTAAAAGACTGGAGTCGATATCTGAAAGCCGGCGGACTACTGGTTGTTTCGGAAATTACCTGGACAACCGCATCACGCCCGCCAGAACTCCAGAGACATTGGGAAGGTGAGTATCCAGAAATAAATACGGCATCTTCAAAAATAGGGGTACTGGAGAAGAACAGCTATTCTCCGATTGGCTATTTTGTTTTACCAGAGCACTGCTGGTTAGAGAATTACTACCGGCCAATACAAAACAGTTTTACCGAATTCCTTGCTCGGAATGCGAATAACGAGGAGGCTCAAGCAATTGTAGAGGCCGAAAAGAAAGAAATCTCTCTTTATAAGAAATATAAACAGTATTACAGCTATGGTGTTTATGTTGCGAGGAAGCTGAGTTAATTAAGCCATAACAAGGGATTGCACCAGACAAAGCCGCTTGTCACGCACCTGGCTTGACGTTGGACCGGCCGATCCGCTATCATGGGAATCAGGATAAATTGCTTCCGGTTTTTCAGAGGTGCACCCATGTGGCCCATTTCAGGTTTCATTTTCCGGACGGCCGTGATGGCCGCGGTTGCCGCGGCAGTGATGGTGTCCGGGCCGATGCAGGCCATTGCGGCCCCGCCAATTCCCGTCGCCTCCTTTGATTTCAACGCTGCCGGGGGCGGCCCCGATGCCCAGGGGTGGCGGGCCTTGTCCCGCTTCGAAGCCGAAACCACCCACTTCCACATCGAGGATTTCGCGGGGGACGGACACGAGGCCACGGCCCTCGCCGGGCAACGTTCCATGTGGTGTGGGGCGACCGCCGAAGATCCGCAGACCTGCCATTGGTCCTCTGCGCCGGGTTATGGAAGCAACTGGAACGACAATCTGATTTCGCAGCCGTTCGCGGTCACCGGGGACGTCATGCTCGGCTTCCTGATGGAGACCGCCACGGAGGCAGGCTACGACTATGTCTATCTGGCTTTCGAGGATCTGAACGGCTTCTGGATTCCCTTGGACACCTACAATTGCGGATTCCTGGCGCCCTGCGGGCCGATCGCGCAGAGCTACACCGTACCGGCTGCCGCTCACGACGGCAGCCTGCGTTTTCGCTTTCACTTCAGATCCGATGGCGCCATCGACAACGAGTTCCCCTACGGCGGTGTTTCACACATTGCCTTTGTCGTGGACAGCCTGACCGTCAGCGACGCGGGCGGCGTGGTCGATTACCAGGACTTTGAAAGCGAGGCGGTCGGCGATACCGTGACCGCCGACGGTCACTGGTACGCCGAACCGAACCGGGACGCTTACAGCGGCGGATTGCTGGTCGACGGAACGGCGACCCTGCAGGAAACCTTACAGGTGAACGGCACTTGGTTCTGGGGATTCTATGCGGATTCCGACCGCGATTACGGATGCGCCGGCCATCCCGAACAGCTGGTCGTGCCGGAATCACGCAGCCTGATACGGTCGCCCATGATCGATCTGACCCGTGACCTCGCCGGAGATCCATTGGTTGGCACCGTCGACAGCGTTCGGCTGGCCTTTGACGTCTATCGCGATATCGATCCCAACGGTCAGAAGTACTACCTCTGGCACATCCGCAGTTACATTGAGGGCTGTCTGGCGAGTTTTGAACGGTCCCCGGTGCTGTTTCAGGGCAACCAGAAGGACTGGTATCGGCTGGAAGCCGTTTTGGCAACACCGATGGGCACGACGGAAATCGTGGTCGACCTCGTCGTCGAGAATTTCTTTTTTGAAGAGTCCCACTGCCGCAGCCATGCCCCGCTGTTCGATAACATTACGGTTGAACGGTTCGGAGGCGGCGTATCGGCCGTAGCCGGGCCTGAAGCTTCCGGCCGCCTGGCCCTGTTGTCGAATTCGCCGAACCCGTTCAATCCGGTGACGACCATCCGGTTCGAGTTGCCGCAGCCCGGTCGGGTGACCCTCCGGATCTACGACGTTGGCGGCCGGTTGGTGCGCACTCTGCACGAGGGCGCCGCGATGCCGGCAGGTCTCAGTACAGCAGTCTGGCGCGGGGTGGACGACGGGGGCCGGTCGGTGGCCTCGGGCACGTACTTCTGTCGCCTGACAGCCGGTGGCCAATCCGTGATCCGAACCATGTCGCTGGTGCGGTAAACCGCCCTGAGGCCTCGCATGCGGCTGAAGCCAACGTGACCCCGTCATCGGAGTTGGTCGACATTGGAGACGTTTACCAAAGCCAGGGATTTTGTGGAAAACAGTGGTTACGCCCACGCAAGGCAGAGGTCTATTGCCGAACTGGACCTTGCCACCATCGACGACCCCCTCACGGATATCATTGACGGGTTTGCCACACTCCCTCATTGCTTCACCATCCAGTGTTGTTTCGGTCACTTTCTTTGGTCCCCCGGGCAAGACTCCCACAATCTCGAATCGATTCCGCCCGGCTTTTCCGGTTTGGCGAAATATAGAATCGCATATATCACCTTTTGCCTGGAAAACAGCCGTCGTGGACGAGCGCTGCGGCAATCGCTCGCACGAATTCCGGCGGTTGATCCCGACTTCGTCCAGTTCGGATCGGCCGACTGGTTTTGGGAAAGATGGGTTAATTCGTATGCGCTCCAGGTGGAGCCCAAAGCCTATATGTTGAGGGACGAGACGAATCTAAGTCCTCCCGAGGCACTGCACACCCAGAGGGTCAGGGATCTTTTTTTCGGGGAGCTCAGGGTACTTCTTGCCGCGGAACTGAGTGGACATATGGCGGGCTGATAAAAGCTTGCACCTGACAAAATCCTTTGTTACTTCCCATGTGTACCAGACTCGGGCCCATGGAATTCGCAACTGAACCCGGCGTTGGCCGGACAGGAAGAGCATCGAGAAAATGATCAACCGATTATTCCGTTTGAAATGGTTTCCCCTGGTATTTCAATTGCTGACGCTTGGCGTGTTTATCCTGCTGATCATGGGTGGTCTGGCCGCCAACACCGATGACATGGCCTTTGCCAAGGTGCTGCGCAATACGAACATGGCGAACCTGATGGTCTGGTCCTATTGGTGGCCGCTGATCATACTGTCGGCAATATTCCTTGGACGTGTCTGGTGCATGGTCTGTCCGATGGAACTGGTGACTTCACTGGCTGCCAAGGTTGGCCTGAAACGCAAGCCCCCGGCTCTCCTGCGCTCCGGGTGGTTGATGACGGTTTTCTATGTTCTCATTCTGGTCGTTGGTATCCACACCCTATCCATCCATCGGGTTCCCTTTCGAATGGCGTTCTACCTGCTGTCGCTGTTCGTTCTGGCTATCGCCACCGGCCTGTTGTTTTCCCGCAATGCTTTCTGTGCCTATCTCTGCCCGGTGGGACATCTTTTGGGACTTTACGCGCGGCTTGCCCCCATGGGCTGGGGTGTCAAAGACAAATCCGTCTGTGCCCAATGCAAAGACAAATCATGCATTTCGAACAAAACCGCCTATGAATTCCAGGGGCGGAGTTGCGGTGTCGGGCTCTATCCCGCCGAGCTTATCGACAACAATGAATGCCTTCTCTGCGGCCAATGCCTGAAAGCATGTGACTACAACAACCCCGGGCTGGACGGGCGGCCCAATCCCGGTTGGTTCCCAAGACGATGGTTCAAGGAAATACTGGAGCTCAAGCCCCTCACTCCGGCGCAAGTCGTATTCTGTCTGGTGGTGTCCGGCTTCGTGGTTTACGAGGTATTCACGGAGTGGTCCACGACGAAGGAGCTCCTGCTTTGGGCACCGAAAAGCATGGAGCAAATCGTGGGGGCAAGCGGATTATGGGGACGCGGCCTGGTGAAGTCGCTGACGCTGTTCGTCGCCTTGCCGGCTCTTCTGTGGCTGTTGCCGTATGGGGTGTTCCGCCTTTCCGGCGGACGGCTCCCGATAGGCCAATACCTGCTCCGTTTCGGGATCGCTTTCATCCCGGTCATGGCGGCCGCTCACGCCATCAAGGCGCTGCTCAAAATGACTTCCCGCATTCCCTATTGGGAATATGCCGTGTCCGATTCGTTGGGGATTGAGACTGCACGCGGTATTCTCGATAAGACCACGATGCTGGCGCCCTTGCCCGCCTGGCGCGACCCGGTGGTGACGGTCCTGTCGTTGTTGTTGATGAGTATCGGAGTTGTGCTGGGTTTTCTGGTCGTGCGGAAGTTGATTCAAGAACACGTTCCCGCCTCGGGTTGGCGCACGGTGCCGCTTTATCTTATCCCCGGGCTTTATGGCGGGGCGTTCTTGGTGATGTTGTTGGCCTGGAGGCTGTTCTGATTTGAATTAAAAGGGAACAGTTGACCAATATTGGCTGTTTTGAGATGGTCGATCAGAAACAGAGGATTCCGGGTTCAAAAAAAGGGGATGGGCATGAGAGGGCACTTGCGCAGGATCAGCATCATACTCGCACTGCTTATTACAATCGGGTCCATGGCCGTTGCCGGTGATTCCTTGCCGGAAGGCTGGATGGCCGGTAATACCAAGGACTATGATATCGGGGTGGACAGTGAGGCGGGCCACGGGGATGGAGTGGCCGCCTATATCAAGTCGAAGACGATGACCCCCGAAAATTTCGGTACCATCGTCCAGTCGTTCAGCGCGGAAAAATATGTAGGCAAACGTGTCCGTATGTCGGCCTTCGTCAAAGCCGATAAAATCGAAGAGTGGGCCGGACTATGGATGCGGGTCGACGGTACGGGGAAAGAGGAAGTAGCGCTGAGTTTCGACAACATGCAGTCCAGGCCGATCAAGGGTACCTTGGATTGGAAGAAATACGAGATCGTCCTGGATATTCCGGGCAACAGCAAAAACATTACCTTCGGTATTCTGCTAGCCGGTCCGGGCCAGGCCTGGCTTGACGAGTTCAGTTTCGAGATCGTGACCGAAGAAATTCCGGTCACCGGTCAGACCATGAATAAACCTCCCCAGGAGCCGAAGAACCTGGGATTCGAGGGCTGAGACCGGTCAAACGACAGGACAAAGAGCAACAAGGGGCCCGCGTGATCGACCTGGATCATCGCGGGTCCTTGAGTTTCCATACCAAGGAGAAGAACGTGGCTGAAATGCAGAAGACCCAAACGGCGGGCACGCCTTGGCACCTGTGGGTGGTCGGTATCATCGCCACCCTGTGGAACGCCATGGGCGCATTTGATTACGTGATGACGCAGACCCAAAACGAATCCTATCTGAGCAACTTCACTCCGGAGCAACTCGCGTATTTCACCGGTTTTCCGGTTTGGGTGGTCGCGTCCTGGGCGATTGCTGTCTGGGGTGGAGTCCTGGGCGCGCTGTTGCTGTTGCTCAAAAGAAAGCTCGCGGTATTGGTGTTCCTGGTTTCACTCCTCGCGATGGTATTGACCACATTTCACAACTATATCTTATCCAATGGAATGGAAATCATGGGAAGCGGCGCGTCCCTGGGGTTTACCGCGGCGATATTCGTGATTGCCGTGGTGCTGTATCTTTACGCCAATACGATGAATAAGCGAGGCTTTCTCAGGTAAGCGAAGAGCAAATCCGGCGGTCCGGATGACACTGATCTAAAGACAGTCCGGCAACCCTTGTCCGAGGGTGGGAAACTGCAGGGTAACACCCAGCTCATTGAGCATTTTGCTGTTGTCGATGCGGCGACTTTCCCGAAGATAGGAAAGCATGGTGGCCGGCAATCCCTTCTGGGCCTTCGCCCGGCTGATGATCGGTGGCCGGTCCAATTCCGCCAGGTCGGCGACCAGGTTGAAGTAATGCGCCATGTTGCCCGGGTTGCCGTCGGATACGTTGTAGATCTCGCCGTCGGTGCCGCGTTTCATGGCGGCTTCGCAGACGGAAACCAGATCGTCGGCGTGGATCAGGTTGGTCCAGGGAGCCTCGGACTCGTGGATCATGGGCAGTCCCTGGCGCAGGCGCGCCAACGGCAATCGCCCGGGACCGTAGATGCCCGCGACCCTGAGGATGACCACTTCACCTTCATCCTGCAGACCCCATTCCAGCAGGGAATGTTCGGCGTCGAGACGTCGGCGCGCGCGATCGGTGCCGGCCTGTACGGGACGGCTTTCATCGACCCAGTCGCCCTGGCAATCCCCGTATACTCCGGTGGTGCTGATGTAGACGATGCGAGGCGAACATCGCCGTTTGCGAAGGGCGCCCAGGAAGCGGCCAATGCGTGTGT
Organism: Candidatus Krumholzibacteriia bacterium; assembly: GCA_030592845.1. GTDB lineage: Bacteria > Krumholzibacteriota > Krumholzibacteriia > LZORAL124-64-63 > LZORAL124-64-63 > JAGLCY01. Next base: position 3,472 of record JAUVII010000109.1, on the reverse strand, counting down.
CGCGAATTCCAGAATCGGGCGGGGGAGCGAAGTAGAAGATCCGTTTTTCGCCCTCGAGGGGCAGTTGTTCCAGGGATTTGTCGAGGTCCAGGGCTATCGGTTCGATGCCGATCTTCCGCAACTGGAGCGTGCTTTCGAGGGAAAACACCACGCCGGTGGCCGGCTCGCCGTCCAGAAGGTACCGGGCGCCCAGGCCCCGTCCGATGTATCCGCATCCGATGATCAACATTTTCCGGTCAATCCCCCGCAGTTGAGCCAAACCAGGTCATCAGGACCTAGAAAACGAATGAGACTCCCAGCAATGGTCCGAAGGCGGAAACCTTCGTTTCCAAAAGGTCGTCACCTGCTCCATCTTCACGTTTGTACCTGAAGGTCCTGTAACCAGCGGTTACGGAGATCAGGTTCGAGACCTTGAAAGTATTCAGATAGGCAAAGTCGTAGGCAAATTTGGATGAATCGCCAATGCCGAAACCGCCCCCGTTGGCGGCGACACTCAGCAGGACCGACCGGCTCAAAATGAACCTGGCCTTGAGTCCGACCATGAGGTCCCACCAGGCCTGGGGTTCGGTGAATCCGCCCTCAATCGGCCAACTTCCGATGATAACTTTGTAATCAACGGTGACATCGTTCTTCCAGTATTTTCCCCCGGCGTTCACTTCCAGGGCCCAACCCCTGATAACGCTCTCGACATCGTCTTTTTCAATATCCGACAAGACCAGATAGCCCAATTTCAAATCGATAATTGATTGCTTGATCTCCACGTTGATAGTCGTGGGCCCCTGCTCGATATTCGAACCCAGGTTCGCAAAAGTTCCGTCGGCCAGGAAAATCCATTTTTTGTACATGACGGCGGTATTGATTTGAAACCCGGCATTGGTCAGGGAGAAGACGTCGTTGAATGACTGCCTGATTTTTTGACCCCCGACATCGGTGGCCTGCCCGGCCAGCCACGCGTAGGGGCTGATGATGAATCGCCAATCGCTGGTGGGGTTTTCGTAGTCGTCCTCGATGGGTGTGGTGCCCTGGGCCTGGCCGGCCGCCTGTAAGGTCAGCAAAATTATTAGAAAGAGAACGATGTTCGTTCGATTCACTTTTTCAACCCTTTCTGAACCGATACCGGGTGTAACGTACCACGGAAATCCTATGGCCATTACATTTTCTGGTCAAAACAATTTAGAAAGGAGGGACGAATCCCATATCTTAAGTAGGAGTTGTTAAAAATTTGACAACCATGATAATTGGTCCGATAATCTATGTGTTGTTCTAACGTTAAGCTTTCCGCCCGCCTTGTTGGGAGGTGTCGGGTGCGACGTATGAAATCGAGTTCTCCCGCCGGTTCGTCCGACCGAAGAATCTCCAACCTTCTGGACACCATAGCTGAAGAGATGGACCTGATCCGGGGCGACGAGGACCGGGTGACGATCTGTTGCAACCGTTTTCGCGATCTCGTGGAGCATCCTCCATCCGCGCCGGACATGGACCATCTGAAAAAGCTGGCCAGTTTGTTTGCAAACCATGAGGGGACCGTTTCCAGTCCCGTTTTCACCTTGCTTGCGGATATTACTGCTGAGATGAAGCGGCCCTGGCCACTGCTGGACATAATGTTGGGCGCCGAAGACGAGGAACTTCAGCGTCAGGCCCTGGAACTGACATGCCAACTGATCGATGCAGGTCTGATCCTCGTTACCGACGACGTTCTGGAGACCCTTGGGTGCATCCTTTCAATGGAAGAAGGCCTGGCCGCCGATGCCGGGACAACCCGGTGCCTGGCCAAATCCCTCCGGGGGTTTTTCAAAAAGAGGAGCCGACGCCAGGGTGATCCGCTCGTGGCCCTGGTCTTCAGGGAAAAACGAACATCGGTGCGCATGTTTCTGGCCAGGCTTCTCGACGGGGAGGGGGCCAGAGTGTCGGCGGCATCGTCCCGGCTACTGCTCGGTCCGGTAATCTATACCCTGCTAAAATCCTATCTGGATTACACGGGGGCGGGGTACGTGGACCATCTTGCGATCAGTGGGACCGACCGGGGCGCTACCGTGTCGGCATCCCTGGAAAAGGCCGCCGGGGAGTTCGGCGAAAAAGCGGTGCGTGACGTTCTTGCCCAGGTCGGCTGGGAGCACGCCAATCTGGGTATGCGTTTCCAGAGGTTTGTGAAGATCGAAGTTTCCGGCTCCCTTCCCCTGATGGTTTCACCGCAGCAGGCTCATTTGTTTACGGATATGAAGGAAGTTGTGGTCGGTGACTGTTGTGTCGTGGCAGTTGCCCAGGGGTTTTCCGTGTCCATGGAGGAGCACGGTGCCGGGGACGATGACCCCATCGGCAGATTCCGGTCCCTGAATATCGTGCATGCGGAACTTCTGGGTGAAATCATGGATTTGGCCCCTCTCGGTCGGGCCAAGGTCGCGCGAATCCTGGGTCATATGGACAGGATCGTGGAGGATTACGGCATTCTGTTCGGGGCTGTTTCGAAAGAGGTTCGTATTCTCCCCAACGTCTACGAAACCCTCAAACGACGGGTTCTCGAGGAGTTGGAAAAGGATGAGGACGGATTTGGCGTCAACGCGGAAGCCACCAGATTGCTGCAAATGTTCGAGGACCCCGGCAATCTGGGTGAAGTTCGTACAATTCACGGCCTCAAGAGATATCTGCACCAGGAAGGTTTGCGGCTGGGTCTGGAACTGGTGGATACGAGCCGTTCACCGAGCCACAGCGTGGATATCTTGTTGAGTGAAGCCGATGGTCAAACCACGCTGGTCCAGTCCATTTGTTATGCTGAATTCGAAACCGTCGCCGAGCGGAATTCCGAGCCCTGGCTGATCTATCCCATTCGCATCGTGGTCGAGGGGTTCACGCGGCAACTACTCTACGGTCAACGCATCTTTCCCGATATCAACGCCTTCGTATTCGGCAACGAGGTCCACTACTACATCGCCTTCCGCAACCATCCCGCGTTTCTGCGCATCGATTATTCCCCGCCTCAACGCGGCGGCATGATCGATCTGCAGTATCTCGGCGTGAGCAACTACGAGCTCAATGTCCATCCGGGATCCGACCTCGAGGCCATCCAACTCTTCTTTCGCGAGCTGGGGTTCGATGTCAAGCTGGATGGCACCCGAGTTCTCGTGCGTTATGACAAGGAGACCAGCCCGGATCTGGGCGACCTCAGCACGAAGGCAGAATCCCTGTTCCGTCTGGTTCCCCATTTGATGAGTGTGGATTGGACCGTAGGATCGCTGGTTTTGGACGAGGAGGGAAAGCGCCGGGCGGCCGAGCATTGGGCCGAGAGATTCGTATGCTCAGGTGTCCTGCCGATCGCCGATATCCTGACTGAAGACAGGGGACATGTTATTCGCGACACCTTCGCCGGCCCCTCCGGCCAATCCGTTGCGACCTGGGACGGCACATCACCCTACGCCGATATTTACAGTGCTCCTTACCCCACGGTATTACTGGAAAATTTGACTGCCAGGCTGGC
>JAUVII010000133.1 GCA_030592845.1 Candidatus Krumholzibacteriia bacterium | reverse complement strand
GACTCTCCCTATAAGGGGCACTTCTGACTCTGTAACTCCTTTGTTTCCAACAGGGCAGCCAAAGCTTCCAGCATCAGCTCCGCCCGATCATTCGGCACCCCGCCCAGCTTGTGCAACCGCTCGACCATCGCCGACCGCCGTGCCTCCTGCTCGGGCGTCAGGTCCACCTGAAAGCGAACCGGCAGTTCGCGGGGCGCCACCACGGGCGCCGAAACAGGCAGCAGCTCACCCTGGGCCGGATCCACTTTTGCCGCACGCTTGGCCTTCTTAACCTCGCGGACCAGATCCTTGCGTGTTCCCTTGGCGACCCTGAGCCAGGTGTCCTGGGTTTCGGGGGTGGCAACCCCTACGATTTCCCGCGCCTTCGTATAGCCGAGTTCACCGGAGGCCACGGCTTCGCGCACGGCCGGCAGTTTTTCGAGTTGCTGCGCCAAGCGAATGAAATCATCGGTCCGCGATTTGGAAAAACCCAGTTTCACAATGGCGTACTGGTTAATGGAAGAGTGGCCAAAATCACGAAAAAGACCACGGCGCATGATCTCGCCGAACCACAGAACAGCGCACTGGTGGGCGGTGTCCATGGCGGCCAGTGAGTGCTTCAAAGAAGCGTGGACCTTGGCGGCAGGTTGATCGGGAACATAGGAAACAGCGGACATGATAATCCTCCTGGGGGATGTGCATGGGAGGTCCCCAACAATATACGAAAAAAAAGCGAAACAAGCTAGAATAAAACTATATAAGCACCATTATTTCCAGCAGGTTATGAATATCAGAAATCAACCCGGCAACCCCAAAATCTCCATCACCAAACCGGCAAAAACCCCCACTTGATGGCTTCAATAAATCCAAACAGTTTTCCCGCCCGGAACAAAAATTCCAGCCCCACGATCATCACCAGGATCGCCGCCACGAAGTTGAATTTCCGTTGTAGCGAGGAAGCCAGACGGCCGGCGCCCAGCCCGACGGCAATCAGGACCGGCATGGTGCCCAGGCCGAACATCGCCATGGTGTGGGCTCCGTGCAGGGGGGTCGGCGCGGTCAGGGCGGCCACGGCCACGGCGTACACCGGGCCGCAGGGCAGAAATCCGTTGGCCATGCCCAGCATGTATCGGCCGGCCATGCTGCGGGTGCCGACCAGGGACATGAATTTTTCGGCGGTGAAACGGCCCAGGCGGCTGCTCTCGACAATGCGGGTGGTGGGCAGCCAGCCCTTCAGGCCCATGCCCAGCAGGATCATCAATACGCCCGAGACCAGGAACAACCAACCACGAACCTCGTTGGTGGGTCCCGCGGCCTGGGCGGCGGCGGCCAACAGGGCGAACAGCAAACCGATGATTGCGTAGGAATTCACGCGGCCCACATGATAGACCAGCAAAGCGGGCAGCAGATTGCGGATTCGATGGTCGGTTTTTCCCTGGGCCAGGGAAAACGTTGAAATCAGGGGCCCGCACATGCCGATGCAGTGGCCGAGGCTGGTGGTCACGCCAATGCCGAAGGCGGCCCAGACGGTGAGCATGGCGGTGTCGATTTCGAGTGCGGTTCCGCAGCAACTGGTCATGAATCCCCCGGGCGCTGGGCGCCGGTTGGCCGTAAAGCAAAGGTGACGCAAAAAAAATAGGTCACGGAGAGTCCACTTTCAACCCTGCGTTATGGTGGGATTAAAAGGCACGGACATTGACGCCATCTGGGCCGGGAATTACACTGCAGGCCGCTTCAGGAGAACAACCCACGAGAAAGGGCCGGCGTGTCGGATACTTCCAAAAAGATCGTCCTGCTGACCATGGCCGTGATCATGGCCCTGGGAATGGGTGAAATCGTTTTGCGGGTCATCGACTACGGAAGCATTACCCCGGAGATGAATTTCGGGGTCAATACGCAGATGGCCCTGGACAAGGGCCGCTTCCTGCCGGACGAGGATTTGTTCTGGAAACTTCCGGTCCACCCGCGCGATGCGGCTATCCGCGCCATCCAGCCCGATGTCGCGGTTCCTCCCAAAGGCGAGCGCCGCCGGATTCTGGTCCTGGGCGATTCCTGCTCCCGGCTTTCCCAGGCTGTGCCGCCCTATTCGGTCCTTTTGGAGGATACCCTGCGCGGCCAAAATATCGAGGTCTGGAACGCGGCCGTCCCGGGTTACACCACCTGGCAGGGCCTGGCCTGGCTCCATAAACAGCTGCTGGCCATTCAGCCGGATGTCGCGGTGATCTACTTCGGCTGGAACGATCACTGGCGGGCCACCGGCATCACCGACCGGGATTATGCTCAGCAGCTGCGGGGATCGTCACTGCGCCTGACCCAGCTTTTCAGAAAAATGCCCGACCCCCCGCCGCTGCGGGTGACCATTGAACAATACCGGGAAAATCTCCAGGCCATGGTGGCGGAACTTGAAGCCATCGGAACCCGGGTGGTTCTGGTGACCGCTCCTTCGAACCTGACCCAGGAAGCCCGGGCCCGCATCCTGCAGACCCGCTATCTGGTTCGCGGGGACAATGCCGGCGCCATTCACGAGGAATACCTGAATGTGGTGCGTGAGGTGTGCGTGGGATCGAGCGCGAACCTGCTGGACGCTAGCCGGGATTTTGCCGAGGTGGGAGCTCCGAAACAACTTCTCATGCGTGACGGCGTCCACCTGACGGACAGGGGTCATCAGTTGATGGCCTCCCTGTTGAGGTCCCGTCTCGCTCCCGACCTGGCCAGCGACGCCGGCGGGGCGCGTTGATGGCCCGGTCTTCCCATACAAGGGCAGCCAGGGAACCATTTCCCACGCGCGAGGCCGTCATCCTGGTGACAGTGGCCCTGGTTTTCCGGTTGGTCTATTGGTTGCTGGCCTCCAATTCCCTGTTCCTGCAGACGCCGGTGGTCGACGGTTCCTTTTTCGATATCTGGGCCCGCACTCTGGCCGCGGGCAGGGTCTTCCAGGCCGAGGTCTTTTTCAAACCCCCTCTGTACGCCTATCTGTTGTCCTGGTTCTACAAGGCCGGTTTTTCCCTGACGGGAGTTCTGATTCTGCAGATGCTGGTCGGATCGGCCACCGTGCTGCTGACCTTCCTGAGCGGACGCCTGGTCTTCACGCCGCGGATCGCCTTCAGCGGCGCGTTGATTCTCGCGGTCCTGCCTATCCTGCCGTTTTTCGAAACCCAACTGCTGGCCGAAACCTGGACCACCGCCTTGACGATGGGTTCGGTGCTGCTGGTTTTAAAGACGGTGACCGGAAAATCTTCCGCCCCGGGCCGGACCCTTTTATTCGCCGGTCTGCTCATGGGTATCGCGGCCCTGGGGCGGCCCAATCTGATGCTGCTGGTCGCCACGGTGGCGGTCTGGCTGTGGTGGCGGGGGCGCTCAAAAACCCAACCGGCCGGCCAGGGTTATGGAACGGGTTCGGTCATCCTTCTGCTCGCCGGATTCCTGCTCGCGGTGTCGCCGGCCACCATCCACAACCTCAAGTACGGGGAATTCACCCTGATCAGCGCCAATCTCGGGGCCAATCTGGTCGCGGGAAATTCGGATGAGGCCGACGGGGTGTCCGCGCTTCCGGTCGGAGTGCTTTGGGACGATCTTCAACTTCAAACGCGGCAACAGGGAGCCGGGAATCCGGTTCAGGCCTCGCGGTACCTGACCGGGAAGACCCTTTCCTGGGTCGGGGCAAATCCTGGCCGGGCCCTGGCCCTGATGGGCAAGAAGGCTCTGTTGATGGTGAACGCCCAGGAGGGGCGCAACAACATCAATCCGGCCTGGTTCGCCCGGCAGGAAGGCGTTTTCCTGTTGGCCCGCTGGTGGCCGGCCACCTGGCTGATGCTGCCGCCGGCCATTCTGGGCCTGGCGCTTTTCCGGCGCTGGAGGCCGGGAGCAAACCTGTTGTTGTGGGTGGTGGTCATCCAGGCCGCGGGAGTCCTGCCGTTTTTCGTGAACGCCCGTTTCCGGATGCCCCTGTTGCCGTTGCTGGCCCTGTTTGCCGCGGCGGGTGGCGCGGCGCTCATCGAACTGTGGAAGGCGGGGGACCGCCGGGGGCTCGCCGTTCGTCTGGGGCTGGTGGCCGCCCTTTTCGTGACGGTGAACGTGGATTGGTTCGGCCTCGGGGCGGAAAGTTGGCTGGCGCGGGACTGGTTCAACCAGGGTCTGATCCACTCCCGGCCCTACGAGGATCGCAAACCCGATCCGGTCCAGGCGGAACGGAGTTTTCGCCGGGCTCTTGAACTGGACAGCGATGCCGTGGATTTCAACGAACGCCTGGGAGCGTTTCTGTTGGGCAAGGCCCAGCCACTGGTCAAGGCCGGCGGGATGGGAGTTCGCCAAAAAGACTGGGCCAACGCGAGCGCGGCCCTCGGTCGGGCCGAACCGCTTCTGACCGAAGCCCGGGGTTTGCACAGACATGCCGTGGAGGTTTTTCCGCGGTCTTATCGCTCCTGGATCAACCTTGGCGTCAGCGGAAAATGGCTGGGCGACGTGCGTGCCTATCAGGCCGACATCGCGCTTGCACACAGCGACACGGCGGCCGCCAGGACGGCGGCCATCGGGGCTCTGCGGTATTATATGGGATCGGTGCAGGGTTATCAGAAAAGCATCGAAATCGATCCGGGCCTCGAAGATTCGAAAAGAAGCATCAACCAGGTATTTGATTCGGTGATGGCCCTGCCGGGACTGGATCAGTCCATCACCGATTTCCAGCGCCGGGCCGCCAGGGAAATCAGGAACGGAAATCAGGGACGACGATGAACCACAGATACGGAAAACGGGGAGCGGCGGTCTTCCTTGTCCTGGGCGCGGCGTTGCTGGCCGCCGGCCTGGCCTTTGGCGAACCTGAACCCGTGGAACCACCCGCTCCCCCCCGCAAAGCCCCCCGGATACCCTGGATCAAGGACAAGCCCTGGACGGAAATCATGAAACTGGCGCGTTCGAACGATCAGCCGGTTCTCATCGATTTCACCGCCGACTGGTGTGGGCCCTGCCGCCTGCTTGACGTCATGGTCTTCACGGAAAAAGCGGTCATCACGGAACTGGCGGAAGTCGTGACTTTTCAGGTGGACATCGACAAGCCTGAGTACGCCGCCTTCAAAAAATCCTTCGCGGTCGAATTGCTGCCGACGCTGGTGTGGTGCGACACTTCGGGCCAGGAGGTGGACCGTTTCACCGGTTACCGTTCCTCGAATGAATTTCTGGAAATCGTACGCTCATGGCGGGAAAACCTGACCATCGACAATGTGCTTGCCGCCCGCAGGTCGGCCTCCCCGGAAGACCCTGAGGTACTGCTGGATCTGGCCCGCCGCCATGTCGAACGTCACCAGTACGAAGAGGCTGATGTGCTGTATCGCAGGTTGATGAATCTCCGACACACGGCCGACACCCGGACCGTCGCCCGCGGGATGGTGGGCCTTGCCGAGCTGGAAGAAAAATCAGGTCGGTCTGAAAAAGCGGGCCGCCTGGTGGAGCAGGCCGTCGCGCTTTACACCGTTGCCGACCCCTCGGACGAGGTCCTCACCTACCGCACCGAAGGTCTGATGGAGATCGCTCTTTTCCAGGAAAGCCGTGGCGATACGCTGGGTGTCCTGGAAACCTATCGCACCATGGTTCAACTTGATGATCGGGATGTCCTCGGCCTCGAGGGTTTCGCTCGTACAGCCGTGGACGCGGGGGTGGAGCTGGAGGAAGCGACACGATGTGCTTTACGGGCGATGATTTTCAGCGACAAGGATGCCCGCATCATCGGGATTCTCGCTGAGACCTACTATCATCGCCGCCTGTACACCAAGGCGATTCGCTGGATCAATCTTTCCATTGAACGTGATCCCGCGGCCGTTGGTTACCGGGATCGCCTCGCGGTCTATGAAGAGGCCCAATCCAATGCTTCGGGCCGTTATTACGGATCTTCACGTTAGCAACAAAGGGATAAAAAAGGACCGGCCGCGTATAACGTGGCCGGTCCAACGGCAAGCCGGTGGGGGATTGGAGGGAGATACCGACAAGCCGTGAAATTTTGATGTCGCGCCAGCTGTTGACCCCTTTTTCGGATCGCTGTTATTAATAGAATAGAGTATTTCAACCCTGAGAGCAACGATAAATTCATTTTATCTTGGGTGAAACAGGCCGAATTTATCAAAAACAACGATGTTTTTAACATTTAATGTGCAAAAAGTATCACAAAATGGGGAGAATTGTAAAACGGGTTGTTTTTGGGTTCCGAATGGCTCAAACCGGGGAAAAGGATATGATGTCCTTCCCCGATTCGAGCCCAAGGAAACCGCCCGAAACCCTGCCTGCTAGTCCGTCGTTCGCAATCTGTAGAGGTAGTAGGACAGCGGAATCACAATGACCGTCAATACGGTCGAGAGCAACGAACCCATCATCAGCGAAATGGCCAGGCCCTGGAAGATGGGGTCGAAGACCATCACGAACGAACCGGTGACGACGGTTCCGGCGGTCAAGGCGATGGGCAAAAAGCGCACGGCGCCCGCCTCGATGACCGCTTCCTTCAATTCCAGTCCGTCCTTCAAACGCGCTTCTATAAAGTCCACCAGAAGCACGCTGTTTCGGACCATGATACCCGCTAAAGCGATTACCCCGATCATTGAGGTCGCGGTAAAGAAGGCGCCGAACATCAGGTGGCCGGGGATGATGCCGACCAGGGTCAGGGGGATGGGAATCATCATCAGGATGGGTACGGTGAAGTTCTGGAACATGCCGACGATCAGCAGATAGATGATCACAAGCACTACCGCGAAACTGATGCCGAGATCGCGGAACACCTCGTAGGTGATGTGCCACTCCCCGTCCCACTTCATGGCGTAGCCCTCTTCGGTCAGGGGCTGCACCGTGGACAGCTGTTCGATCTGGGTACCGTCCGGCATGGTCAGTTCGGCGATCTTCTTTTTCATGTCGAGGATCGCGTACACCGGCGATTCCAGTTCGCCCGCCACGTCGGCGGTCACGTAGACCACCGATTTCAGGTTGCGGCGGTGACGGCTCTTGTAGTTGACCGATTCCTTCACCTTCACCACGTCCGACAGCGGGATCAGCGTGCCCGCCTGGCTGTAAATGTACAGGTCCCGCAGGGTCTGGGCGCTGGAGCGGTCGGCCAGGGGCAGCCGCACGTTGATGGGCACCGGTTCGGCCGCGGTGTCCATGTGCACCAGCCCTCCGTCATGGCCGTTGAGCGCCACATTGAGGGTCATGCTGACCTGCTGGGTGCTGACGCCACGAACCGCGGCGCGATCGGTGTCGACGACCACTTCGTAACGTGTCTGGTCATCCTCGACGTACCAGTCGATGTCCACCACGCCGGGGGTGTTCTCGAAGATTTCCCTGATCTGGCGGGCGGCCTCGATCCGGCCCTCGAAGGTGGGGCCGTAGACTTCGGCCACCAGCGTCGACAGGACCGGCGGTCCCGGCGGCACCTCGACGATCTTCACCGCGGCGCCGAAGGGAGCGGCCAATTCCATGATCGGGCCGCGCACACGCTTGGCCAAGTCGTGGCTCTGGGCGCTGCGCTGCGACTTGTCCACCAGGTTGACCTGGATGTCGGCCACGTTGGGTCCCTGGCGCATCATGTAGTGGCGGACCAGACCACTGAAGTTCACCGGCGCGGCGATGCCGCTGTAGATCTCATAGTCCATCACCTCGGGCACGGTGGACAGGTAGTCGCCGATTTCCCGGGCCAGTTGGGTGGTGGATTCCAGGGTCGTTCCTTCGGGCGTGTCGATGATGACCTGGAATTCACTCTTGTTGTCCAGGGGCAGCATCTTGACCTGCACCGTGCGGGTCACGAACAGGAAAGTCGAAGCCACCGTCAGGCCCGCCACGATCAACAGGGCGATGACGCCCTTGCGGGGGGACTCGATCAGGGGTCTGACGACCTTGTTGTAGCCCCGGTAGATGGCGGACTTGTGCAGGCTGTAGCTGTCGGTGCCTTCACCGGCCATCGTGCCTTCGCCGTCCATGTCCCCGCGCCATTGCTGTTTCGGTTTGAGCAGGCGCACCGCAAGCCAGGGCGAGATGGTCAATGCAACCAGAAGGCTGAAGACCATGGCCAGCGATGCACCGATGGGCATGGGTGCCATATAGGGGCCCATCAGTCCGCGTACGAACGCCATGGGCATCATCGAAGCAATCACCGTCAGCGTCGCCAGGATGGTGGGATTTCCTACCTCGAGAATCGCTTCGAGGGCGGTCTTGAGCGAGTTGTTGCCCTTCATCTGGAAATGTCGATGCATGTTTTCGACGATGATGATGGTGGCGTCGATTACGATACCTGTCACCAGGATCAGCGCGAACAGGGTCACCCGGTTCAGGGTGTAGCCCATGATGTAGTAGATGAACAGCGTCATGCTGAACGTGGTGGGGATGGATAGGAAGATGATCGTCGCTCCACGCCAACCCATGGCCAGGAACACTACGACCACGGCCAGGAATATGGCCAGGCCCAGGTTGGAAATCAGGCTTTCGGCCTTGTTCTTGGCCGTCGCTCCGAAGTTGCGGGTCACGGTGATGTTGACGTCTTCGGGGATCAGGGTGCCTTTGAGCCTGTCCACCTTGGCCAGCACCGATTCGGACACCCGGGTGGCGTCGCTGCCGATGCGCTTGGCGACCGAGAGGGTGACCGCGGGATGTTCCGAGCCGACGGGGAAGTCATCGCCGATGCCCGCCTGATCGCCTGAGGGTCCCACGCCGAGGAAGGTGTAGCTGTCGATTTCGTCCGGCCCGTCGGTGATCGAGGCGATGTCCATCAACCGGACGGGACGCTCCTGGAAACTGCCGACGACCAGGTTCGCCACGTCGTTTGCCGAACGCAGGAAGGTGCCGGTCTCCACCAGGAACTGGTTGTTGCCCGCGGCGAATCCGCCGGAAGGCAGGTTTTTGTTCTGCATCTCCAGCGCCGGCAGAATGGCCAGGGTGGTGATGTTGAAGGCGGCCATGCGCTGGGGGTCGAGTTCGACCTGAACACTGCGCTTGCGCCCGCCGATGATCTCGGTCACCGACACGTTGTTGATCGAGGTGATTTCGTTTTTCAACTCGGCGGCCAACTGGCGCAGGTCATAGCCCTCGTACTGGTCGCTCCACAGGGTCAACGTCATCATCGGTACGTCGTCGATGCTGCGGACCTTGATCAACGGGGGACCAGCCATGCCGGGGGGCATGAGGTCCGCGTTGCCGAACATCTTGTTGTTCATGCGGGTGATGGCTTTTTCCATGTCGGTGCCGACCAGGAAACGGGCCGTGGACATGGCGAAGCTGGGGAAGCTGGAGGAGTAGACGTATTCGACGTCCTCGATTTCCCAGATCTTCTGTTCCATGGG
>JAUVII010000186.1 GCA_030592845.1 Candidatus Krumholzibacteriia bacterium | reverse complement strand
GGCAACCCGACGCAGTCGTTGAAACAGAACACGTAATCGCCAAGGGAGCCGCTTGCCGGGTACATGATCTGAAATCCACTGGGATCCGACTTGAAGGCCATCATGTCCGGAATACTGGGGACGCTCGTCGGGGTCAACACGATTTCCGTTACTCCGGGATTCGTCACTATGAACTGGAAGGAAATCAGGGTGGCCGAACCGGCGCTCACGTCCAGGGGTGTGTCGAGTCCCACAATGTATTCCAGAAAACCATTGTTGATGTCGCTGTCGTCACCATCGTTTGTTCCGGTGGGTGGGAGGGTTACCCCCAGCCGGAACGGGATGGGGCCGTAGAAGTTCAGTGTGCATTCAAAGGCGTCGATGGTGGCGTAAGGCGCATCATCGTTTTCCACATCAGTCGGATTGATGAGAACCAGGTAGACCGAAATCGGAACACCGATGAGATCGGTGAAGGTTGCGCCGGTGCCATCGGGGTTCAGAAAGAGGCCGACCTGATTGTTTTGGGAATTTTGGTGCTGGGCGAAACCGACACCAGGAACCAGCAGACAAAGTGTGGCCACCGCTGCCACGACAATCAGCCAATGATGGGTTTGCTGCATCGCCAACGCCTCCTATTCCGATTTGTTTTCAGCCTCCACCACCCGCTTCCAGATCATATCCCGTCCGAGCTTCGCGAAGGCAACCTTCACATAGCCAAAAATCTCCAGCGTGTCGGGATCCTTCATGGTCGCCTTGCAGCGGTAATCCTTGCCGCTCTCGGGGTCGTAGATACGGCCGTCCTCCCACTTGTTTTTCCCGTTGTGTTCGAAGCCGGTCATCAGGTCCAGGCCCAGCAGGGGACGCGTCTTCAAGGCGTCGTCGGGATTGAAGTGGTCGAGCCGTGGCTGGCCCGTCGTGCCTTCGGTTTCGTCCTCCTCGTAGACCGGGCTGCTCAGCCAGACGATACGGCCGTTGTACTTGCCCTCCGCCACGTAGATCTCGACGTGGGAGTAGGCGCCGTCCTCGTTGGGTTCGGTGGCCCAGATGCCCAGGATGGTGTCCGTATCATATATGGTGTCGCCGGCCGCTGCGGCCAGCGGAATGACAAGCAGCATCACGATCATCCCGGTAATACGGATCGTCCTCTTCACAATCTTTCTCCTTCACTACGGAACCAATTCCCAACCTGAGTATTCCAAAGAGTGCCACACTTTCCCGCCCCGCGGCACAGTGATTTTTCATGGGCTTCGATAGGAGATGATTCGGATGCCTTTAGGTCCGTTAGTTATAAAGATCCTCGTTATGGGCACCCTGCTGTTGGGTTCCCTGGCGCTTTTGACCAATATTCTGCCCACCGGCCGGCATAATCTTCGCTCGCGCAGGGTGTTTGGCGCCGGGCGGAGTCCTGTCGCCATGGTGGCCGCGATCAATCCCCAGGCCGATGGAGAAAAAGTGAAGGTCCGCAAGACCGCAGAGGAGTGGAAGGCCGCCCTCACCGAAGAGCAGTACCAGGTGACCCGTTGCAGCTCCACCGAGCGCCCGTTCACCGGGAAATACTGGGACCACCACGAAGACGGCACCTACACCTGCGTCGGCTGCGGTCAGGATCTTTTCGCTTCGGAGACCAAGTTTGATTCGGGCAGTGGCTGGCCCAGTTACTCCAGACCGTTGGAAACCTCAGCAGTCACCGAGATCAAGGATATCAGCTACGGAACAGTGCGCACGGAGATCGTCTGCAGCCGGTGCGAAGGCCATCTGGGCCATGTCTTTTCTGACGGCCCGCGTCCCACCGGGTTGCGTTATTGCATCAATTCCGCCTCGCTCGGTTTTGTCTCCTCGTAATAATTCCTGAATCCTCTTTCAGGGTGCCCTGCTGCTGTCTATAATGTCAAAAAGGACGGTTGGTTGCAGCGGCCTGAACCGGAGGAGTTCCCGTGAAAGACGTGACGGCGATCATTCTGGGCGGAGGGCGTGGATCTCGCCTGTACCCCCTGACCCTGGAGCGAAGTAAACCGGCGGTCAGTTTTGCCGGCAAATACCGGTTGATCGATGTCCCCATCAGTAACTGCATAAATTCAGGGGTGAAGAAGATTTTCATCCTGACCCAGTTTCTTTCCGCCAGCCTGCACCGCCATATCATGCAGACCTACGCCTTCGATGTGTTCACCGACGGGTTTGTGGACATCCTCGCCGCCGAGCAGACTCCGGACAAATCGGACTGGTTCCAGGGCACCAGCGATGCAGTGCGGGCCACCCTGAACCACACCATGTATTACGATTCCGACCAGATCGTCATCCTCAGCGGCGATCACCTCTACCGGATGGACTATTCGGAGCTGGTCGGTTTTCATCGGGAGAACAAGGCGGACATCACGATCGGCGTCTATCCCGTTAAGCGGAAGGAAACCTCGGAGCTGGGGCTTTTGAGGGCCGGAGCCGATGGTCAGGTGACCGAGTTCGTGGAAAAACCCACCGATCCCGAAGTGGTCGAAAAATTCCGGGCCGATCCCGCCCTGTTCGAAGCGCGGGGCGTGGACATGGGCGATGATTGCTACCTCGCCTCCATGGGTATCTACGTCTTCGAGCCGCATGTGCTGCGCGAACTGTTGGAAGACGAATCCATGACGGATTTCGGCAAGGAAGTCATCCCCGGCTCCATCGGCAAACAGAGGGTCATGGCTTTTCCCTTCAATGATTACTGGCGGGACATCGGAACTATCGAGGCTTTTTTCGAGGCCAACCTCGATTTGACCAGCTGCGATCCGGAATTCAACCTGTACCAGGGTTCCTGGCCCTTCCACACGCGCACACGGTCGCTGCCGCCCAGCCGCATTGTGGAATCGGAAATCATCGACAGTCTGGTCGTGGAGGGTTCGACCATCACCGGAGCAAAAATCACCAACTCGATCGTGGGCATCCGCGCGCGGGTGGACCGGGGGTCGGTGTTGAAGGACGTCATCCTCATGGGCAGCGATTTCTACGAAGGGGAACAAAAGCTGGGCAAGGACGCGCGGCAGGCGGGCGATGCGCCCATGCTGGGTGTGGGAAAAAACTGCTATCTCGAACGCTGCATTGTCGACAAGGGCGCGCGCATCGGGGACAACGTGACGATCAAGGCGCATCCCGAGGTCGAGGATTATACCGGCGAACGGCGCTGGATCCGGGACGGGATTACCATCATCCCCAAGGGTACAATCATTGAATCAGGCACCGAGCTGTAATTCATGATGCATCGGATCCCGCTGACTTTATCGGTGATTTTGCTGATGCTGGCGACCGGTCCGGTGGCTGCGCAAACGTCTGCGACGGCGGAAGATACCACGGCCACGGAATTGCCCGAACCCTTGCCGGTGGAGCTGGGCGATGAGTTCTTCGACCGGCTCGACGAATTGAAGTGCACCGACCTGAACGGCTTTGCCTACCGGGAAATCCCACGCTATGTCCTGTCGGACCGGCCCGACCTTCTGTACGAGTTGATCCTCTACTGGGAAAGCCGTTGCCTGGCCACCGAGCCCGTGTTCAGGATCCGCCTGCTGGGCAGCATCTGGGACGCGGATTTCGACGAGGGCCAATACGGGGAAGAGGTCATCGACAGGTTGATCGAACGTTACGACCCTCCGGTGAAATCCCGGCAGCCCGAGCTAAGAAAAAAATTCGACGATTTCACCGTCACCTTCGCCGACCAGCTTTTGCCCCACGTTGCCCGCGGCAGCGTGGAAGAATTTTTCTGCCTCTATTACACCGGCAAGACCGCGGCTGCCTGGGCGCTGCTGGAAAGCGAGGATCTGGAAGATACCTGGCTGCGTTACTACTACGATGAGGAACTGGCCCTGCTGACCACGAGCGATGCCGTCCCCACCTTCGAAATCACCGGCGGGTTCTGGCGGCCCCGGGGAAACGTCGCCTTCGTCGGGGACAAACCCATCGCGGGCATGATGGGGGGCGTCCGTTGGCCGCACTGGTTGCTGCGCTTTTCCCTGGAATGGCGGCTCGGGCGCTCGGATGAGCCCTATCTGGTCAGTAAGGACAATATCCGCGGGTGGTCCAACCGCTTCAACGCCACCCTGATCGGCCTGGAATTCGGGCGCATCCTGTTGGCGGGCGAACGATCCAACCTGGACCTGTTCGTGGGCGCGGGAGGCGATGTGGTCAAGCCCTTCCAGGACGAGGAAGTTTTTCTGGGCGCGCTCAATCTCAACGTGGGTTTGGGCTACCGGTTGTTCCTGGGCCGAAACGGGAATGTAAGCCTGGGGGCCGACGTGCGGCGCGAGTGGATTGGGGAACGCAACGAAAATACCCGGAGCATGTCGGGGGGAGCCTGGAGCATCCGTTTTTCCCTTGGATACGCCTACAACAAAGGCGATAAAAGCCGCTTGAAGGCCTTGGGCCAATAGCAGCTGATTTTCAACAGCTGAAAACGAAAAGTTCCAATCTGCGACCGGCAATTTACACGAATCCCCCGACCCGGACTTCGTGGGTCCGATTTGGTTTGTGGGGGTCGCCCTCATGAGTTACATATGAGGTTGGTTTCTCTAAAGACCCGCAATTCGTATCAAATCCGTAGGAATTCCACGGATTCAATGAGGAGGCAGCGATGCTGGAGCTGAAGAAGGGCGTGGACATTCTCTCCGCAGTGGGGGGCATCGATTCCATTGATGAGGCGAGGAAGCTGATCAAGGAAAAGTTGGACGACGAGCATCAGGCGCGGCTGGCGAAGATCAAGACCGAGGATGCCATTCTGAAGATCGCCAACGCCATCGCAATGTGTCAGCCGGACGCTGTCTACATCTCGACCGGCTCTCCGGAGGACATGAAGAAGGTCCGGCAGATGAGCCTGGACAAGGGGGAGGAAAAGGCGCTGGCCATGAAGGATCATACGATCCACTACGACCTGGCCGAGGAGCAGGGCCGGATCGTCGACCGCACCTTCTACATCGTCAACGAGGGCGAACCCTCCAGTGTCCTGGGCAAGAAGATGCCCCGCGATGAGGGCCTGGCCTACGTCAAGGAATACATGACCGGCATCATGAAGGGCAAGACCATGATTGTCGGGTTCTTCAGCCGTGGCCCGGCCGGCGCCAAGATGGCCCTGCCCGCCTTGGAGATCACCTCGTCGACCTACGTCATGCACTCGGGCGACCTCCTGTACCGGCACTGCTACGACCGCTTCGACGAGCAGGTCGAGATATCGGGCACCTTCCTGACCAACGTGCACAGCGAAGGCCCGAATCGCCCCGAGGATCTGCCCAACGCCCGTGTCTTCATGGACCGCAGTTGGCTGACCACCTTCTCCATGTTCTGCACCTACGCCGGCAATACCCTGCTGCTGAAGAAGGGCAACCACCGCTTCGCCGTGGACCTGGCCATCTACTACGGCAAGGGTCTGGAACTTTCCGAACACATGTTCATCACCGGCGTGGAAGAGGACAACGGCCGGATGACCTGGTTCGCCGGCGCCGCGCCCAGCGGCTGCGGCAAGACCACCACGGCCATGGCCGGCACCGAGTTCGTCGGTGACGACCTGGCCCAGATGTGGATCGCCGAGGACGGCACCGTGCGGGCGATCAACCCCGAGCAGGGCATCTTCGGCATCGTGGCCGACGTGAACCACGAGGGCGATCCGTTCCTGATGGACTGCCTGCGCAAAGAGGGCACAGAGGTCATCTGGTCCAACGTACTGGTCGACGACAAGGACGTACCCCACTGGTCGGGCAACCTCGAGGAACACCCGGACAAGGGCTTCAACTTCCAGGGCGATTGGTTCAAGGGCAAGAAGAACGCCGAGGGCAAGGAGATCCCCATCTCCCACCCCAACGCCCGTTGCACCTTGCGTTGCAAGGACATCGGCAACTACAGCCACGGCACCGGCGAGACCCCCGAGGGCGCCCCGGTGAAGGTCGTGACCTATTCCGGCCGCGACGCCGACACCATGCCTCCGGTGTGGGCCGGCAAGAACTCGGATGACGGCGTGGTCATCGGCGCATCCATCGTATCGGCCGCCACGGCGACCGAGGTCGGCGCCTCCGGCGTGAAGCGTCAGCCCTGGGCCAACGCTCCGTTCATCCCCGGCTCCCTGGCCGATTACATGCGCGTCCAGTTCGAGTTCTTCGGCAGCGATAAGTTCACCGATGCCGGCAAGCCGATCCTGGCGGGCCTCAACTACTTCCTGACCAGCGAGGCCCGCGGCGGCAGCGAAGGCAAGAAGCTGTTGGGTGAAAAGCGCGACGTGAGGGCATGGCTGACCTGGCTGGCCCGCTTCGCCCACGGCGACTACAAGGGCATCGAGACGCCCTTCGGCTTCATCCCCGTTTACGAGGACATGAAGCAGACCTTCGCCGACACCATCCAGAAGGACTACCCGCGCGAACTGTACGACATGCAGTTCTCCATCTACACGGACCTGATCCAGGCCCGCATCGACCTGCAGCGCGAGGCCTTCGGCAAAGAGGAGAATCTGCCGAAGCAGCTGTTCAAGGTCTATGACGAGTGGGAAGCCGGCCTGAAGGAACTGAAGGACAAGTTCGGTCCGGTGGTCAAGCCGGGTCAGCTCGGCTAGCGTCGATCGAAAAACAGACCGGAAAGACGGCGCCCGACTCGATTGAGTCGGGCGCTGTTGTTTTGTAGGGAATTCCTTCCGAAAAGATTCCATCTGCGGAGTTCGAGGAGATATACTGCCAGTCTACTTT
>JAUVII010000097.1 GCA_030592845.1 Candidatus Krumholzibacteriia bacterium | reverse complement strand
GGGGAACAGTCAGCGCCGAATCCAAAGGTGAGGATTCGACCCTCTTCAGTGTGGAACTGCCGGTTCTCAGCTCAAACGGCGAGACGGAGAAAACCCCTGAGGCCGCGACACCGGAAGCAACCAACGGCGGCGCCACCCCAAAAACCAACGGCTCACTGCGTGGAGCGGATCATATGCTATTGGGCCGTTTGCCCGATGAGGATGAACCGCAATCCAGCCAATTCAGAGAAGACCTGAAGACCCTCCTGATCATCGATGGCGATGCCGACATCCGGTCCTTCCTGCGGTCAAAACTGGGGGCGGAATTCAATATTCTCGAAGCGATAGACGGCTCCGCTGGCCTGGAAATCGCCACCGCGGACCTGCCGGATCTCATCCTCTGTGATGAACGCATCGGGAGCCTGAGCGGCATTGAGCTATGTGGCCAGATCAAAGAAAAATGGCGCACCCAGGGTATTCCCGTGATCCTTTTCTTCTCCGACAACGACGAAAAAACCCGGTTCGCCGCATACGAGGCCGGGGCCGACGACTGCATTTCCAAACCCTACGCCTTCAATGAAGTCAGCATCAGGATCGCCAACCTCATTGAACAGAGATCCCGGATTCTGGGTCGGCACGGCAATCAGGCGGGAGAAGCCGCCGGGCCCCGACCGGTTGACCTGCTGGCGACCGAAGATGATTTCATGACCAGCCTCAACCTGTTCATCGACCAGAATCTCGACAACGTTGATTTCGGGGTCGAGGAATTGGCCGGTCAACTGTACATGAGCCGGCGCACGTTGCATCGCAAACTGCTGGACCTGACCGGCCAGACAGGCAGCAACTATCTGCGGAACCGCCGTCTCCAACGCGCGGCGCAGCTCTTGTCCAATGGATACAACAACGTGACGGAAGTTTCACTGGCCGTCGGATACAAGAATCCCTCCAACTTCTCGCGGGCATTCCGTGAACTCTTTGGCGCCTCGCCATCGCAGTATCGCAAAACGGGGTTGTAGGTGCCGGGGGTTTTATTGAGCATGCTTACTGGCTATTTGGATAATACATCCCCGGCGGCCAAGTCCAGCCCACCCACCACCTCCCGGGAATCCAGACTCCCCACCGGATAAATCCCCACCCTCTGGTCATAGTAGGGCGTCTTGGCGTAGAACCAGTACCGGATCGCCCATGGGTCCGCCGCGAACTCCGGGTCGGCGGTCTTGCGCACTTTCAGCTCCGCCGCCAACGACGGATCTTCCGCCAACATTTTCACAATCATCTCTTCGATGACGTAGGACTCCACGTATTCCACCCGCTCGAAGACCGCATCGAAAAAGCCCCACTGCACCAGCGAGTCCGGGCCCTTGGGTTCCAGCAGGTGGGCGGCCACCCGCGCGGCTCTTTGATTCATGTCCACCACGACCGAGCCGGCGGGAAAAACCCGGGTTTCGGCCAACGGTACGGCCGTGAAGGCCACCGGATGGCGGCCCTCGTAAGGACGCTCCTGCCATTTGGCGTCGGAAAACTTCCAGGTGCGGATTTCCAGCTCCACCGGAGCGTCCAAACGACGGAACTCCACCCCGTGGGCCGCCAGGCGCTCGATCGCTACCGTCCACTCCGGCGGAATGATGTAGGCCTCGGGAAGATCCACCGTCACCGAAGGCGCGTGTGTACCGAAAAACGCCAACTCCATGGTTTCGGGTTCGCCGGTGAACCGGTTCCACTCGCCTCCTGTCACCTCGCTGGTCACTGTTTCGTAGGACACCCCGGCAAACGCGACGGTCGTTGAATCGGCCGCCAGCTCAAATTTCAAAGGGAAGGGTTGGGCCCGAAAACCCGCACTGGCCGTGGCTTCATCCGCCGCCACTACCAGGTCGCGAAGCCGCCCGGCCTCGGTGTTCAACCAACCAAGGGTATGGGTCACCAGTTGGCGAGTGCTTTCCACGCGCGTCGGATAGTCCTTGAGCATATGCGTTTCGATCAGCAGACCCGGCCTGTTCTGCAGAGCCGTGTACCCCTGACTGAACCGGGGGGTTGCCACCCAGGTCTTCAGGCCGCTGCGCGGATCGTGCCATTTTTTGAAGGCGACGTAGGGCGCCATGGGATAACCGTCGGCCTTCATCGCCTCGTTCATACCCGCCTCGTAGGCGATAGTCCAGGCCGTCAGCCCCGGATCCATGTTGCCACGCGTCTCCAGGCTGTAGGTGATCGGATACTGGTAGTCGGCGCCGTCGGTGGAATGGATATCGATGAAAAAATCCGGCAGCCACTCGTTGAACATTCCGAGCCAGGCCTGCATCTCCGGAGTGTCGGCCTTAAGAAAGTCGCGGTTCAGGTTCAGGTTCTGACCCGTGACCCGCCAGCCCATCTCTTGAGGGCCGTTCTGATTGATCCGGTTGTAGGGACCAAAGCGCTCGTGCCCGTCCACATTGAAGATGGGCACGAACAGGAACGTGACCTTGTCCAGGAGCTCAGCCGCCAGGTCGGGTTTTTCCGCCAGATCCCGCAGCAAAAGCATGCCCGCATCCTTACCGCAGGACTCCCCCGCGTGGATGCAGGCCTCCACCAGCAGCACGACCCGGTCTTCCCGGTCACGGTGGGCGGCCGAATCGAATATGCCCCGGCTGTCGGCAATGACCAGAGGCAGGGAACGTCCCTGGGGGCTGGTCCCGAAGGACGTCAGCTCGATCAGCGGGCTGTCCTCCGCCAGATCGGCGAACCAGGCCATCGTTTCATCATAGGTGGGCGTGCGGCGCCCCTCGGATTCTTCAAAGGGAGTCTGCACGGCCGCGGCGTTGGCGGCCAGGGCGCCCGCCAACAGTACAAATATCGTTATGATCCTGCCGGTGGAATTCATGTTTGGCGGTTCCTTTGGAGGCAATTGTTTCAGGAGGATAAACCCAACGGATAATACTGGTCCGGCGCCAAAAGGATGCAGAAAAAACGAGAGGGAGCCCCTGGGGGACTCCCTCTCTCTGCAGGTATTAACCGGCGCGCCTGCAAGGGCGGAGCGTTCCGGATTGGGTATTACCTAACTACCAGCTCAACCATGCCGTCATGTAAGCGATGGCATCGTCGTCGGAGTCACCATTCAAGGGCAGGTAGCCCGAGTGGGTTTCATTCTCGTTCAGGGCGAGGTCGAGACCCCAGTTGCCCTTATCCACGCCCAGACCCATGGTCCAGTTGAAGGCGTAATCGCGTCCGCTTACTTCGTCCTCGCCGGTCGCCGGCAGAGCCAGCTCTTCGGTGATGGTAAGGCTGGCGTTGAGGGACCTGATACCGCCACGAATCACCAACCAGCTGTTGATGTAGTATTCCGAGGCCATGTTGTAGGACGGGAAGTTGGTGGCCGACACCTTGTCCTTCCGGTCGACCCCGGCACCGAGCATTTCGTGGGAGAAATAGTCGAAGCTCATGTAGGTGGCGACTTCCCATTCACCGGGAGTACCCCAGACCGGACCGAACGAGCCGCGGAAGCCCGTGGAACTCGTTTTGACGGCGTCCGTCATTTTCCAGTCGTTGGAGCCGTTGGCGAAAGCAGCGATCCAGCGCCAGTTCTGGCCGCCGAAATCTTCGATATCACCACGGGCCACCAGGGCAAAGTTGAAGAACGAGTAATCGTTCGCGTCCGTGGGATCCGGAGCGGGATTAACGGATTCATCGGTGTAGCTGCCGAATCCGACTTCACCGGCCAGGTCGATGGAACCCAGCGTGGCGCCAACCTGGAAGCTGAGCATGTTGGACGAGAAGTCATCAGCCTGGAAAGTATTGTCGGCGGGTTTTTCCTGATAGGAATCCGTGGCCCAGCTGATGTTGAAACCGAAGGGCGTGTCACCCAGATGGGTGGCACCGCCAAGGTCCCACCATTCCATGGACGTTCCATTGGAGCCGTTGCCGCCGGGGGTGCCGTTGGCAAAACCAAAGCCGCCGAAGCGGTCGCCGCCGCCCCAGACCCAGGACGCCGTGTTGGTCAGGTAATCACTGCGGCCAGTGTTGAAGTTCCACACCCAGTTGTCACCGAAGACCACCGAAGCGTTTCCTTCGTTACCACCATCGATCATATCGATGATGACACGGTTCTTGTACTTCATGGTCAGCTGGGGAAAGGCAAACATGTCATCAGGGTCGTTGATGAACTGGTTGCCGGCAAGACTGGACCGACGTGCGGCCTGGGCATCCATGGCAGTGGAAACCAGAACCAGCGTCAGCGTGAGAAGCATGATAGCGCGCCAAGTATTGGACCTCATCAGTAGCAACCTCCTGTTTATTGGCCCTGCACCCGCTCCATCCGCCCCGGTTGAATTCACATCGTTCCTTCGTGAACAACCCAGTGGCGCGGTGGTGAGACAACCTAGTTATTGTCTCTTGTTTGCATGATACAGAGTCAGCTTTTCTACTGATGGAAGTAATTAGGAACTCTCACCCAATACCTGTCAATACAAAAACTACATTTTTTTCGTATTTCCCCCAAAAATTCCCCAATAACCCCTATAAAACCCCTCCAAACACTTGTTTTGGGCGATTTAGGCGTTTTAGGGCGGCTTTGGCGCCCTAAAAAGGGGCCCTATACAGCGGGAACCCGGGTACTCCGCAGCCGTGATCCGTCCGGATCACAGCGAGGACCTCCCGGGTTCCCGCTGTATAGGGCCCCTTATTTAGGACCCCAAACCCCACCCTAAAACGTCTGAATCACCACATCCCCACTGAAGGTATTGATGCGCACCCGGGCATCCCCGTCACCGGTGGTGAATTCCAACTCCCGGCCCGGAGCGTACTCGCTGGTCTTCCGGGATTTCTGACCGAAGGCGTTGTCGATCTCTCCGGAAAAGGTTTCGATCTCGAAGTCGGCGCTCACGTCGGCGGGAACCGCCAGGGTCAGGTCGCCGCTGTGCAGGTCGAAACTGAAATGGGCATCGCCTGCCAGGTCGCCCTTGACCGCGGCGTCTCCGGCCACCGACTCCACGTTCAGGCCCAGGAACCTGTCGAAAGCCAGGTCGATGCTGCCGCTGACAGTGCCCACTTCGATATCGCTGGCCTTGCCCCTGGCCTTTACCTTGCCGCTGATACTGCTGATCTCGAGTTCCGGTGCGCCACCTTCGATGAACACGTCGCCGCTAATTGATTCGGCCTCGATCCCTTCGCACTCGCCGGTGACCGTAACGTCCCCGCTGATGGAGGACACATCCACCAGACCAGTGACCTTGGAAACCTCGATAAAGGCGCTGATGCATTCCACTTCCAGGCGGCTGCCCCGGGGGATGTTGATCACCAGGTTGGCCTCACCCTCCACGTGCTTCTTGTTCCTGGGATAGACCACCTCGATCCGGGTTTTTTTACCCGTCTTGAACTTGAGCTCCTCGATGTCCCCGGTAAGGGTACCCTCCACGCTGACTTCATCCTTATCCCAGCCCACGACCACGATCGAACCCGAAATGTTCTCGATCATGACGATCCCGTTGGCCTTCGCGGGGCCGGATTCCCTGACTTCCAGATCAGCCAGCGCGGCACCCGCGGCCAGTGTCATGACCAGCATTCCCGCCAGTAAAGCCGTAAATCCGCGTTTGAGTCCCTTTTTCCTGATCATTTGTATTCCTCCTGTAGGCCCGCCGCTGCGGCCGGGCGGGTGATGACGACTCTATTATCTAGTCACGCACGAGTTTTTCCGAGTTCCTGCGCATCAGGTTTCCCCGGGTTTTATGAACCATGAGAACCAGATGAGACAGGTTTCTGTTTTCAGGATCATCGGCCAGGGCGAGGTTCAGTTCGTCCAGGGCCTGGTTGATGACCGCCAAACCGCTGGGCGGTGCTACCTCTGAAAGTCCGGCGATGTCCGGCCTGGCCGCATCTTCGGTAATCGTGCGGATGCCGACCCAGCCCGCGCCCAACATCAGGGTCAGCGCGGCGGCCATGGCCGCAAACCGCAACAGCCGGCTTCCCCTTTTCAGGCGTGGCGTCCGGTGCCCTGGCCCCTGTTCCGCCTGGTCGATCGCAGCCTCGATGTCCGGCCACAAGTCGCGGTCCGGAGCTGTGCCGGTGTCCCGCAACTGTCCCGCCAGACGTTCCAACTGCCTGTCCCTTTGGTCGTTTTGTGATGGATTACGCTCCATGAGCGGCCTCCTTGTCTTCGGCCAACATTTTTCTGAGCAGGCGCCGCGAACGGTGCAGCTGAGCTTTTACCGTTCCGACGGCCAGATTGAGCAATTCGGCTATTTCCCGGTGGGTGTAGCCTTCCACGTCGTGAAAGATAAAGACCAGCCGGCTCCCTTCGGGCAGCCTCGCGATGCAGCGCTCCAGATCCAGGGCCGTCAAAAGATCGATGACCCCGTCCCGATTCGGGGGCAGCACGGCGGTCATTTCCGTGACCAGCTTGTCCCGGCGGATTGAGGCCCGGAACCGATCCCGCCACAAATTGACGGCCACCCGTCCCAGCCACCCGCCCAGATTGCCGTGCCCCGCATAACCGGCTATGGCCTGCCAGGCTTTGACAAACGTGTCCTGGGTCAGTACTTCAGCCTCGCCCACATCGGTCGTCAGGCGAAGACAAAGCCCGTAAACCCTGTTAACATAGTGCCGGTAGATCTCTTCAAAAGCCGCCCGGTCGCCCTCGGCGGCCCGATCGGCCAACCCGCAATCGATGGCCAAGGTCTCCCCCGCATCCGCTGATTTTGGGTATTTTGACCTACGATCTACCATGAAAATGAGTTATCCTTTGAATTGGCCGATGGCGAAGCCCATCATTGGCTTCTTATTGTAGACGCCCCAGCCTAGCTTAGGGTTTAACCGGAATTTCATTTTTTTCATAGGTGTCGGAAAATTGACACCAGGAATTGATCCTATTAGTTTGGCCCCATGAAGTGCAAAGGGCATCAATACCCACATTGAGGCCCGGAAGCACGGAAGGATAAGATCATGGCCATCGGAAAACTTCGCCGCAACACCCCTCAGAGAAGGGTGATTCTGCACGAGCTGAGTCAGATGACATCACATCCGACCGCCGCCCAACTATACGGGATTGTCCGCCAGCGGTTGCCACGGATCAGCTTGGGCACCATCTACCGGAATCTGGAAGTCCTGAACGAAGACGGCATGATTCACAAGATGGAATTCGCGGGCGCCGAAACCCGTTTCGACGGCAACGTGGATCCGCACGACCATGTGCGGTGTACCGTATGCGACCGGGTGGACGACATCCACCCCGCGGAACCGGGCCTTGCCCCGGTCCAGCCCGTGGAATTGGGGGAATTTCAGATCACCGGATACCGGTTGGAGTATTTCGGGATCTGCCCCGACTGCCGGAAAAGGGAAACAGTCTCCGGCTTTTCGAACAACCCGACACATTAATTATACAACGTTCACGGTTTTTTCACGGTGCGGCACGCGGTGTCGCGCCAACCTACAACCTGCCTTAAGGAGAGTTACGTCATGGACAACATGGACTTTGATTTCGTTACCATTCCCCTGGTCTCGACCGAGGCCCCTGATTTCACCGCCACGGCCGTCATGCCGGACAACAGCTTCAACGACAAGTTCAAGCTTTCCGACTACCGCGGCAAATACGTGGTCCTGTTTTTCTACCCCCTGGACTTCACCTTCGTGTGCCCGTCCGAGATCATCGCCTTCGACAAGCAGCTCGAGGATTTCAAGAGCCGCGGCGTGGAAGTCATCGGCGTTTCGACCGACAGCCACTTCAGCCACTGGGCCTGGAAAAACACCGACGTCAACAACGGCGGCATCGGCAACATCCAGTACCCCCTGGTCGCCGACTTCCAGAAGATCATCAGCCAGGACTACGGCCTGCTTTTGGACGGCGGCATGGCCCTGCGCGGAACCTTCCTGATCGACAAGGACGGCGTGGTGCAGCACAGCACCATCAACAACCTGGGCCTGGGCCGGAACATCGACGAGATGCTGCGCATGATCGATGCCCTGCAGCACCTCGAAGAGCATGGTGAGGTCTGCCCGGCGAACTGGGTCAAGGGTGACGATGCCATGACTCCCACCGCTGAAGGTGTGGCAAAGTCCCTGTCCGACCATAAGTAGGTAGAAGCTTCGGGGGTCTGTCCCCATATATAGAGAACCCGGGAGGTCCTCGCTGCGATCCTGCGGATCGCGGCTGCGGAGTACCCGGGTTCTCTATATATGGGGACAGAGCCCCAAACAATTTCCTGACTTATGAGCGGAGAGGTCCCCCAAGGGGGCCCGTTTTTGATTATATGGACAGAAATCCGAGGTCAACCTCGGATTTTCGGCCAATTACTCAAACCCGATTATGGGCGAACAGGCAGCCATACACGGAAAGTTGTGCCCTTGCCCCGTTCGCTTTCCACTTGGATTTCACCACCGGCATTTTTTACGATGGTGTTGGCTGCCGGAAGGCCCAAGCCGGATTTCACACGCTTTCCTTTGCGGAAAAACGACGGTTCGAACAGGCGGTCCAAGGTTTCTTTATCCATGCCCTCGCCCGTGTCCGTGATTTCCAGCAGTACCCGATCATTCTCGAGCTTGGTTCGGACCGTGACCGTTCCCTCGTTGGTAATGGCCTCGCCCGCGTTTTTCAACAGGGTCATGAAGACCTGGTTGAGCTCCCTCATGTCCGTCAGGACCGGGGGAATGTCGCCGAAATCCCTGACCACCGTGACGCGGCCCCTGAATTCGTGATCCAGCAGGGTGAGGGTGTGTTCAAGTCCCTGGTTCAGATCCGCGCTCTCCACCGACGCGCCGTCCAGTCGGACGAAGCCCTTGAGGCTCTGGACGATCTGGCTGATGCGGGCCGTCGCTTCCTTTGTCACTTTGCGGTCGCGTTCCAGGATTTCCAGAGCCTGGGCGAATTTCCTGTTTTCCAGAGCCGTCGGGAATTCTTCCGTTACCCAATTTCGGATCCGTTCCACGCACCGGGCCGACACATCGCTGATCCCGTTGATCGCCCCCAACGGATTGTTGACCTCGTGCAACAAACCCGCGACCAATGAGCCCAGCGCGGCCATTTTCTCCGACTGGATCAACTGGGCCTGGGCTTCGTGAAGCTCATCCAGCAGCGCTTCCAGCTGATCGTTCTTCTCTTTCAGTTCCACGTTTTTCAACCGGGAGATTTCCGCGGCCTGCGTGGCTTTTTCAATCTCAAAACCGACTTCGAGATTCTTGAGCCGCGAATTGGCTTGGTCCCCAACCACCTGCTCCTTGATCTGCTGGTAGATTTTGTAATGGACCAGGGCGGCGCCCGGATCGTCCATGCCGAAACAGATATCGGACAGGACCCGGTGGGCCTGGAAAACGCGGGGCTTGGCCTTGATTTCCTCGGCAATGTCCAAGGCCCGCAGAACGATGTCCAGCGCCTCTTCGGACTTGCCCTCGGCCACCAGCAGATTGCCCAGGTTGATCAGGCTGGTGCTCACGGCCTGCTTGTTGCCGAATTTTTCGCGCAGCTCCAGGGCCCGCAGATGGCATTCACGGGACTGCTTCAGGTCCCCCGTTTCCTGGAGAATCACTCCGATGTCGTTGAGAGCCCGTGACTCGCCGAGGTCGTTTTTTGCCAGACGGAATAGATCCAGACTTTGGTGGTGGTGCTCCAGAGCCTTGTCGAATTCCTCCAACGACTGGTGCACGGTGCCCATGCCGCTCAGCGCCCTGGCCCGGCCGACATCCAGGTTCAGCTCCTCGAATACTGCCAGCGCTTTTTTGTGATACTCCAGCGACCGGGGGTAATCCCCCATCTCCTTGTATCCCCCGCCGATTCCCTGGTATATCCAGCCTTCGTTGAAACGGTCTCCGGTCCGGCGATGAACCGCCAAAGCCTCGAAGGAACAGGAAAGGGCGTTTTCGTAGTCACCCAGGCTCAGATGCACTCCGGCCATGATCCCCCGGGTCAGTCCCAGGCCGTTATCCTCTCCGAGTGACTTCATCAGTTGCTCGGATTCCAGCAGCAGAACCATGGCTTTTTCATGATCGGACCTGAGGTACTCACCAAAGCCGACGCTATACAGGCTGTACGCGATACCTTTTTCATAGCCCAGCCGCCGGGACATTTCCAGGGTCGAGCGGCTGATCCGCCGGGCCCGGGACGGTTCATGGATGGAAACAGCCCGGGCGAACTGGACCAGCAGATCGACCCGTTCGGGGCTGTCGTCGCCGGGCAAAGCGTCGAGTTGGGCTTTCAGGTCCTTGGCGTCCAGGTTCAAGAGCAGGTCCCATCGTTGGCAAAAAGGGTGCGGAGACAAATCCATATGGTTATTGTAGGATATATTACCAATCTTGTCTTAGATTGGCTTCCCGTGAATGGCACATACCAGACCATAATATAACGGTCTGCTTGCGTCGAATAGACAAGAACAAAACCCGTCAAAGGAGATTCCCTTGAAGAACAAGATCTTTGTAAGCATCCAGGTGGTTGTTTTGCTGGCGATTATTCCGGTTCTGGCGATGGCCGGAAATGAGCACCCCAAAGAGCATCCCGGTAAACACGCCAGTGAGCACCCCTCGTCCTCGGCAGCCATGCAGGGCCTGGTAACGATGTGCACCGAATCCGCGGACGCGATGGCCGCGCGTCAGGCCGAAAAATCATTGTACGACCGCCTGGGCGGTTACGATAAAATCCTCGCCATTACCACGGAACTCGTCCGCCTCCACCACGAGAACCCGGATTTCCGGTTGATGATGAAATACGTGGACGATGAAAAACTGGCCAAGAGCGTGGCCGATTTTGTCGCCGCGGGCACCGGAGGCACTGAAAAATACCACGGTGCCAACATGGTCGATGCCCATGCCCGCCACCAGTTCACCGAAGCGGACTTCCTGTCCGCCGGCGGCGATGTCGGACAGGCCATGAAAAACCTCGGCCACGGCGAGAACGAGACCAACGAAATTATCTGCATCCTGGTTTCGATGAAGGATATGGTTATCTACGAGTAGGCCCGCCAGCATGAAAAAGGCCCGGCTTTTGCCGGGCCTTTTTCTTGTGAACGCATCCGCTAAGCCGAGTCAAGTCACACCCGACAGCCGATCTACTCTTTGGTGACGGTAGCACCTTCGATAATGGCGTCATATTTGTACCCGGCGCCAAAGTCTTTGTTAACCGTCAGATTACCCTCAACAGTAACCATGTCGCCTGCAGCAACGACGGCACTGGTGGTCACGGTCAGATCGGCCGTGGGACCGGTGCCGCTGCCGTCCTGGATGTGCACCCAGTTCGTGCCCATGATATTTGCGGTGAACTTCACGACCTGTCCGCGCACCTTTACCGGCTTGCCGCTCAACGAACCGCTCTGGGCATAGATTTCCTCAATGGAATACCCGTCGGCGGGTTTGGCGACATCCTTGACGTCGGCCTGTTCGACCACGCTGTGACCGCCGCCGGTCTGGGCGGTTTCACCAGCGGGCGCGCCGCTGTCGGGACCCTGGATGGAACCCACGAAGTAGATGACTTCGAAAGTGCGGTCCAGGGACTTGGCGTGGAACTTGGGCATGGCCATGCCCTTGTCCATGGTGATGGTCTGACCAACGGAAATCTGAGCCTCGGGGCCGGCGGCCCAGATCTTTTCGCTGCCGGTGTCGAGGTGGACGTAGGTGTAGCCGCCGGAGTTCATGGTCTCCAGAACCTTACCTTTCCAGACGTCGGCACTGGCGGCCTGAACCGGGGCCTGGG
>JAUVII010000115.1 GCA_030592845.1 Candidatus Krumholzibacteriia bacterium | reverse complement strand
GACTCCATCATCCCGACTCCATGGGAGGGCGTAATGAAATTCCTGCTCGCGGTCCTGTCGTGCATACTGATCATCGGGTCGGCTGCATTCGTTCAGGGCGGCCCCTGCCCCGAAGCTACCGAACAACTCGGCGATGCCCCGAATGTAACAACCTGGCCCCCGGCTCCGTACCGCTGGCGCGACATCGCCACCAATCTCTACGCCCAGTCCTATCAGGACGCGTACCATTACGACGACGCGGTGGTCACGGTTACCTACACTCCGTGTGAGTGCCTTACTTTTGCCGGACATCTCTCGGCGGTCAATCTCAAGCCCAACTTCGCCTACCAGATCAAGATCGTGGGCAAACCGACCGGACTCTGGGATTCCGAGGGGGACGACGCCACCAACGAGATGATCGGCTTCACAGGACGCTGGTGGCGCACGCAACCCAACACCGGCAACAGCAACGACGCCGACTACAACGCCAACCACGATAATCCTGACTACATCTTCGAAGGTTATCTGGTTCTGGATTTTTTCCTCACGAATCCGGATGGCACGGCCGAAGTGGATTTCGCCCTCGACAGCAGCTACCACGTTCTGTTTTGGGAGCACCAGCGTACGCCGGGCGTTTGCGACAGTCCCGTCAAGTATGCCACGGTGACCGGCAGCGCGAGTGACCCGGCCTACGATACCGACGTCGGTCCCACGGAAATCGGCGTTTACGCGGAAATCGAACGGCTCTGCACCGGAACGACTTCCATGACCCTGGGGGCCTACAACTGCCGCTTTCTGCTGAGCGAGGAGAGTTTCCACCAGAGCGGCGACACCCAGGGCTACTGGGCTTCGGCCATGTCTTACGACTATCTCCAGTTCGAAGTGGTCAGCGATCTGTCCGATGTGCCGGATCGACATTCAGCCGCGCGTCTCGTCCAGATTCATCCCAACCCGTTCAATCCACTGACGACCATTTGTTACGAGCTGGAAAAACCGGCCGTGGTTCACATTGAAGTATTTGATGTCGCCGGGGCGCTTGTGCGTCGCCTGATCGCCGGTGTACAGATGCCGGCGGGCAGCCACACGGTGGACTGGCAGGGACGTCACGATGACGGCCGGAGTATGGGGGCGGGGGTCTATCTGGTGCGGATGCGTGCAGGGGGAATCGACCAGACCAAGGTGGTGACCCTGCTCAAGTAGTCCGTGTCTATGATTTGTAGCGGCTGGCCAGGTTTGGGGGCAATGCCCGGGACTTTGCCCCAAAGTTTAGCTCAAGTCGCGTGTAGGTAACTTATTTGACGGTGCCAGTTTAAGCTTCAAAGGTGCCCCCGGGGGCACCTTTTGCATGGATATCCAATATCCTAGTGCCAATAACCGTCGCACATGATGTTGATGTTACAAATCATCAAGTTGAAAACAGGGGTCAGAATCAATTAATCGGGTTAAAACATGATAATTAATTGGATTAGATGGCATCCGGAGCGCCGCACGAATACCTGAATCACACGATTCGTATTGACAATTTTGAACCAATTTTTGTACAATCACCACGCATCCGTTTCGGTACGTTTCGGATTCACACGGGACTATGCGAAACCAGAATATCCTCGCCTATTTGTTTGTTCGCCGGCCATTGAACTCTATCGGGGGAAACCATGTTCAAGCCAAGATCATTCGGGCTGTTTTTCTGCTTTGTGACTTTCCTTGCCTGCTCCCTGAATTTCCTTCCAGCTTTCGCCGAACCCATCGAGGGCTCCTACGTGCCCGGCGAAATCATCATCAAATATTCCGACACCGCGACCGGCACCGAGATCACGACGCTGTCCAGCCAGCTGAATACCATCACCCTGAGGGATTTTACGCGCATCGGCGCTTCGCTGGAACAGCTCACCGATATGACCGTGCCGGAGGCCATCGCGCAGTTCGAAAACAATCCCGCGGTGGAGTACATCGAACCCAATTATTTGTATTTCGCCGAGGCGATTCCCAACGATCCGGACTTCGACAAACTGTGGGGCATGCATAATACCGGACAGACCGGCGGCACCGTGGATGCGGACATCGACGCGCCCGAGGCCTGGAACGAGTTCACCGGGTCGGGCACTGTTCTGGTCGCGGTGATCGATACCGGGATCGACTACACACACCCCGATCTGGCTGCCAACGCCTGGACCAACCCGGGTGAAATCCCGGGCAACGGCATTGACGACGACGGTAACGGTTTCATCGATGACGTTCATGGCTGGGACTTCGTCAACAACGACAACGATCCCATGGACGACAACGGCCATGGCACCCACTGCTCGGGTACCATCGGCGGCGTGGGGGACAATTCCCTTGGCGTGGCGGGAGTCAACTGGAACGTCAAGATCATGGGGCTGAAATTTCTGAGTTCCAGCGGCGGAGGGTCATCGGCCGACGCCGTCGCCTGCATCGAATACGCCACCATGATGGGCGTCGATCTGACCAGCAACAGCTGGGGCGGCGGATCCTTTTCCATAGCCCTCGAAGAAGCCATCGAGGATGCCTATGCCGCGGACATCCTGTTCGTGGCGGCCGCCGGCAACTCGGGCAGCAATAACGACATAAATCCACACTATCCTTCCAGTTACACGACCGGCAACATCGTGGCCGTCGGTGCAACCGACCATAACGACAACATCGTCAATACGGGTATCTGGGCCTCCAGTTACGGCCTCACTTCGGTGGATATCGGCGCCCCGGGCCTGGACATCTACAGCACGGTCCCGGGTGGCGGCTATGATTATAAAAGCGGAACCTCCATGGCGACGCCTCATGTTTCGGGTGTGCTGGCCCTGGTCAGGGGACAGTTCCCGGGCATCACCGCCGACGCGGCCAAGGCCCTCATTTTCAACTCCGCCGATGTCCTGCCGCAGCTGGCTGGCCTGTGGATAACCGGAGCACGGATCAACGCGGCCATGGCGCTATCGGGGCCGGACAGCATTCCTCCCGATCCCGTGGTTGATCTGGGCGTGTCCGAAACGGCGTCCAACTGGATGTCCCTGGCCTGGACCGCGACCGGTGACGACGGCAGCACCGGCAACGCCAGCAGCTACGATATCCGCTATGCGGTTTTTCCCATCGATGACACGAATTTCGATACGGCCCTCGCGGTTGCCGATCCCCCGTTTCCCGCGGCTCCGGGACAGCCCGATGGCGTGATTGTCGGTGGCCTGGATTTCCTGACCACCTACTATTTCGCCCTGAAGATCAGGGACGAATACGGAAACGCCTCGCCGATTTCCAACGTCGCTGTCGGGGCCACCCTGGGTATTCCCGTTGTTTCCATGACGCCCGGTTCCCTGACGGCATCCCTGATCACGGGGGAGAAGCAGGACCAGGTTCTCACCATCAGCAACGTGGGGGCCGGCACCCTCGATTTTACCGTCAGCACCATCAAGACTGATCCGGTGGCCCTGGCCATGCAAGCGGCGGCCGCCGCGGTGGTGGAAGGGATCACCCCCAGCGGGGTTTCCAGCCTGGAGGGGGAGGGATTCCCGGTTTTGACCGCGGATGAAGCTTTCCTGCTTCGCAGCCGCTTGGCATCCTACGGTGCGGCCAACACCAATAATCCCGACGGCGTCCTGCCCGTTATCGGGGTGGGAGGCAGCTACTCGATCGACCTTATCTACTTCGTATTGAACAATCCCCAGCTGACCGGGTTGTTCGTCTTCCAGGAATTGAATTACGAATCCGATGATTTGTCCCAGATAGACGGTTTGATGATTTCCGAGTCCGACAATTCGATCACCGAGGCCGAGGCCATCGTGTTGAAGGATTTTTTCGACAGCGGTCGCGGCATCATGGTCGGCATGGATGATTTCGATTCCATCTGGAACGGGGCGATTCCCGGACTGTTGGGTCCGGTGTTCGGCATCACCAACCCCGTGGACAACGACCTGTGCAGCAACGCGGTCCTCAATGCGGCCCATCCCATCAACGACGGCATTACGGGTTTCAATATCAACGGCAACTGGTGTAACGAAAACGACAGTTTCGATCTTGACGGCGCCGACTGGCTCTTCATGGATGGAACCCAGGGAAACATCTTCGGCGTGGCCAACGAATCAACGGCCCGCACCGTGGCCATGGGTGAAACCCTCGCCTATGTCTGGGAGGCCAACGAACAGTTGAACGCCAACGCGGTGATCTGGATGATGGAAAGCGGCGGCATCCCCTCGGTCGATCCCGTCGCCGGTACCATTGTCGCCGGCGGCAGCATGGACATCACCGTCACCTTCGACGCTTCCGACCTGTGCAGCGGCGATTTTTTCGCGGCCGTCGTGCTTGAAAGCAACGACCCGGTCGATCCCGAGGTCCTGGTGCCGACGGTCATGACCGTGACCGGCGAACCGGACATCGACGTTTCCGAGACCCTGCTGGACTTCGGTCCGGTGTTTATCGGCGCGATCGTCGTCGATTCCCTTATCGTTTCGAATCCCGGCTGCGATGTCATCCATGTTACGAATGTGGCCGTCGACCACATCGATTTCACCACGGACCTGACCCCCTTCGACCTGGCCGTGGGCGAAAGCCGTTTAATGCTGGTGACCCACAGTCCCGGCGGAATCGGCCCCGTGTCGGGCATCCTCAGCCTGACCAGCAACGATCCCGACCAGCCGTTAATGGAAATTGCCCTGGCGGCCGACGGTCTGGCGGCTCCCGTTATCGGGGTCAGTCCCGCCTCCATGGCGACGAACCTGGTGACCGGAGAAATCGACAGTCAAATGCTGACGATCACCAATACCGGCGGCAACGATCTTGTGTTCGATATTTTCACCGAGGATTTGACGGCCAACGTTCAGGTGTCGACGGGCAGGGTTCTTAACGCGGCTCCCGCGGGGGATTTCTCCACCGCGGCGACCCAAAACGGTCCGGCCTGGGATGACGGGGCGACCCCGATGCGGGATCCTCTGCCCACGCCTGTCAATACGGTTCCGGGTACCAACGCAACCGATATGGCCCTGCTCATCGTGGGCAACGGTTTCCCTGGCGAGATCCAGGCCCTGTTGCTGGCCTTCTCCGATATTTCAGTGGTGGATATTTTCGATACCGGCTCGGGCAGCCCGACCCTGGCTGAGTTGGAGCCTTATCACGCGGTCATTCTTTCCAACAGTTCCCCGTTCATGGATCCCCTCGGCCTTGGCAACGTGCTCGCCGATTATGTGGACCAGGGCGGCGGCGTGATCCAGACCATCGCGTCCTTCGTGGACGGCTTCCATTTCACGGGTCGATTCATGGACGAGGGTTATTCCGCGTTTGGTCTGGGAGTCGGGCCGATCGGCTCCGGATCGCTGGGCATCTTCGATCCCTCCCATCCCATCATGGAAGGCGTGACGTCGGTCAATGGTGATCTGTTGGCCACGGCGCCCTTGACGGCGGGAGCCCAACTTGTCGCGGCCTGGGATTTCGGGGAAGCCTTTGTCGCCACCCAGGGCGACCAGGTGGCCGGGGTCAATATTTTCGTGGCCGAAACCGGTTACTGGACAGGAGATGTGGCGCTGATTCTGCACAACGCCGCCGCCTGGACCAGTGGTTCGGCGCAATGGCTTTCCGTCGATCCCGGCAATGGTGCGGTTGCTCCGGGATCATCGGTCGATGTCCTGGTCACTTTCGACGCCACCGGTGTGTGCGGCGGCACCTATCTGGGGAATGTTAACGTCATCAGCAACGATCCTATTACTCCCCTGGTACCGGTGCCCGTCGAGATGATCGTCACCGGCGAACCCGACATCGCGGTTTCCGACACCCTGTTGGCTTACGGCCAGCAGTTCATCGGCGCGGTTGTTCCGGACACCTTGATCATTTCCAACCCCGGCTGCGATCTTTTGCGGATCACGACGCTGACCATCGATCACACTGCTTTTTCCGCCGATCTTTCACCCTTCGACCTGCCGGTCGGTGAACAACGGGCCCTGGAGATTTTCTACAGTCCCACCAGCACCGGGCCGTCGGCTGGAACCCTGGTTTTGACCAGCAACGACCCGGACACTCCCCAGATCCTGGTGGAACTGATCGGCGAGGGTCTGGTTGCCCCGGATATCCTCGTCAATCCCACCCAGCTTTTTGCCGATCTGCTCACCGGTGAAGTGGAAACGCAGACCCTGACCATCACCAACACCGGCGGCAACGATCTGGCCTGGGATATTTACCCGGCCCGGCGTGACAGTGTTGCGGCCCTGTTGCGAGCCGCCGCTGCCGAGGTCGTGGACGGGATCGCGCCCAGCGGTCTTCAGGAAGGTGACGGTATTTCGTACGCGGTATTGTCCGACCCTGAAAAAACCCTCCTGGCGGATCGCATGAATGCCTACCGCCAGGCCGTGGATGACCTGGTGACCGACGACACCGTGCCCCGGGTCGGCGTGGGGGGGTATAGCGGTTACGATCTATACTGGCACCTGCTGAACAACGTGGAACTCACGGGCATGTTTTTCTTCGAAATAGTGGATTTCCGGAGTGAAAACCTTGGCCACCTGGACGGCCTGATCATCGCCGAGGACGACGGTTACATCAGCGAGACAGACGCCGTCATTCTGCGAAACTTTCATGACAGCGGACGCGGAATCATGCTGGGTATGGATGATCTCAATTACGTCTGGTCCGGAAACGTGCCCGCGCTGCTGGGGCCCATTTTCGGTATCGCCAATCCCGTGGACGATAATTTTTGCGATGATCCGCAGTTGAATCTTTCCCATCCGATCAACGCGGGGGTTCCTCCCTTCGTCATCGGCCAGTACTGGTGCAATGACAACGACAGCTTCGTGACCACCACCGCGGAATGGTTGTTCATGGACGGAGTAACAGGCAACTACTTCGGCGTGGCCAACGATTCGTCCACGCGCACGGTGCTGATGGGCGAAAACATGGCCCATATGTGGCTGGGTAACAAAGAACTGAACGCCAACGCGCTCATCTGGATGATGAGAGATTCCGATCTGCCCCGGGTCGATCCGACCTCCGGCGTATTGCCGGCCGGCGGAGTGCAGGCCATTGATGTGACCTTCGACGCGACCGACCTGTGCGGGGGATTCTTCCCGGCGGACCTGGTGTTGAACAGCAACGCTCCGGTCACTCCGGAAATCCTGGTGCCGGCCGACATGCGGGTGACCGGTGAGCCGGACATCGCCGTATCCGATACCCTGTTGAGCTTTGGCCTGGTCTTCGTGGGAGCCACGGTGGCCGATACGGTCGTCATAACAAACCCGGGTTGCGATGTCCTGATGGTCCGGCCTTTCATGGCGGTTCGGATAGAGGAAGCCGGTTTTAACATCGACACCACGCATTTCGAACTGGCGGCGGGCGAGAGCCGGGACCTGGTAGTGACCTATTCGCCCACGGGGCCGGGTTCGGTCACGGGTGAGTTCACATTGGCCTCCAACGATCCGGACCAACCCGCGGTCATGGTCTTGCTGTCCGGTCTCGGGCTGTTGGCGCCGGTCGTGGGCGTCGATCCCGCGTCGTTGGCCGTTGCCCTTCTTCCGGGCGATATCGAAGTCCACCAGTTGACCATCGCCAACACGGGCGGCAGCAGTCTGTTCTGGGAGATCTTCCGTTCCCGACGCGACAGTACGGCCATGGTCATGCAGGCCGCCGCCGCCGCGGTGGTCGCCGGGATTTCCCCCAGCTCGACCGTCTATCTGGACGGTGTCCCGGTTTCGTGTCTTTCGGACGGGGAGAAGGCCCTGTTCGAGGATCGGCTGGGCGACTATCTGATGACGGCTTCATCCTTCCAGGGTGAGGATGCCCTGCCCATGGTCGGAGTCAGCGGTTACAACCGCGCCGACCTGATGTACAAACTCCTGGACAATACCGAACTGGCGGGCATGTACACCTTTGATTTTGTGGCCTACGAAAGCGAAGACCTGACCGCCCTGGACGGTTTGATCATCGCCGAAAGGGATGCGTACCTCAACGTGGCGGGCGCCAACATCCTGCGGGACTTTTCTGACAGCGGGCGCGGCATCATGATGGGCATGGACGACTGGAAATCCATCTGGCCCGGCGGGATCGACTCCATTCTGGAGCCCGTGTTCGGTTTCGATTTTCCGATCGATTCCGATTTCTGCGGCAACCCGGAGTTGAATACCGCGCATCCCATCAACGACGGCATTCCTTCATTCATTATTGGCGGGTACTGGTGCGGCGACAACGATTCCTTCCAGATGACCAGTGCCGATTGGCTGTTCAGGGATTATTCCCAGAACCGGATCTACGGCGCAGCCAACAAGGGCACTGCCCGTACCGTAGCGATGGGTGAGACCCTTTCGGGCATTTGGACCACCAACGAACAGCTGAACGTCAACGCCCTGATCTGGGTCATGGAAAGTTCCTCCCTCCCCGGGGTAAATCCGATTGCCGGAATGATTCAGCCGGGCGGTACCCAGGTCGTCGATGTCACCTTCGACGCGACCGGCATCACCGGTGGCGAGTTCCTGTCCAACCTGACGGTGGTCAGCAACGATCCGGTCAACCCCGAAGTCGTTGTTCCCGCGGACATGACCGTGCGCAGCGCGCCGATGTCGGTAATCGTTTCGCTGACCGTCGCCGGAGCCTCGGACATGGACAACACCCTGGGCATCAACGAGGGAGCCACCGACGGATTCGATGGCCAGTTCGATATGCCCGAACCGCCTCACGCACCGGCTGACTACGTCGCGGG
Organism: Candidatus Krumholzibacteriia bacterium; assembly: GCA_030592845.1. Classification (GTDB taxonomy): domain Bacteria; phylum Krumholzibacteriota; class Krumholzibacteriia; order LZORAL124-64-63; family LZORAL124-64-63; genus JAGLCY01. Next base: position 1,890 of record JAUVII010000115.1, on the reverse strand, counting down.
GTATTTCCATCATCCCGAATGGGGTTCACCCCTGGGCGACCGATACATGACCGACATCAGGGCTCCCTACAATCCGGGGCTGGAGATGAAATCCTGGCCGTTCGTGGTGGAGACCGACCTCGGCGACAGCACGGTGACCATGGTTTTCACGCCGAGTTTCCCCGAATCATCCGGATGGCAGCTGTGGCTCCGCGACGATGCGACCGGCGCCATGGCGAATCTGTTTCCCTCGCTGACCTACCAATTCAGGCCGGGTGCCGGCTCGGGCGCCCATCCGTTCACGATTTACGTCGGCAAGATTTTGCCGCCCCTGTATCCGGCCGAGCGCCAGATCGCCACCGGGTGGTTCATGCTGGGCGCTCCGCTGGTGCCCGCGGCCGGCAGTGATACATGGGACGACGTGCTGTTGGACGACACCTCCGGGACCACTTTCATGTTCGATTACGAAGGTGCGACCGGTTACGGCGATGTCGCCGCCGCCGATCCCGTGGTCCAGGGTCAGGGCGTATGGCTCGCCTCCACGGACAACTTCACCTGGTCCATGGAGGGTGAGCCCGACGAGGGCACCATCGATGTTCCCACCATGACGGGTTGGAACCTGATCGGTTATCCCATCTGGTTCGAGGGTGGTCTCGACGGGGTTTCGGTGGAACATTCGGGTCAGCAGTATCTCTGGTCGGACGCGGTGGCCGCGGGGCTGGTGTCGCCCTTCGTCTACGATTACGACGGTATGACCGACAACTACCTTCCCGTCTCGGCGCTGGCGCCCTGGCGTGGATACTGGATGGCTGCCCACGTCAGCGAAGTCACTATCCAGTTCAATTACAGGTCGATGCTTAGCGCGCCGGTGCCGGTGGCCGGCGACCCGGGCCAGGATGTTTCCCGTCTGCCCATGCTGGTCCAGGCAGCACCATCGGGGAACAAGGACAAATCCGGCGACCAGGGCTGGCAGTTCAACGTGAATCTTGCGCAAGGCGGCGATGAGGTTGCGATCGGACGTGCGCTCGACGCCACGGCGGGATTCGACGCGGCCTTCGACCTACCGGTGCCGCCGAATTCGCCGAGCAGCACCGCCAGGGCCACGCTGGTCATCAGGCATCCCGAATGGAATCTGGCCTGCGGGTCGGGCTTCTTCAGTGATCTGGTCTCCATGTCCGGTGAGCCCCAGGAATGGAACCTGACCGTGACGGTTCCGGAACCGGAAAGAGTGACGTTGCATTGGGATTCCCTCGGCCTGCCGGCGGAGGTGGACCTGCAGGTCTATCTGCCCCATGAAAACCGGGTGGTGGTCATGTCGGTGCGCGGTGAAACAAGTCTGCAGGTCGATGTCGGTACCGAACCGCTCGTGGTTCAGTTCCGCACGTCCAACGGAATTTCCGATGTTCCCGGCCAACTGGCGGGACTGCAGCTGAGAAACGCGCCGAACCCCTTCAACCCGATGACGGAATTCCGGTTCAACCTGCCGCGCGCCGGTGAAACGGAAATCCGGATCTACGATGTTCGCGGCGCCGTGGTGCGGCGGGTGTCCGGCGGCGTGATGGCTGCGGGCCCGGCGAAACTGCAGTGGGCCGGACGCGACGGTCACGGTCGCGATGTGGCTAGCGGGATCTACTTCTACCGGTTGTATCTCGAAGGCAGACAGGAAGGGAAAACGCTTAAAATGACCCTGCTGAAATAGGACGGGTACCAGAGAAACGGATGGTCAGCTTATTCCCGGCGTTTACCCAAAACACGGTCAACGTCCCAGATCACCGACCACTCTTCATAAGTCGAAAAGAAACTGCGGTCTTCCTTGAGGGCCGCGGTTTCTCCAAAACACCTCTCGAAGATCAAGGGGAAGATGTTGACCGGCGTTACCTCGGGATAAATTTCTCCACCGCTTCCGTCCGG
>JAUVII010000033.1 GCA_030592845.1 Candidatus Krumholzibacteriia bacterium | reverse complement strand
CCAAGGCGGGTGTCGTCTGCGTGCGGAGTTCACGTGTGCCGACCGGCCTGGTCGGACGCAATATCGAGCTCGACGACGACAAGCTTGGGTTCATCGCGTCCTATGAACTGAGTCCGCACAAGGCGCGGATACTGCTGCGTCTGGCACTGTTGCAGACCACTGATCTGGCCAAGATCCAGGAATACTTCGCCACGTACTAGAGGAGGAAACCATGAGTCGCAAAGCACGGATTGCCTTACCACTCGTACTCGTTCTCCTGTTGCTGGGCTCCAATGCCTGGGCCCAGCACGGTTACGGCTGGGAGGCCGGATCGGGTAAGACTTACGGTGTGGAACTCGACCTGCCTCCCGGACCTCCTGTTTTCCGGATGACTTCGGAAGACAGCCTGCACGGTAAACCCACCTATGATTATTTCATGCTGGTTAAGGCCAAGTTCAACGGGGTCTACGACCTCGAGGGCGGCCTGCAGGGCCAGGAAACCTTCAACGTGGGCAAGATCGATGTTTGGGGCAACGACAACAGCAACCGGTACTGGACCGATATGCATCAATCCCAGGTTCGCTTCCGTGGCCAGAGGGAAACCGAAGGCGGCACCCTCGTCGGTTACATGGAAGGCGACTTCTGGGGTGGGAACAAGGGCTATCGCCTGCGTCACCTCTGGGTCGACTACAAGTTTGTCCACTTCGGACAGGACTGGACCTTCTTTGGCGACAAGGAAATCTGGCCCAACGTGCTGGATTGGGACGGGCCCCCTTCAGGAGTCTGGCGCCGGGAGCCGGAACTGAAGTTCTACTTCGAAAACAGCAGCCAGTGGCGGTTCGACGTCGGGCTGGGTCAGCCGGGCGCCGAGATCACCCTGGACTCCAATATCGATATCGGTGTGGCCGAAGCCTATCAGCCGGTACCCGACATCATTGGGGCAGTCCAGAAAGACGGTGATTTCGGCCACATCCGCGTGACCGGAATTTACCGTAACCTCGAATATACGGTTGCTGACGGCTCACAACAGAGTGAACCGGGATACGGTGGAACGATTTCGGGTTTCATCCAGACCAGTTCGGTGAAAACGAATCCCATCCAGTTCCAGTTCTACGCCGGCCAGGGGATCGCCACCTACGTCGTCTCCTTCTCCGGAATGAACTACGACGCGGCTGTAAACGGCCTGGGCAACATCGAGTCCATCCCGACCTACGGGGGCTGGGCGGCCTACGAGCACTTCTTTACTCCGAAGTGGCATACCAACTTCGTGGGCGGTTTTTCGAACTTCAGCAGTCACGCCATCACCCAGTTTGACATTCCAGCCGCGGACCCAGCCTACGTGGCGACCAACACCAGCATCGACTTGAGTCACTACTACGGTCTGATCAACATCATGTACACGCCGCAACCGGCTTTGACTTTTGCCCTCGAGCTAAATCTTGGAAACAGGGAAAATAAATACGAGGGCAGTATCGACACGGGGGGAAGCGAACCCCTTGCATCGCTGGAGCAGTTGCGATCGGCCAAGAGGATCAGCTTCGGACTGTTCTTCGATTTCTAGGAAGGGGCCATGAGGCCTTTTGGATCAGCGGGCGCCACTTGTACGGCGCCCGCTTTTTTTCTAGTTGACGAAGTTGAGTACAGCCTGGATGGCCACCGAATTGCTGGCCTGGGCGATAAAGGCCGCCACGATCGGAATGACGATGAAGGCAATCCGGGAAGCGCCGAACTTCTGCGTGACGGCTGCCATGTTGGCCATCGCCGTCGGTGTGGCGCCCAGCGCCGAACCCAGGTATCCCGCCGTGATGACCGCCGAATCGTAGTTCTTTCCCAGAACCCGAAACAGGACCAGGGTGGAAAACAGGAGGATCAGAACAACCTGGGCAGCCAGACTGACCAGGATGAACACCGCCTGGTCGCCGATTTCCCAGAACCTCAGTCCCATCATGGCCATCGCCAGGAACAGGCCCAAGCTAAGGTCGGAGGTGATGGCCAGCGTCGGGGAATTCGTGGGGCACTGCATTTTTGGTGCAACCACGGGGGCCAGGCTCGCCAGTACGACACCGCTGAACATACAGGTCACAAAAAGAGGAAGAGCAAACCCCATGTACGCCGCAAGGTTGTTCAGGTGGATGCCCATGCCGATGGCCAGGAAAATCATCAGGATTACCTTCAGCATCGAATCGTAATCGATGGACAGGGTTTCCCCGTGCTTTTTCCCAATGGTTATTTCAGAATCTTCGCTCGGTTTCAAATCGTGTTTCTGGATCAGGTATTTCGCGATCGGCCCGCCCAGGACACCCCCCAGGATCAAGCCGAAGGTGGCCATGGCCATGCCGATTTCCATGCCGCCGGTCACACCGTATTGGCTCTCAATAATCGGAGCCCAGGCGACGATGTTGCCATGACCGCCCTGAAGAGAGGCGGACCCCGCCAGGACACCGATATTCGGATCGACGCCCATCCCCTTCGCGACCAGAACCCCCGCAATGTTTTGGATAAACAGATAGACCACGGCGAGACCCGCAAAAAGGAACAGCACCCTGCCGCCTTTGATAATGCTCCTGATGTCGGTTTCCAGGCCGATGGCGGTGAAAAACACGACCAGAAGAATATCGCGATAGTGGTTGTCGAAAACGACATCGACACCAAAAAGAAAATAGAGGGTTCCCAAAAAAATCGAAGTGACAACCCCGCCGGTCACCGGTTCCGGAATGTTGAACTGGTGCAGAAAGGAGAGCTTCCTGTTCAGGAACTTGCCCAGGAACAGGACCAGTATTCCCACGATGATCGTCTGGCGTGAATCCAGTTCCATGAAACTCCCCTTGCTTTAGGCGTCCATGTCTTTCCAGCGCCGCGCCATCCGCGCGAACACGATCAGGGCGATGATTGCCGCCACGCCGATGCCCGCGAACGGGAACCACACATTTGGACCTGGATTATAGGTGTTCCACAAAAGGTCGGTGGCGGCCACCGCGTCCAGATTGGTGACTTCCTGCAGTTTGGCGAAAGCATCGGTACGCTGCACGCCCAGAGTGGCATCCAGCGAGGATACCTTGCCGTTCCAGGTCGCGCCTTTCAAAAATTCGGTGTGCTCAGCCAGGTACTTCTGGGCCAGTACCGCCTTCTCGCCAAAATTGCCGTAGAAGTAACCCTGCAGTTTGGCGCCGATCAACCCGCCGATGCCCACCGGGATATTCACGTAGCCCAGATAGAGCCCCTTCTTGCCCGGCGGCGAAATCAGGCCCAGATACTCGCTCTTTTTGGGGCCGGTCAACATCTCGCCGAACGAAAAGGCCGCCACACCCACCAGGAAAACGGAGCCCACGTTTGTCATTCCGGAAATCAACACTCCAACCGTGGCCATGGTCATGCCGATGACCATCGACTCAAGCGTCCGCATCTTGCGCACCAGATAAGAAAGCGGGATCACCAGCAACACGATCAGCACCGCGTTCAGGTTGATCAGAAGTTCCTGCGGGACCTGGGGTCCGCGTTCGCCGTCGACCACCCAGCCATCAGGAAGGAACGGCACGCTGCGGATCCATCCCGCCACGTCGCCCGAGTCGTTCCAGTCGGTCACGAAGTTGGGCTGCAGATCCCACAGCGCGTACATCATCAGCCAGAAGCAACTCATGATCAGCAGCCAGGTCACCAGTCTAATGTCGCCCAGGTTGCGCAAGGTACGGACCAGCACTTTCAGCGGGCCCTGGGTCTTGTCGGCGCCGGATTCGAAATCCTTGAAGGTGAACAGCATCAGGTAGTTCAGGCTCATGATGGCCGCGGCCGTGAAAAACAGCTGCTGCCAGCCGAAGTCGGTGCGGATGAAGTTGGCCAGCACCGGGGCGGCAGCCGCGCCCACGTTGACGATCCAGTAGAAAATGCCCCAGCCCATCGACGAGTTGCCCTTGGTCAGGTTATGGGCCAGCGATCCCTGGATCGAAGGTTTGAAAAATGCCGTTCCCGTGGCCAGCACGATCACGCCCATCAGGAAGCCCGTGTACGAGGTGAGCATGCCCATCATGATGTAGCCGATGATGTTCAGCGTGATCGATACGAACAGCGATTTCTTGTAGCCGTACCGGTCGGCGAAGCCTCCGGTGAACGTGGGCAGGATCGACTGGAAGCCGAACCAGAAGGCGTAGATGGTGCCCTTGTCCGCGGCGGTCAGGTGAAGCCCGTTGGGGTCATCGGCCTGCATGATGTACAGCGCGACGACGCTGCGTACCGAGTAATAGGCCAGGCGCTCGAACATCTCGATGATGTTCAGCATCCAGTACCCGACGGTGAAACCCATGATCGTTCTGCGTCCGGAGATGTCGGTGCTGGCTGCTGTCACGGCTGGCCTTCCTGCGGACCGGGAAAACGGTCCGGGTAGTTGGTGATCACCGCGTCGACGTCGAGGTCGATCAAACGGCTAAATTCTTCAGGTTCATTGACGGTCCAGACGTGGACCTGCTTGCCGGCGCGGCGCGCGGCGGCCATGAAGTCTTCGTCGACCAGGGATTTTTCGGCGCTCAGAACATCGACGGGAAGGGCGAAAATTCCCTCGGCATCCTGCTGTCGGCCCAGGATGGCGCCCACGGTCAGGGCGCGGTCGGCCTGTTTGACGGCCACGGCGACCCGGTGATCAAAACACGTGACCAGGCCCGGCCGGGTGCAATGATCCTCAATATTATTATCATGAAGTGTCCGAATCACCAAATCAACAAGCTGCCTTTCGTGTCCGTGGAGCTTCTGTTCGATGTTCAAAGGCAGGCGGCCACGGGTGGTTTCGAGGACTTCCTCCAAAGAGGGAATGCGCTTGCCCGCGCATTTGGGACCGAACCAGGAGCCCGCGTCCAGGGTCTGCAGTTCAGCCAGGGTCTTTTCCCACAAGGGCCCCGCGCCGTTGGTCGTACGGTCGAGATTTTCGTCGTGGAACACAGCGAACCGGTCATCGGCCGTCTGTTGGATGTCGATCTCGGCCATGGTCGCCCCCATGGCGATGGCTTTTTCCAAAGCGGCGATGGTATTCTCGGGCGCGTGGCCCGAGGCCCCGCGATGCGCGCAGTTGATGGTCATAATCATATGGTGACCCCAAACCCCGATTCAGGATGTTGAACATGACCGGTACCCGCGGCAAAAGATACACCGAACGACCCCTTCCGGCCTACCGCCACCTTCCGGGAAGGACGCCGCACCCCACCCGCGATCCCGAAGGCCACTCCTACGACCGCCCCGAACCCGACCTGCCCGACCTGAACCACGAGAGTTGGCGCAAGTGCGATGAGTACCTCTACGGCATCGACCTTTTCAACGAAGGCTACTGGTGGGAATGCCATGAGGTGCTTGAAGGGTTGTGGCACGCGGCGGGGGTCGGCAGCGAAGCCGGGCATGTGCTGCAGTCGGTCATCCAGTGCGCGGCGGCGCACCTGAAGGCTTCGACCGACCGGCCCGTTGGGGCCATGCGACTGCACGATCATTCGTTGCGCCACGCGCGGTGGTCCGGATCAAGGCAGCTGGGGCTGGATCTTGAAGCCATGGTGCGGGACACGCGGTCCTTCCTCACAGTCAAAGAGGCGGGACCGGCTCGGCTGACGCTGATATTCTGAATTCCCCCTTTGTCGCAGACAAACGCCCCGCCGGTCAAAAAGACTGGCGGGGCGTTTCCTATACCTGTGATCGCTGAAAACCCTGCTACATCCCCGGCAGTTTCGGCTCGGCAATATACTCCGCCGGCAGTTTACCCGTGAGCAGTTTCATGAAGGCCACCATGTCGGCCACCTGCGCGTCGGTCACGGTTTTGCCGAGCTGGTGCTTGGCCATGATGGGCACGATTTCTTCCAGGGTCTCGATCGAGCCATCGTGCATATAAGGTCCTGTCTCGGCAATGTTGCGCAGGGACGGAACCTTGAAGAAGTATTTTTCGGCTTCGTTCCCGGTTGCCTCGAAACGACCCGTGTCCTCCATGGGATAGGCTTCCACCAGGCCCATCTTCTGGTAAATCGAGCCGCCCAGGTTGGGGCCCATATGGCAGGTCGTGCAGCCGATTTCCGTAAAGGCATCCAGGCCGCGGCGTTCCTGCACGGTGATGGCGTTGCCGTCGCCCGCCAGCCAGCGATCCCAGCTGCCGCGCGTGGTCAGCTTGCGCTCGAAGGCGCCGATAGCCATGGCCACGTTGTCGAAAGTAACCGGTTCATCCTGGCCGGGAAAAGCCGCCGCGAACAGGGGGGCGTACTCGGGAATCCCGCGCAGCACTTCTTCCACCGACTCGGCGGTGGGCATGCCGTGCTCCACCGGATTGAGGATTGGGCCCTTGGCCTGGGCTTCGACCGTGGGTTCGCGGCCATCCCAGAACTGGGCGATGTGGTTGGCCGCGTTGTAGACCGTGGGGCTGTTGCGAACGCCGAACGTGCCGTCATGACCGGGCGATGTTTCCAGGCCGTCGACGCCGTACTCGTCCAAAAGGTGGCAGCTGTTGCAGGAGATATCGTTGCTGACCGACATGCGGGTCTCATAATAGAGAATGCGGCCCAGTTCGATCTTGGCGTCGGTCAGGGGGTTGTCTTTCGACTCCATGACCTTCGGCATGCCACCGAACATGTTTTTGTGTTGGGCCGTGGGCGGTCCACCTGCGGCCGTATCGGCTGGTTCGCCTCCGCCGCAGCCGGCCAGAACGAGAAAAGACAGGGCAGCGAGAACAAAAATTGGAGTTTTCGCACTGGTCATGACAATTATCTCCGGGTTGGAGTTGGGTTCAGGTACCGATCTGAACAAATTTAGGAGTGAATCCCTGCAAATTCAACCCATCATATTAGTAGGAAATGAGTTCTCTTGTTATTTAGGGGTTTGTTGAAAATGTTATTCATTTAACAAAAATATCATGGAAAGGGCCCGTTGCGGGGTGTGTTATTTCGAAATCCCACTAAAATCAGGGTTTCTGTTGGTTTTATATGTTATTTTTTTATTACTTTTGCTTGAATTAATACTATTTATTCAGTAGGCTATGTTGGCAAGGATTGGAATAATCCCGAGGGTTCGCGCCCCTACCAGTGAAGGTCGACAACTCAGAAGGATCATCGGACAGCGAAGGACGCCACCATCCAAAGCAGGGAGCGAATTCTCGCGGCACCGGCACATGCACGGTCAAGTGCACGCCCGAGAAAGGACCGCGACCACCATGGACTCCACCGCGTCCCCCCCGAAAATCGGTATTTTCTTTTCTCGCGCCGATGCCGGCCGCCTCGACGGATTGGATCTCGCCCAGGTCATGGATTTCGCCCGTGACCTCCCCGGCGTGGCGGCCGTGGAAGACCTCGGATCCGAGGCCTTCCCTGACCCCGAAACCCTGGCCGAAACCATCAAGCGCCTCGGGGTGACCGAAGTCGTCATCGCGGGCGACTCTCCCGGAGGACACAAACCTGTCTTCACCCGGGCCATGGTCATGGCCGGTGGGGATCCCGAACTTGTCCGGCTGGCTTCTTTCGGAGAGGTCGGCGCCGCGGCGGGTACGGCCGAAAATTCCGCCCTGGCTGCTGTCGCCTGTGCCGTCCATGGCGTGCCGTACGGCCTGGCCGTCACCTCCCCGCGCGTTCCTGTTCACCCCGACACTCTGGTCATCGGCGCAGGTGTCGCCGGTATCGAGACCTCTCTGCGCATCGCCGGCGCCGGTCACAAGGTTCACCTGGTGGAACGGGCCGCCACCATCGGCGGCCACATGGCCATGTTCGACAAGACGTTCCCCACCCTCGACTGTGCCGCCTGCATCCTGACGCCAAAAATGGTCGCGGCCGGACAACACGACAATATCGACATCCTCAACTGTTCCGAAGTGCAGGACGTCAGCGGTGTCCCTGGTGAATACAAGGTTCGTGTACTGCGGCGCGCCAAAAGAGTCGACCCGGATGCGTGCGTCGCCTGCCACGCCTGCCGTGACGTCTGCCCCGTCCGGGTCCCCAGCGAATTCGACGAGGGCATCGTCGAACGAAAGGCCATCTACATGGCCTTCCCCCAGGCCATTCCGAATTCATACGTGGTCGACGGAGACAACTGCCTGTGGGTCCAATCCGAAGGCAAAAAATGCGGGGCCTGCGTTAAAAAATGCCCCAAGGACGCCATTCATCTGGATGAAGAACCGCATTCGGTGGAATTGACCGTGGGCAACATCGTGGTGGCTACGGGTTTCGACACTTTCGACGCCGAACTCATCGAGCGTTACGGATACGGGCGATTGCCAAACGTTCTGACCGCGCTGGAGTTCGAACGGTTGACCAACGCGTCCGGGCCCACCGGCGGCCGGATCGTGACCCGCACCGTACGCCGCAAACGCAAAACCAAGCAGGAGGAGTGGGTATTCGACACCGATGCCCCCGCGCCGCGCAGCGTGGCCATCATCCACTGCGTGGGCTCGCGGGACCAGAACCACAATCCCTACTGTTCGCGTGTCTGCTGCATGTACTCGCTGAAGTTCGCGCATCTGGTGAAGGAAAAGCTGCCCGACGCCACCTGCTACCAGTTCTACATCGACATGCGCGCCTTCGGTAAGGGCTACGAGGAATTCTTCGAGCGCATCAAGGACGAAGGGGTGTTTGTCGTACGGGGCCGCACCGCGAAAATCGAAGCTGGTCCCGACGGCATGCTAATCCGCGGCGAAGATGTGGTTCACGACCGCATCCGGGAATTTTCCGTGGACATGGTGCTGTTGGCGGTCGGGCTCGAGCCCGCCAAGGGGACCCAAAGACTGGCCAAGGTCCTCGATATCCGGCCGGGTATCGACGGCTGGTTTACCGAACTCAACTATAACTCGGACCCCACGGCCACCAACCGCGGTGGTATCCACGTCGCGGGCGTCTGCCAGGGGCCCAAGGACATCCCCGACACCGTGGCCCAGGCCTCAGCCGTGGCGGCGCGGGTCCTGGGCGGCGTGATCAGCGGATCGATCCGGGGGGATCGCGACACGGTTTCACCGGACGAGATCGCCGCCAACGTGGCTCGTCGGGCGAAAATTATAACCCAGGAGGAGCCATGGCCATCCGAGCCAACCCACACCTGATCGACGAACTGGAGAAGTACGGCGCCCAGGACGTGGTGAAGTGTTATCACTGCGGCAACTGCAGCGCCACCTGCCCGTTTTCGGGCGAAGTGTTCGTCTTTCCGCGCAAATCCATGCGCTATCTGCAGCTCGGCCTGTCGTCCCGGCTGCAGGGCAACCTCGAGCCCTGGCTCTGCTACTACTGCGGCGAGTGCTCCGAGGAATGCCCGCGCGGCGCCGAACCCGGCGAGACCATGATGAGCATGCGCCGCTGGTTGACCGCCCGCTACGACTTCACCGGCATCTCCGGGCTTTTCTACCGCAGCGCGAAGGCCGAGCTGCTGGCCATTGCCCTGGTGGCGATCCTGACGGGCCTGGGCTTGACGCTTTTCGGTCTGGCCCAGGGAAACATCAACGTCTATGACGGCCCGGGCGCGTTCCTTCCTGCGGAGAATATCCACATCTTCGACTGGATCATGGCCGGTGTGCTGGTCGTGCTTCTGGGAATCAACTGCGTGCGGATGTGGTGGTACACCGTCGGATCCGACAAGGAGGTCCGCATCCCGCCCGGCGACTATCTCAAACAATTCTTCCTGGTGCCCTGGCACTTTTTCACCCAGCGCCGCTACAGCCAGTGCGACCGGAAACAGCCCTGGGCCGTACATCTGGTTCTGATGCTCAGCTACCTGACCATGCTGATCCTGATCATGTTTTTCCTGCACCGCGTGCAACACGGACCGGATATCGACTGGAAGGTCCACGCCTTCGGGTACGTCGCCGCGGTCGGGCTGGTGGGCACGACCATCTTCGCCCTGGCCGGGCGGGTGCGTAAAACCTGGACCCACTACAAACACAGCCATGAAACCGACTGGATTTTCCTGGTGCTTCTGCTGGTGGTGTCGTTGACCGGCATCGCTCAGCATGTGCTGCACCGCGGCGGGTGGGAGGTGGCGGCCAACATCGTCTACATCGCCCACATGATGGGCGTGGTGCCCATGCTGGTGCTCGAAGTGCCGTTCAGCAAATGGTCCCACATGGCCTACCGGCCGTTGGCGATGTATTTCTCGACCCTGCGCGAAAAGGTTCTGTTGGCCGAGGAAAAAACCGAACCGCGGCCGCAGTCGGCCGCCCAGACCGCCTGAGGAGGGCGACCATGAACCAGGAGTGCCGCATCGGCGTCTATATCTGCAACTGCGGAACGAACATTGCCAAGGTGATCGACGCCGAAGGGGTGCGGAACAAGGTGGCCGATTTGCCCGGAGTGGCCTGCGCCCGCACCTACGAATACATGTGTTCCAACCCCGGCCAGGAAATGATCACCAGGGACATCCATGAACACGGCCTGGACCGGGTGGTGGTCGCCGCCTGCAGTCCGCGCATGCATGAGCCGACCTTCCGCAAAGCCCTCGAATCCGCGGGCTTAAATCCCTTCATGCTGGAGATAGCCAACATCCGCGAACAGTGCAGCTGGGTTCACGACGATCGGGCCAAGGCCACCGCCAAGGCCGCCGACCTGACCCACGCCGCCATTCGCCGGGTGGCGCGGCACGTGCCGCTGGAGAAGCAGGAAGCCCCCTACACTCCTGTGACCATGGTACTGGGAGGGGGTATCGCGGGTTTGACCGTAGCGGTGGAATTGGCGGACGCCGGACAAAAAGTGCACCTGATTGAGCGCGAAAGCAGGCTGGGCGGCAATCTGGGCCGCGTCGACCTGACCGCGCCCTACCTGGATTCGGCGCGGGACCTGTTGGCCGAGAAGGTTGTCCTGGCCGAGACCAACCCCCGCATCGACGTCCGTCTCCGTTCCACCTTGACCGACCTGATGGGATTCGTGGGAAACTTCACCGCCACGGTCACCCACCAAGACGGATCGGACACCGAAATCCCGGTGGGCAGCGTGGTGGTCTGTACAGGATACCGCGAGTTCGACGCCTCTCGGATAGAGCGTTTGGGTTACGGCAGGCACCCGGACGTGATCACCAGCTTCGAGCTTGAGCAGCGTCTGCGTTCGGGAAAGATGGAAACAGCCGACGGCCGGGTGCCGAATTACGTTTCCATCGTCCACTGCGTGGGCTCCCGCAACGCGAAGTATCACACATACTGCTCCCGTGTCTGCTGCATGACCGCTTTGAAATACGGACACGAGATCAAGTCCGCCCTTCCCAGAGCCATGGTCACCGATCTTTACGTGGACATGCTCAGTTTCGGCAAGGGCGGCGAAGACCTCTACCGCCGAACCTCTGAACTGAAAACCATGTTCCTGATGTTCGAGAAAGAGGACTACCCCGTGGTGAGAGCCGCTGAAGCTGACGACGACTGTGGGCTTCTGGTGCAGGTGCACGAACGCCTCTCGGGCGAGACCATCGACGTCCCCGCGGACCTGGTCGTTCTCATGGTGGGTATGCAGGCCCGCAGCGACAGTGATCAGGTGGCCCGAACGGTGGGCATCAGCCAGGACGCCGAAGGCTGGTTCATCGAAAGCCACCCCAAACTGGCGCCCGTCTCGACACCCACCGAGGGGGTGTTTATCGCCGGTTGCTGCCAGTCGCCCAAGGACATCCCGGACACCGTGGCCCAGGCCCGCGCGTCGGTGGCCATGGTTCTGGGTTTCATCGCCCAGGGCAAGGTCGAAGTCGACGCCCGTTTCGCGCAGGTCGACGGTGACTTGTGCTCCGGTTGCCGCGTGTGCAACGAACTGTGCCCCTACACCGCCATCTCCTACGACCCCGACGAAGGCCGCAGCGAGGTGCAAAGCGCGCTCTGCAAAGCCTGCGGCACCTGTGTCGCGGCCTGCCCCAGCGGGGCCATCACCGCGCGCCATTTCACCGATGAACAGATCCTCGAACAGATCGAAGGAGTCCTGGCATGGAGTACGAGCCAACCATAGTCGGTTTTCTCTGCAACTGGTGTTCGTACACCGGAGCCGACCTGGCGGGAACAGCGCGCATCAAACACCGGCCCAACCTGCGGGTGATCCGTGTCATGTGTTCCGGCCGCGTCGACCCGACCTTCATCATGCAGGCCTTCGCCTCGGGCGCGGATGGAGTGATGATCTGCGGCTGCCATCCAGGCGATTGCCACTACCTCGAAGGCAACGACAAGGCCTACCGGCGATTCCAGCTCCTCAAAAAACTGATGGCCGCCTACGGAATCGAAGACCAGAGGCTGCGCCTGGAGTGGGTCAGCGCCAGCGAGGGTGAACGATTCGCCCGCCTGGTCGATACGATGACGGCTGAACTGAAGGAACTGGGACCGCTGAAGCTTCCACCGGACCTTTCGCTCGTTCCGGGACCCTGTCCCGACCCCACGGCCGTCCGGGAGGTGACCCATGGCTGAAACAGTTGAAAAGAAAAAACTGCAGATCGCCATCTACTGGGGCGCGGCCTGCGGCGGTTGCGACGTGGCAATTCTCGACACCGACGCGTTCATCCTCGATGTGGCCGCACTGGCGGACATCCGTTTGTGGCCCCTCGCTGTGGATGGAAAATATGCCGATGTCGAAGCCATGGAAGACGACGAACTGGACCTGGTGCTGTTCAACGGAGCGGTGCGCAACAGCGAAAACCAGAAGATAGCGGAACTGTTGCGGCGCAAAACCAAGGTCATGGTGGCCATGGGTTCTTGTGCGCACATCGGAGGAATTCCCGGTCTGGCCAACGAATTTAGCCGGGATGAAATCTTCAACCGCGCGTATCTGGACAACCCCTCCATTGAAGAGGGCAACGTGGTGCTGCCGGTAGCCGAAAAGAAGGTGGCGGCCGGAACACTGGAAATCCCCCATTTCCACCGCGCGGTGCGCCGGCTGTCCGATGTCGTCGAAGTGGAATACTTCCTGCCCGGATGCCCGCCGGCGCCCGATCAGATCAAGGCGGTCCTGTTGGCGGTGGCGACCGGCAATCTGCCTCCGGCCGGATCGGTGGTGGGCGCGAGCGACCGCGCCCTCTGCGACGAGTGCGGACGCAGCAAGGACGAGAAGAAGGTCACACGCTTTTTCCGGCCCTGGCAGATCATCCAGGATCCGGAAAAGTGTCTTCTCGAACAGGGCATCCTCTGTGCGGGCTCAGTGACCCGCGCGGGCTGCGGCGTACGCTGCCCCGACAGCGGCATGCCCTGTCGCGGTTGCTACGGTCCGCCCCCCAACGTCATGGATCAGGGAGCCAAATTCATCAGCGCCATCAGTTCCATTGTCGAAAGCCGCGACGCCGGGGAAATTGAGCGCGTGCTGGGCGAAATCCCTGACGTGATGGGTTACGCCTACCGTTTTGGACTGCCCGCATCCATCCTTCAGCGCAGCACAAGGAGCCAGTGATGAGCAGGGAAATCTCCATTGACCCCAGTACCCGTCTCGAAGGCCATGGCAAGATCCAGATCTTCCTGGACGACGACGGCGCGGTCGAGGACTGCTACTTCCAGATTCCCGAACTGAGGGGCTTCGAGCGCTTCGTGGAGGGGCGGCCCATCGAAGAGCTGCCACGGATCGTGACCCGGATCTGCGGTGTCTGCCCGGCCAGCCATCACATGGCCAGCGCCAAGGCGGTGGACGGCTGCTTCGACGGACAGGTGGCGCCCCTGGCCCACAAGCTGCGGGACATGTACTACCACGCGCACTACATCCACAGCCACACCGCGCATTTCTACGCCCTGGCGGCGCCCGACTTCGTGTGCGGGCCGGACTCCGACCCGGCCCAGCGAAACATCCTGGGATTGGTGGCCAAGGTCGGTCTGGAGATCGGCGGAAAGGTCATCGAAGCCCGCAGCCAGGCTCAGCGCATCCAGCAGATCATCGGCGGACGCACGACCCACCTGGTGTGGTGCATTCCCGGCGGCGTGTCCAAAGGAATAAAAGCCGAAGAACTGGAGGAGATCAGGCCCCTGGTGGCCAACCTCTACGAGTTCACTCAGTTCTCGCTGCAGCTGTTCAGGGATATCGTGCTGGGCAACGAAGGCTACGTGGACCTCATCCTCAACGGACCCTACACCCTCGACCTCCACTACATGGGACTGGTCGACGAGAACCTGGCGCCCAACTTCTATAACGGCCAGGTGCGGGTCGTGGACTGCGAGGGCCAGGAGATCTGCCGGTACAGTGAACACGAATACGCCGACCATGTGGCCGAGCACGTGGAGCCCTGGACCTACCTCAAGTTCCCCTACCTAAAAAAGCGCGGCTGGCAGGGCTTCGTCGAGGGCAAGGACAGTCCCCTATATACGGCCACACCTCTGAGCCGGTTGAACGTGGCCGAACGCATGGCCACGCCGAAAGCCCAGGAAGCCTACGAGGAAATGTTCGCCACGCTGGGCGGCCGGCCATGCAAGGCCCTGCTGGCCTCGCACTGGGCGCGGCTGGTGGAAATGGTCCAGAACGCCGAAATGCTCCAGCGGTACTGCGACGACCCGGAAATTACCGGCGAAGAGTTCAGGGTCATCCCCGACAAGATCACCGGCGAGGGTATCGGCATCGTTGAAGCCATGCGCGGCACCCTGACCCACCACTACACCTGCGACGAGAACGGAATTTGCACCAGCGCAAACCTCATCGTGGGAACCACGAACAACAACGCGGCCATCCACATGGTCACGAAAAAGGTGGCCGCCACCATGATCAAGCCGGGGGTGGAACCGGACCAGGGCGTTTTGAACCTGGTGGAGATGGCGTTCCGCAGCTTCGATCCCTGCTACAGCTGCGCCACCCATAGCCTGCCGGGAAAAATGCCCCTGGAGGTGGCCATCGTGCAGGGTGGCGAAACAGTGCGCACTTTTCAGCGAGGCATCGGCTAGGAGGCACACATGCAGGCGATCACTACCATTATCGGCATGGGCAATCCCATCCTCAGCGACGATTCGGTGGGGGTGCGCCTGGCGCATGATGTCGGTCTGGCCCTATGCGAACGGACGGACGTGGTGGTGGTGGAAGAATGCAGCGTAGGCGGACTGAACCTGTTGGACTACCTGGAGGGGTTCGAGCGGGCGGTGATCCTGGACGCCATCCACACCAGGGGCGGCATTCCCGGCACCTGCTACCGGTTCACCGCCGAGGACCTGCGGGAAACGGCCAATTTGTGCAACGTGCACGACGCCAACTTTGCGACCGCCCTGGCTTTGGGGCGGAGCCTGGGCATGACCCTTCCCGAAGATTCCGACATTCACGTTTTCGCGGTGGAAATCGTCGATGACCTGACCTTCGGCACGGATCTGACCCCCTTGGTGGCGCGCCGGTACTCCGACTGCCTCCACCGCGTGTTGCGGGGATTGAAATCCCTGCTGGACGCTTCACCTGAACCGGTCACTTGACCATGGAGCAGGCCAAAAGGAAGGAAAACCATGGAACGCACCATCGTTCTGAAGGACGGACGGACCGTCCATATCCGTCCGCTGCTGGCCACTGATACGGACGCCTCCCTCGCTTTCTTCGGAGGCCTGCCCCCCGAAGAACGGCGTTACCTGCGCCGTGACGTGACCGATCCGGAAGTTGTCCTGGCGCGCATCCGGGAAACGATTCGTGCGAGGTGGAGCGGCTGGTGACCGTTTACGACGACATGATCGTGGCCGACGGGTCCTTCGAGCGCGAACAGTATGGTTGGGGCGAAAAGATTGGACAAATCCGCCTGATCGTGGCCCCGGATTTTCGCCGCTCGGGCCTGGGGTCTGCACTGGCCCGCCTTCTCTACGTCATCGCCAACAACCACGATGTGGCCCGCATCAACGTGCGCATGCTACGTCCCCAGGCCGCGGCGCGGGACATTTTCCGTCGCCTGGGGTTCCGGGAGGAATTCATCCTGCCCGACCACGTGCGCGATCTGGAGGGAAACCTGCAGGACCTGGTTCTCATGAGGTGCAACCTGTCGATGCTCTGCGACGGGAACCTGGAGACAAACGCCACCGGGAAGGGTTGAGAAGAAGCGCTCAGGCGTGCTCGATTTCCGTATAAAGAGAAATCTCGTGATCGAGCGTGAGTAGATCCGCCACGTTCAGATTGTGCACGTTTTGGTGCCCGTTGATGCGCGCCAGAACCTCCAATTCCCGGCCCATTCCCCTGGCGAAATTAACGAACCTCCGCACCGACAAATCGATGTCGAAGCGCTTCCTTAATTCGGGATCCTGGGTGGCGATACCCACCGGACAGCGGCCCGTATCACAGATGCGGTACTGCTGGCAGCCGACGGCGATCATCGAAGAGGTCGCCAGCGCCACCGCGTCAGCGCCCATCGCCAGGGCCTTGGCGATATCGGTGCTGTCACGGAAGCCACCCGTGATGCACAGGGTCGCCTTGCTGCCTTGCTGATCGAGAAATCTGCGCGCCCGGTGCAGCGCGAAAATCGGCGGCAGGCAAACGTTGTCCTTTACGAAATCGGGACCGGAACCGGTGCCCCCACCCCGGCAATCGATAGTGATGAAATCCGGCTCGGCGGCCAGGGCCACCGCCAGGTCGGCCTCGATGCGGCCGGCCGTGAACTTGACCCCGATGGGCTTGCCGCCGGTCATCTCCTTCAATTCGGCCACGCGGCGTTTCAGGTCCTCGGGTGAATCGATCCCCGTGTGCCGCCCGGGCGAATGGCTGTCCTTGTCCACGGGAATGCCCCTGATGGCCGCGATTTCCTCGGTGATTTTTGTCTTGGGCAGGGTGCCGCCCAACCCGGGTTTGGCCGCCTGGCCGATCTTGATCTCGATCGCGTCGGCCAGTTTGATATTCTCTTCACGATGAGAAAACTCCGCCGTGCCCAACTCGTAGATGTACGCGCCGGCCGCGGCCTGTTCGTCAGGCAGCATACCGCCTTCGCCCGAGCAGGCGGCGATGCCCGCCTCATTCGCCCCGCGCGCCAAAGCAATTTTGGCTTCCCGGGACAAGGCGCCGTAGGACATGTGCGAAACATAGAACGGGAGTTTAATTTCCAGCGGATGGGCGCAGTTTGGGCCGATGATCGTCCGGGTTGAAACCTCCACGTCGCCGTTCAGCGGCATGGGGTCGAGTTGGGCTCCGCGGAACAGGACGCTGTCCCAGTCGGGAAATTTTCTCTGGGTGCGCATGGGAGAAGAAGTACTGGCCCCGGTCCTGGCCAGGGCCGCCACCCGGGCGTATCTGGTTTCGAACCCATCGGTGTCGCGGGACCACTCTTTCAGGTATTCATCCAGGGGATCATCGTTTCCGGCAGCGGTCGCTACCGGCGCGGGTGCGGATTCATCCGTTTTTTCGCCATCCTTGAGGGTGAACTGATCCGGCCCCACACCGCAAAGAGGACATTCGTCCGGCGGGTGATCCCCGTCATGCTCGTAGCCGCAAACATCGCAGATCCAGGTTTTTTGTTGTTGCCCGGCCATTATCTCTCCCGTTCGCCGTATGCCGTATCATCGCGCCGTTGTCGGCGGTTATTTCATAACAGAGTAGGTAGATGGTTGAGAAACCGCTCGGGGTTGGTTCTATTGCTTCCTGAAATCGTCCAGATTGAATTTGCCCGGTGGATTTGAATCAGCCGGCGGCATGGCGATACAAAGAATCAAATAGGCAAGGAGACCCGAGCCGCCGATCAGGGCTACGAATGCAAAAATCCCCCTGACCTGCCTTGGACCCCACCCAAGGTATTCCGCAATCCCGCCACAGACGCCCGCGATGATGCGGTCGTGAGACTTCTTTAGAATGGGTTTTTCCATTGGCTGTGTGCGCTTTCATCTGGCTGTTTGGTCGGTAGCGTTGATGCGGTTAATTAAATTAACACATGGGAGCCACGGGGGTCACCTGGCCAATTTTGTGAAGCACCTGACCTCGAGTACCGCCGCTTGGATATTAGATAACCTTGCAGAATTTGCCCCCCGGGGGGTGTTTTTTGGTCTAATACGACGCGGCCCAAAGACCAACGAGAAGGCCTGCGGCTATAATAAGACCCAAACCAAGAGATTGTCCCCCCTTGGCGCCCAACCAAAAATTGGTGATCGTGGTATTATCAATCGGATTGGCCGTGTCTGCGGGACTCCCACTCGAAGCAAAAATATCCAAGGGCAGGGCTTCTGCGCCAAGCACCAGGCTAAACCAATCGTTGTATCCGTATTCCGCTTCAAGAAAATAACCCGGAAGGTTTAAACGCGTCGTATTTTGCCCCCAATTATTCATTTCCTGGTCAATGGCCGCCAAATAAACACCACCGGAAGCCTGAAAAAATGACCCCGGCTTGTCCAAAGGTATCCGGTAAAGAGCCTTGGGCGCAAATCGAGGACCACCGTCGTCACTGAATGCGCTATGAATTCCCAAACCCCAAGTCGGGTGTTGGCGGTCCCATCTCAGCCAGGACAAATCAAGAGTTACCATAACTGGACTTGAAGATTCCCGGTATCTGTTTCCCCCGAGCCGCAGAAAAACACCGGCCTGTAGATTCCACATGATTCCCGGGGAATCATTGTCAGGGCTGATATTATTCACTTCCGGCTCAAGTGAGCCAGGATCCGGATCTGCCAATGCCAAAATTGGCCATACCAGAAACAGTCCCACCAGGACTCCCGCAATCTTCATGAACATCCCCCTGTTTTTTGTCTTCTTTCTGGTCATCCGTAACGATTAAACCGGATATCGCCGGCGGGGCCCATGTTGGACAGCCCTACCTCGTAAATGATGTCGACTTGATGAGCTCTCCATCTTGTGCCCCTGGACCAATCCACTTGAACAAATAGAGCTTGTACTCGACGCCCGGAATCAGGTCCTCAGCCGCATGAATTTCACGGGCACCGTCCGGTACAACGCCATAGGTAATTGGTGGCTCAATGGAATTTGATCCTTCAGACAAAACCAGCCACTGATCCTCGCCGGAACCGGATGGTTCGATATTCCACCCCATTAACCGACAATCGGGAGACCAGGTGAATGACAGTTCCGGGTCGGTGGTAACGGTTATTGAATCAATGACTGAACATTCAGGCATTACAACTGGGCCGGCAGGATCATCATCATCAGAACAAGCCAAGAGCAGAAAAACACCAAACAACAATGCCCACTTTAAATTTGTACCGTATTTCATTTTTCCCCCTTTATCTATAGAGGCACTTCAACCCACTGAATGTCCTGGATTCAACGGAAACCACATCGCAATCCCCGTTGACCGCCGCAACGGGTAAACCCGGAGTGCTGCTCGATACCCTGAGCGGGATCACGACATCACCCAGGCCCAAATAGGCGGGAAGACCGTCTGCAATTGTTTCAACCGGATGGGGGCCGAGGTAGAATTTTACGCCCATATCGACCAGAATCATGTATTGCAACCGGACCAGGACCACATTTGCACCTGTCTGGGGGACCGGATCAAAAAAGCCGATTGCTCTTCCATCCAGACACCAGTCATAGACCACTGCCGGATCAATAAATCCCGACGACCATACCTCACTTAACCTGAACAACTGACTTTCGCTTCCACCGGTGATTTCCGTACACATGCTGAACTCAATACCCCGGACTTCCGCGGACGAGGGGTTCGTAATAATGAGGTAGGCATCGAATGGGACGTTGGGTGCAACCGTCCGGCATACCGTGTCGGCGTTTATGTCGAAGTAAAGGCCGATCTCGTCGGGATCCGGATTCACCGTTGCACTGGAGGGAATTCCGCAGGCTAAAACGAAAATTGCCGTCAATAAAACCAATACCGAATTTCGCATTTCCATCACCTCCGGCAACACGCCTCAAAGAGTACACTCCCAGTGTACACTATTGATCATTCGAGTTCAATATTGCCCCGGCCAACCCCAGCCAGCCCGGGCAACCCGCCCCCCTGGCAGCTCTCCCAAACCTTCATATACTCACCACAGGACCAAAACCAACATTCCAACGGCATTCCAACGGAGGACGTTCATGTTCCGTATGCCCATTCGGCATTCTATCTCCCTGGCCCTCGCCCTCGGGCTCGCCGCGTTCCTGGCTTCCGGTCAGGGCGCGGCGCAGATCCCGATCGACCAGGACGATCTTCTGGAAAACGCCGGCCAGTATTCGCCGCCCTGGTTCGCCGAACTTCAGGATGTCGAACTTGAAGGAGATCGGGCCTACGTGTTCGGTGTGGGCGGCCTGGCCATTTTCGACATCAGCAACATTGATAATCCGATCGAGATGGGACGGTACGAACCGGCGGGCCATCCCTACAACAGGTATTACCGCGGCGCGGTAAGCGGAGGCCTGGCCTGCGGCGGCGCGCGTGAAGACCGGTTGGCGATCCTGGATGTGAGCAACCCGGTCTCGCCTTTTTTACTGGCTCTTCACGGGACCCTTGGAACGTCGTACGAAGGCGCCGAGATTCAGGACGAATATATCTTCGCCTGCCGCCATGATCAGGGATTGGAAATCATCAACATCACCAATCCGAATGTGCCCGTTACCGCGGCCGAATTGACCGGGTTGGTCAACTCGTGGGATGTGGCCCTGTCCGGAGATTATGCCTACGTGGCCGATGGAGCCGGCGGTTTGGCCGTGATCGACGTGTCCAACCCCAATCTGCCGGTGCATGTGAACAGTTTTCCCACGTCCGGTTCCGCCGTGGATGTCGTCATCGCCGGATCGACGGCCGTCGTTTGTACCGGCAGCGCGGGAATCGACATTTTCGACCTGAGCAATCGCGCCGCGCCCGTTCTCGTCGGTTCAGCCAACACTTCAGGCTTGGCCATCACCGCGGCCATCGCGGGCAACATCGTCTACGTGGCCGACTGGGACGATATTGAGTCTTTCGACATCAGCAACCCCGCCTTGCCGACACCCGTCGGCGGCGAAGACACGCCTGTGCGGGCCATGGGCCTCGATGCGCGGTTGGGCCTGGTCGCGGTGGCCGACTGGTCGCGGTTCCGTCTCTATCGAACCGGCCCCTCCACCCGCGGAGACATTCAGGTTACCGTGGAATCGATCAACTTCGGCAACGTGGCCGTCGGGGCCACCGTCGATACGACCTTCACCATCGGCAATACCGGTGGCGGATCGGTCAACATTTCCCTGATCGAGGATTTTGGCGCCAACTTCACCGTTCTGGATCCCGGCCCCTTCTCCATTCCCGCCGGCGGCACCCTCGACGTGGGGGTTCGGTATTTCCACCCGGTCGCCGGTTACGACGCCACCTTCATCAAGATCACAACCGACGACACGGATGAATTCTTCATCACCTTCCCCATTCAGGCCGACGACAGCCCGCTGCTTCTGGCTTTGGGCGAAGTCGCGCCGGATTACACCCATTTCGACGCCGACGGCGTCAGGCAAAAGCTGTCCAACTACTATGGCAGGGTGGTGGTCATGGCGTTTTTCGCAAACTGGTGACCTGTTTGCGGTCCGGAGTTTTCGGACCTCGAGTCTTCAATCAGGCAACAGTACAGCGAGAGCGATGTCGTGGTTCTGGGACTTTATGATTCAGGCAGCTCGGACCCCGATCTGCAGATTTTCCTGGACGCGTTCCAGGTCAGCTTTCCCATCCTTTTGGATACGCGCACGACCTACAACGCATACAGGCAAACCGGGGCCACCTCGCCCTTTCCTCTTGATTACATAATCGACCAGGGCGGGCGCGTGGTCTACTTCGGCACCGAGTACGATCCCGAAGCGATGACCGAGGTCATCGATGAGTTGCTGTTGAACCCCGCGCCCGTGGACGACCTTCCCGGCGTTGCGGACAACCTGAGCCTGGAGGCCCGGCCCAACCCCTTCAACCCGCGGACCGAAATCCATTTCAGCCTGCCCCGCGCCGGCCGCGTGGACCTGGATATTCACGATGCACGCGGTCATCTGGTGCGACGGTTGATCACCGGGGGGCAGTACCAGGGCGGACCCGGTATGGCCGTCTGGAACGGCAACGACGACTCGGGCCGCGCCGTGCCTTCGGGTCTGTACCTGGCGCGTATCCGGTCGGGTGGATTTTCCGCCATCAACAAACTGACCCTGCTGCGATGAAACCCCTGGGAGGGTGGTCATGAGGTTCTTCAGAATTCTATCGGCGATGGCCCTGCTGCTCGTGGCCGGGCAGGTTGCCGCCTACGAAATGGGCGACACGGTCGAGAACTTCACCCTGCCCCACCTGACAGGAGGCGATGTGTCGCTTCATGACCACCTGGGTGAGATCATCGTGCTGAACTTCTTCACCACCTGGTGCCCGGGGTGCAACGAAGAAGCCGCCCATCTGGAAAATGATATCTGGCAGGTTTACGGGACCGACAACGTGACGGTGATCGCGGTGGACATCCAGGAACTGCAGCCGTTGGTCGCGGGCTGGGCCGCCGCCCAGGGCGTGACCTACTCCATCTGGATGGCGCCCGACTGGACACTGTTCGACCAGTTCCCCCAATCGGCGGGGATTCCCTACAATGTGATTCTGGACCAGAACCTGGTCATCCGTTACGCCTCGATCGGGTTCGACCTGAACGCCGTCACCGGCATGATCGACACCCTCATCGACGAGGGCCGGGTGCCGGTAACCGCAGCCAGCTGGGGCGGAATCAAGGCGCTGTATTACTAGATTATTGGGGAATGATGATGTCCGCGCCCTCTATCACCGAGGCGTCCCGGATTTCAATGACGCCCGCTTCCTGCCGGTCAAGGGTTCCGGGGTACCAGATGACTCCCTCGACCAGGGGATCGACGGTGTTTAGCATGGCCCCGAGATGATAGTCCCCGTCGGGCAGCCCCCTCAGGTTGAACCCTTCAAGCCAAATGAAATCTACCGCCCAGGGGTCGTCCTCGCCGACAGGATAAACCCTGATCTCGTAATATTTGATTACGCCGTCTTCGCCCATCAGGTTACCAGTGATCTTCCCGCCGGGCTCCATCACCAGATCAAGGCGCTCCACCTGCCCCGCCGTGGCCAACAAAATCGGTTGGGCCTGGTCGGCGGTGGTGACCCGGT
>JAUVII010000340.1 GCA_030592845.1 Candidatus Krumholzibacteriia bacterium | reverse complement strand
GATACCATCGTGGTGGTGGAGAACGTAGAACGGCTCATGAGCGAAAAGGGGCTTTCGCCCCGTGATGCCACAGCCAAATCCATGGGCCAGGTTACCAGCGCCCTGATCGGCTTCTTCCTGGTGCTTGCAGCCTTGTTTGGTCCCATGGCCTTCTTCAGCGGATCCACAGGGATTATCTACCGCCAGTTCTCCGTGACCATCGTCTCGGCTATGTTCCTGTCGGTGACTGTGGCGTTGATTCTGACACCGGTGCTGTGCGCATCAATCCTCAAGCCGGTTACCAAGGGGCACGAGGCGGCAGAAGGCGCAATCCGTATTCTGCGTCCATTTTTTCTCTGGTTCGACTTCGCCTTTTACAAATTCCGCGACGGTTTTGTGAAATTGGTCGGCCACGCGCTTGCCCGGAAACTACGTTACGTGGTCGTGTACATCGTGATTGTGGTTGGCCTGGGATTCTTTTTCATGCAAATGCCAAGAGGCTATCTTCCGGATGAAGATCAGGGGATTCTGCTTGTCCAAGCCATACTTCCGACGGGTTCGACGCTGGAGCAGACCGAAGCAGTTATGGAGCAGGTCAAGAACCATTTTCTGGAGGATGAGAAAGACGCGGTGGAATCCTTTATGTCGGTTTCAGGTATGAATTTTGGCGGCAGAGGACAGAACGTGGGTCTGGGATTTGCCAAGCTAAAGGATTGGAATCTTCGTAAACGCGGTGATCTACGGGTCAAGGCCGTTGCGGGCCGTGCCATGGCGGAATTCTCAAAAATTCGTAGCGCCATGGTCTTCGCTTTTCCGCCACCTGCCGTCGTCGAACTGGGTAATGCCCAAGGCGTTGATTTCCAGTTGATAGACCGTGGCGGTCTCGGTCCCACCGCCCTGATGAACGTCCGCAACCAGTTCCTCGGCATGACGGTGAAGGATCCAAGGTTGATAAACGTCCGGCCCAACGGCATGGAGGATGTGCCGGAATACCGGGTTGATGTGGACTGGGAAAAGGCGGGCGCTCAGGGCCTACCTATCACCTCAATCCACAACACCATCTCGGCGGCCTTCGGCAGTGCGTATGTCAACGACTTCATTCAGGCTGGGCGTGTTAAGCGGGTCTATGTTCAAGCCGACGCTCCCTACCGCATGTTACCCAAGGACCTGGAAAAGCTTTATGTCCGTAACACAACCGGTAAGATGGTACCCTTCACTTCGTTTGCCTCCGGCCACTGGACCAGCGGTTCTCCCCGACTGGAGCGATTCAATGGCTTTCCATCTCTGAATATCTGGGGCGAGCCGGCATCGGGCAGGAGTTCCGGCGAGGCCATGCTGGCCATGGAAGAAATCGTCTCGAAACTGCCGCAGGGTATCGGTTATGACTGGACAGGGCTTTCCTACCAGGAGCGGCAGGCCGCTTCCCAAACCGGTCTGCTCTATACCTTTTCCATCCTGATAGTTTTCCTTTTTCTGGCGGCCCTGTACGGGAAATGGGACATCCCCTTCGCGGTCCTGCTGATCTTGCCGCTCGGGGTCATTGGCGGTGTCATCGCTTCGACACTGCGGGGGTTGCCCAGTGACGTCTATTTTCAGATCGGTTTGTTGAACACCCTGGGTTTGGCCACCAAGAACGCCATCCTGATAGTCCAGTTCGCCAAGGCCGGGGTGGAACAAGGGGAGGGCTTGGTTGAGGCCTCGCTCCAGGCGGTGAAGCTGCGGCTTCGCCCGATCCTCATGACATCGACGACGACCGGTTTCTCTGTGCTGCCCCTGGCCTTGAGCACGGGCGCGGGAGCGGGGGCAATGGTTGCCATCGGAACCGTGGTGCTGGGCGGGATGATCACCGGCACGATTCTCGTGGTTTTGTTTGCACCACTATTTTATGTGATGATCGAGAAAACCTTTGGCAAACGGAAGAAGAATGTAACGATGAAATATATTGATGAAAATCCAGCAGGGGATCAATGATATGAATAGACAATGGTTATTTTTACTGGTTGTAATAGTCCTCTTTCCGGGTGGTTGCACTATGACACCGAAATACACCCGGCCGGAAGCGCCGATCCCAACTGACTGGCCGGATGGTTCGGCATATCAGAACAACCAATCCCCACAGGACGCCCCGATTGCCGCGGATCTCAGTTGGCAGGACTTTTTTGCCGACCAAAAGCTTCAACAGATCATTGAGACAGCCTTGAGCAACAACCGAGACCTACGGCTTGCCGCTTTGAACGTGGAAAAGGCGCGCGCAATGTATGGAATTCAACGGGCTGAGTTATTGCCGGCGGTCAGTGCGACGGGCGCTAGAAGAAAACAACGGAGTTCCGCCGATCTTAAGCCTCCCGGAGAGCCGAGGACAACCAATCAATTTAATGTTAATCTG
>JAUVII010000175.1 GCA_030592845.1 Candidatus Krumholzibacteriia bacterium | reverse complement strand
CTGGGCCGCGTCCAGATTGGCCTCCTGAGCCCTAACCATCAGGGTATCGAGAAGGGTGTCCCCAAAGGCGGTCCACCACTCCTTGAGAACAGAGTTCGAATCGGCGATGTCCGCGGCCGCTGCATTCCGCCAAGCGTCGGGAACAACCTCGAGTTCCGGCGTTTCATAGTCCGGCCCCACTGTGCAGCCTGCCACCAGAAGCAACATTCCGCCAATGACCACCGGGACGATCCCGGGGCCGCGCCACTGGAATTTTCGGGTCATCATGGTGATGATCAATCTCCCGTTGGGAAGTCAAAAAAGGCACGGTCCGAAAAAACCATGCTTACCATCTTCGGGTTTCTTTTGGATAGAGAATGAATATTGAGCCCCCCGTCCAAGCCCAATCGGAAGGAAATTTATCAGGTTTAATAATTTAGAGCAATGAAAATCAGGTTTTCAGATGTAAGAGGCGAGGTCATCCGCCTTCTTTTTTCCTGCGCCCGACCTGCTGCAACAACCGGCCCACCTTTTGGTTGTCGGGCGCCATTTCAGCGGCTTTTTTCAGATCGGCCTCCGCCTGGTCCAGATTGCCCGAATGAAAGTTCATCAGACCCCGGTTGTACCAGGCCGTCGCCGAAGAAGAGTCCAGTTCGAGGGATCTCGTCAACGCCTTTTCGGCTTCATCCGTATCGCCCACCATGATCAAGGCCAGGCCCAGATCGCTCCAGGCTCCGGCCTGTTGATCATCCATGTCCAGGGCAACGCGAAGATGTTCAATGGCCTTGCGGGTTTTTTCATCGAGCAGGAACAGATATCCGATTTCGGCTTCCACTCGCGCGTCCTCGACGCCGAGTTCATTCAATTGCCTCGAGGCACGTTGAAGATCCTCAAGCCCCCGGTCGGTTTTTCCCGTTCGCGAGAAAACGATTCCGCGGGCGCGCCGCGCCCAGGGAACATCCATATTCATGCGGATGCAAATTCCCGCGGAATTGACGAGAAGCCCCGCCCAGTTGTTCCTCTCCTCGACGCCGGAAGCCTGGTCGAACCGCTCCAGAGCATAGGCGGTGTAGGCCGACCGCGAACCGGTCACAAAGTAGCGGCCAAACGCCAGCCACACTGGCTGCATTACCGACCGCAGCCGGAAATCCAGGCGGGGATGGGAAACCTTCATCAGGCAGGATGTGTCCTCGAATGGCAGTCCGGCCGCCGATTCCCGATACCATCGCCTGGCGTAGGACCATTCGCCCACCCGTTCGGCGGCCAGGCCCATGTCACGCCAGCATTCGGCGACGTGATCTTCCTGGGGACGCAATTCCAGGAAAAAGTTGAAGGCTTCCCTGTACCGGCCGGAAAAAGTGTCCACGGTTGATAGGATCCAGGCGGAATCGGTATTGTACCCCCGTGCCCGCATGAGGTCACCGGCCGCCTCGTGAGCCTGGGAACGGTGTCCAACGCTTCCCTCCAGCAAACCCAGAATCTGCCAGCCCAAGGCGTTTCCCGGTTCCAGTTTCACTGCGGCCCTGGCCCAATTCAGGCCTTCATTGTACTCCGCCCGGTCGTAATGCAGCCAGGCCCGCTCAAGTCCCGTACGCAGGGCGACACCCCTCTTGTAACCCGAGGACCTGTCATAAAAATCGGATTCCCGGCGACCCATATTACGAACCGCGGCCGCGGCGTTGTCCAGGCAGGCCTCGGTCCGCAGATTCTCCCCGATCCAGCGCCAGATGGTTGCCAACCGGAGCCAGATTTCCGGGTCGTCCGGGGCAAGCCCCGCCGCGTTGGCCAGGGCCCGCACTCTGTCGCCGGACTTGGCCGCATTCCGGGACCTGTCCAGCCACGCTTCCGCCTGGTCGCGCCGCTGCCGACGGTGGGCGGGTTCCAGGGCGATGAATTCCTCGATTCCCAGGGAATCTTCGGGTGCTGAAAAACCGGTGCTTCCAGGGTCCAGACATTCTTCGGACGAGGTACCCGCGCAGCCCGCCAGACCCAAAAAAATCATGCCCCCGGCCGCCAGGACCAACGCGGGCACCCACCGATGGAAAAACCCCCACCGCTTTGGATAAGTGGTGGGGGTTGATTTTCCGAGAACCCGGTTCGGGGTGAAGTTCATCGAAACTCCCTTACTCCTTCTCAGGCACCGGGTGGGCGATTTCCGCCCAACGTTTCTCGAAATCGAAGTCCTTGAACGTGGGACTGGAATCGTTATGACACTTGGTGCAGGCAGCTTCGGAAAGATCCCTCAACAGACCCGCCTCTTTGGCCGCCGCGGGATCGGTCATGATCTTTTTGGACTTATAGGTCGAGCCGGGGCCATGGCAGGCCTCGCAACCGACACCCTCGCCGGGGACGTATTTGCCTTTGGCGCTGACAACAACCTCGGACCCCAGGAAGGCCCCGGTGACGTGGCACTTCAGACAGGCGTCTTCCTGCTGGGGGTCTCCCAGACCCTTCTCGGCGGCAATCTTTTTTGCCTCCTCGGAAGCCAGGGTTTCAAAGGCGTTGGCATGTTTGGATTCTGTCCAGATCTTCCACTGGTCCCCGGTTTTGGCCTTGTGACAGGTCTTGCACTTGGGCGAGCCGACAAGTTCATGGCCCGCGAAGGCACTACCGGCGGCACCCAGAATGAAAACGCAGAGCGCGGCCATGAAAAACGAGATGAACAGCTTCCTTTTCATGATTACTCCTTGGAACATGGATCGTGATGCTTCGAACCTACCCTAACATAAATTGTGAAAAAATCATCATACAGTTTTGTTCCCGATTTCTGCGTTTTTATGATCTTTTATATTGAGCGTTAATTCAACAACCGATTGAGCCAGTTCCCCTTGGCAATTTCCTCCATCGTCACGATGGGGACACTCCCGAGTTCCAGGCCGTCGAGAAGAACCACGGCGCGCCCCACTTCCAGCCCGAGGGTCAGGGGTGCCTGAACGGGTTCGGAAATTTCGTTCTGGATGACGAGATCCCCCTCGCGGTTCTTGGGCACGCTGACAGTCAGGGATTCTCCGTAGGCCACCGAAACCTGCTTTTTCTTGCCGCCCTTGACGGCCACCGGGTCCGGAAGGACTTCCCCGGCCGCGGGAATCACCGGGACCTGTTGGTACATATTGAAGCCATAGGTCAGAAGGCGGGTGGTCTCCGTGGCCCTCGCCTTATCGGTGGAGCAACCCATCACCACGGAGATCAGCCGCTTGCCTTTCTGGATGGCGGTCGCGGTGACACAGAATCCGGCCGGTCCGGTGTAGCCGGTCTTCAGGCCGTCCAGCCCCCGGTAATTCCCGACCAGCTTGTTGGGATTGTAGAGGGTAAACTTGCCGTCGCGAAAAGGGGCGGTTTTGGTCGAAGCCCACTCCAGGGCCAGGGGATGTTTCACCAGTTCCCTGCCCAGGTGGGCCATATCCAGGGCTGTGGTCATGTCGGGCTCCTGCCTCCATCCCGGAGGAAGCCCGTGCACCGTGTGAAATACGGTGTTCGCCAGGCCGAGTTCCTTGGCTTTCATGTTCATCAGATCGATAAAAGCGTCCGTGGAGCCGGCAAGATGCTCGGCCAAAGCCACCGAGGCATCATTGGCCGAATGGATGGCCAGGGCATGCAGCAATTCCTCCACGGTGAAGACTTCCCCGTGCTTCAGGTAGACCTGGGATCCCCCCATATTGCTGGCCTTGGCCGAAACCTTGACCTTGTCCTCAAAAGTGAGGTCCCCTTCGGCCACATGTTCCAGGACAATGAGTTCCGTCATCATCTTCAGCATGGATGCGGGTTGCCGGCGCTTGTTCTCGTTGGCGGCGACCAGGATCAGCCCGGTTTCGGCGTCAATGACGATGGCGGATTTGAAATTACCCGTCAAAGTGACCGGGGACGCGGAATCCTGGGTGGCTTTCCCGTCGGCGGCCGGGGCCGCAAAGGGAATAAGGCAGGTCGCGGTGAGGGTCAAAAATATCAGGACACCCCGAAAAGGGGCGCGTTTCCTGGAAAGCTCCATCTCATCATCCTTCGTTCCTGGGAAATTCCGGTCCGACTCATTGCAGAAATATCAGGAACCCCCGCAAATGGCAAGAACGACCTCCCCGTGGTTCAGACCCGTTATTCCGGGTCGGATCTTTACAAAACGGCAGGGAGGGACATATTGTTGCCTTGCTGGAGGAACCATCAACCTGATCCTGATACCAACGGGAATAACATGAAATTAAAAACCCGCGGAAAAAGTTCCCGCCTGGGCTCATGGGCCTCCCTGGCGGCGGTCGTTGTCCTGGCGATGCTCCTGATGCCCACCCCCGCTCTGGCCTACCTCGACCCGGGCACCGGAAGCTTCCTGATTCAGGGCGTCATCGCCGTGGTCGTCGGAGCCGGCTTCGCCATCAAGATGTTCTGGCACCGGATCAAGGCGCTGTTCACCGGGCAAACGATGGACGAAGATGACGATCCCGATGAGTGACGGACCCCACGCCGCGTCCTTTCGCGATCCCAGCGGATTTTTGTTCCACGACCAGGGGACTCTTTACCGGCAGGTGAACCGGTCCTACGAATCGGACTATGATCTTCTGCAAAGTTCCGGCCTGTACGACCTCCTGGTTGAAAAGGGATTGCTCATTCCCCACCAGGAAGTCTCCCTCGACCTGGCCCGCGGCGGCGAAGCGGTAAAGATCCTCCAACCGGAACCCGTTGCCTTCATCAGTTATCCCTACGAGTGGTGTTTTTCCCAGCTGAAGGACGCGGCTTTGACCACGTTGCGCATCCAGCGTCTCGCCCTGAAAAAGGGCATGACCCTGAAGGACGCCAGCGCCTACAACATCCAGTTCCACGAGGGACGGCCCCTGCTCATCGACTCGCTTTCCTTTACTGCCTATCAAGAGGGTAAACCGTGGGTCGCCTACCGCCAGTTCTGCCAGCACTTCCTGGCTCCGCTGGCGCTCATGGCCCGGACCGATATCAGACTGGGTGCACTTTTACGGACCAATATCGATGGGATTCCCCTGGATATGGCCGCCGGTCTTCTGCCTTGGCGCAGCCGCCTTTCTCCGGGTCTGTTCATGCACATCCACCTCCACGCGCGTAGCCAGAAAAAACACCAGTCAACGCAGGCGACCGGGGAAAAAACCCAGGTCAGCCGCAACGCCCTGCTGGGGATTCTGGACAGCCTCAAGGGGGCCGTCACCAAGTTAAACTGGCGCCCTGGTGGCACCGAGTGGGGCGAATACTACGACGACACCAACTACTCGGGTTCTTCTCTTCAGACCAAGAAAGACCTCGTCGGTACCATGCTGGACAGGACCGACAGCCGGACCGTCTGGGATGTCGGAGCCAACAACGGTTTTTTCAGCGAGGTGGCCAGCGACCGGGGGATGTTCACCCTGGCCGCTGATATCGACCCGACCGCGGTGGAACAGAACTGGCGCGCCTGCCGCAAGGGCGGACGGCCCCTGATGCTGCCCCTGGTAATGGATCTGACCAACCCCAGTCCCGCCCTCGGCTGGGACCACCGGGAAAGGGATTCCCTCCTGGACCGAGGTCCCGCCGACACCGTGATCGCCCTGGCCCTGATCCACCATCTGGCCATCAGCAACAACGTGCCCCTGGGCCGGTTGGCGGCGTTTTTCGCGCGGGCCGGAAAGCATCTCATCATCGAGTTCGTGCCGAAATCCGATTCCCAGGTCAAGCGCCTGCTAGCCACCCGTGAAGATGTCTTTCCCACCTACGACCTGGCCGGGTTCGAACAGGCTTTTGCCGGTTATTTCGAGACCCTCGACAAGACGGGAATTGAAGGCAGCGAGCGGACCCTGTTTTTGATGCGGAGAAAATAGAAGTTTTCGTCTATTAACTTTCGAGGTCGTACCATGACCAGGATCTGGTCAGCCATAAAAGCGTATGTCCTGGATGCAAAATGGATGCAAGTCCTTATCCCTTTGGTCATTTTGACCCTGTATCTGGTTTCGTTTTCCTGTTTCCTTTCCTGGCTGTTACCTGAGTACAGCTCAAATGTAAACGCCGACTTCGTCAGCAGGGCCTGGAAATATTTACTGTTACTCGTGGCCGGGTTGTATCTCGTTTTCTTTGCGCTCTTCAAGATGGTCAAAGGGAAAAAACTGACGTTCGACCATACGATCCAAGAACCCTGTGCCGGTGATGTTATTCTGATCCTGCTCCCACTGACACCCGTCGCCCAGTACGTCATCAACAATCAGGACATACTGTCGCCCGCGGGTTCACTGTATGTCTTTGCTGTTTTTGCGGCTTTCTCGTTGTTTTTCATCATTGCAACCCCCACCTTGCTCGGCCTTGTCGGGTCAAGCCGGACACTGATGCTCCTGGGTCTGGCCTTCACGTTTACGATCACCAACATGGCTTCATTGAGCGCCGGATTCCATTGGCTCGAACGGGGCAGCCTGATCATCCAAGTTGGTCTTTTCAGTGCCGTCTTTCTCGTAGGATCACTTCTCTACTATCTGGCCGGCAGGAAGTTCACATACTTCGTGGTCGCTGTAGTTTTCGTGGCCAATTCCGCCAACCAGCTTGCCGAGATGGAATCCACAGGTGTCGATGCCGACAACAAACTTGAAATTCTGGTTGATTCAAGAAAACCCCTATCCACGCCAAATATATATCTGCTGATCTACGACGCGTATGTAGCCAACGAAACCATGATTTCCTACGGAATCGACAACAGCGCCCAGGAACAATACCTGGAAGACCTGGGGTTTGAGCTCTATCCAGGTACTTATTCCGTGGCCAGCTTCACCATTGGCACAATGGGTCGGACTCTTGACGCCGCTGTGGTATTACACGGCAATTACAGGACAAGCGTTTCAGGGGATGGAGCCGTACACAACATGCTGCAAAGCTTCGGCTATGCGACTGACGGTATTTTCTATGGTGACTTTTTCTTTCAGGGTATCGGCTCGAGCTACGACTCCTCGTTCCCCTCCTTGAAACCTACCCACAAATTGCTCATGAAAGCTGTTTTCATGGGTGAATTCAG
>JAUVII010000283.1 GCA_030592845.1 Candidatus Krumholzibacteriia bacterium | reverse complement strand
GGCGTCAACATAACCGGAGGTATTTGGAAATGAGAAGGATCTTTGTGGTGGCCGCCTTGACCGCGGTTCTCGTCATGGGCATTGCCGGTGCGGCTGTGGCCGGTTCCGGCGCCGGGGCCATCAACCTCAGTTTTCCCATCGGTGCGCGTTACAACGCCCTCGGGGAAGCCGGAACGGCTCTGTCGCAGGATGCGACGGCCATGTGGTGGAACGCCGGCGGACTCGCCTTCCTGCCGCAGCGTCCCAAGGAACATGACCTGCACGTCATGCAGTCGAGCCTGGCTGAAGGTCTGGCCGACGACATCGGTCTATACTGGGTCGGCTACGCCGCCCCGATGGGCTCCACCGGCGCCTTCGGCGTCTATTTCAATTACCTGGACATGGGCGACCAGCAGGCCACCGATGAGAATGGTGATCCCAAGGGACTCTTCAGTTCCTACATGTTTGCCGTCGGCGCGAACTACGGTGTCCGGATTACCCAGAATGTGGGTGTCGGCCTGGGTATCAAATATTTCCGGGACAAACTGTCCGACGATTCGGTGATCCAGGATCCCCAGGGCGGCGGCAGCGGTGACAGCTTCGGCGTGGATCTGGGTATCCTGTGGAAGGTCCCGGCCATTCGGTCGAATATCGGTTTAGCCATCGCCAACCTGGGACCGGACATCAAGCACGTTGATGCCGACCAGAGTGATCCGATGCCGCGCAAGGCTTCCCTTGGTATCGCCTTCAGTCTCTACCACAGCGAGTTCATGGGGCTTTTGCTGGTGGCCGACTATCTGGCGCCCCTGTACAAGTGGGACAACGACAAGGAAGACTACGGATTCGGACTGGATACGGGCCAGGAGGAATTCGGGTACGGAGTGGAGTGGAATTACCTGCGCTCCCTGTACGTGAGATTCGGTTACAAGAGCGCGGCCTACGGCGATATCCGCGACTCGACCTTCGGGTTCGGCGTGGATATGGATCGCTGGGTCGGCCAGGCGATCACTTTCGACTTCGCCTCGGTGCCCCAGGCGCGTGGACTGCCCAAGGTCAGCAGGCTGTCCTTCGGCTACAGATTCTAGATTTGGCTGCCACACCTACCCCTGATTGAGGAGAAAGGCCTTGCAGCCTGGGAATTCAATTTATGACCGGCTTAGCCGGCTCCCGTTAGCCCAAAACGCCATGGTCGCAGGGTTCGTGCTTGTCACGATCCTTGTGGCCGGGATGGTCCCTTGTCGTGCCGTGGAACAGCCTGGCAGTTACGGACACATTCCTGCCCGGCGCTGGT
Source organism: Candidatus Krumholzibacteriia bacterium (assembly GCA_030592845.1). Taxonomy (GTDB): domain Bacteria; phylum Krumholzibacteriota; class Krumholzibacteriia; order LZORAL124-64-63; family LZORAL124-64-63; genus JAGLCY01. The sequence continues at coordinate 2,184 of JAUVII010000283.1, read as the reverse complement.
CCGTGGATGAAATGCGCGCTCTTCCGGACGGGCCGCAGCGGCTCGAACGGGAACTCCACCGGCAGGGTGAGTATTCCCGGCGCTGGAACATCATCCATGATCTGTTGGGGGGGCAGCATCTTTCCACCAGGAGCGGTGAGCTTCTGCGCTCGCGCGGTCTCGGCGATGCCCTGCTGAGCAAATCCGCCGGGGGAGTCCAATCTCCCGCGGGTGCTCTGGCGGTTAACGACACCCTGAATGTGTTGATCATCCGCATCGGGTTTGAAACCAACCGCGACCCGCATTTGACCACCATTGATCCCGGCGGGGACTTTGTCCTGGAACCCTTGACCGATCCAGAACCCCTGGAAGTGGACCCGCCTCCCCGCAACAAGGCCTATTTCGAAGCCCATCTGCAGGGACTTTCGGAATTCTACCGATTCATGTCGGGCGACAGGCTGCATATCGAAGGAAGGGTCCTGCCCGAAGGAAGCGACGACAGCTACAAAATAACCGATGTCGCGGATTACGGGCCTGGCGCGGGGAACTTCTGGGACCTGCAAAGCCTTGAGCGGCTGGTGCAGGACATCATGGTCAAGGCCGACCTGGAGACCCAGGCCGACGGCAGCGTCAACCTGGCGGACTACGATGACAGCAACGACTTCGGCTACATCATTTTTGTTCATGCCGGGAGTGACTGGCAAAGCGACGTCAACGGGGATTCGCCCAACGACATCCCCACTTTTTTCGTGACCCTGGGTGAGCCGATCAACCTGATCGGCACCAATCCCGACGGTCTTCCGGGAAAGCTGAGCGAGTGCTCGATTATTCCCGAAACAACCAACACGGATGATTTTCCCGGCAGCATCGCCGCCGCCTTTTACCATGAGTTCGGCCATGCCCTGGGTCTGGTGGATATCTACAGCACGACCACGGGGCTGCCTTCGGTGGGTATCTGGGACCTGATGGATTCAGGTACCAACCTGCCGGTGGCCATGGGAACGGTCGTTGCACCGGGCGATACCTTCGTCATCTATCCCACCGGCGTTCTGCCCCCTTCGATTTCCGCCTGGAACAAATGGTTCCTGGGTTGGCTGGAGATGGGAGAGTTCGATGGTCGCAAAGACGATTATCTGCTTCCCCCCGTGGGGGTCATCCAGGAGGATTACCATAAATATGCCCAGTTGACCGATTTCCAGGAAGGCGATCCCCAGGCGTACAGGGCAGGGTTGTCCCCGAGAGAGTGGTTCCTGCTGGAAAACCGGTGGGTGCCCTTCACTGTCGGTGAAACTCCCTATGATGATATCCGCTTCGAAAGGGATGAGGCCACAGGAGTGATCCTTTATCTGGCCGGCCATCTTGCCGGCCCCGGTATCTGGGAAAACTCCGGCCTGTACGATTTTTTCATGCCGCCCGGAGGTATTCTGGTCTGGCATGTGAACAACGACCGGATCGAGGCCCACCTGCATGACAACACGATCAACGCTTTCAACGACGGGTTGAAGCTGATCGAAGCCGATGGTATCCAGGATATCGGTGTCCTCGAGTCCTACGTGCTGGGGTGGTACGGTTCCTACCGCGATCCCTTTGGCGGGACCGACCCGTACGGGATTCCCACCGGTTACGATAACCTTTACACTTCCGGGTTTCCCTCGAGCCGCAACTTCGACCGTTCCTGGTCGGGGCTGTCCCTCAGTGAAGTCGGTCCGCGCACAAGCATGTCATCCACCGTGATGAAGTTCAAAGGGAACCAGGGGGCGGTTGGTAAGGGATTCCCTTACGAAGTACTTCCCATCAGTGAGTTCGAGTCCCTGGGATCGGGTGGGCCGCTGCAGTCGTGGCCAAGGGCCATCAACCCCGAATCCCTGACTCCTGTGACTTTGCAGGGTGGCGCCCAACAAGTCCTGATCTTTGCCGATGCCGCGCCCGACGGCTGGTCCGGCGAGGATTTCAGGGCGGCCCTGTTCCACGTCTGGGTGAACGGTTTCCGGGGCGGGTGGACGGATGTTCCGGGCAAACCGGAAGGCGCCTTTCAGATCCTTGGGGCCCCCCTGATGGGGTCACCCTTCCTTCAGGAGAGAGCTGACGACGGTGTGGACCTGGTCTGGGGCACCTCGGACGGACGGGTTGGTATTACCCATCTCCCCGAATTCAATCCTCCGGCGGCAACGGTGCCGGTCAAGGTGGGAGAAAAGCTGTCCGGCG
>JAUVII010000247.1 GCA_030592845.1 Candidatus Krumholzibacteriia bacterium | reverse complement strand
TCCGACTTGGCGAAGGGATAGTCCAGGTTGATCATCTGCACCGTGATGATGCCCCAATAGAGCCACACCGCGAATCCGCACAGCAGACTGGGGATGGAGATCCACAGGTTCCGGTTGGCGATGGATTTGCCCGTCGTCTCCCAGAATTTTTCGTCTTCGACTTCCCATTTTTCGATGTTCACGGGCATGAGATCAACTCCCTGCGTCGGATTATGATGACCGGATCAAACTTTCGACTCCACGCGGCCGGGACGCACCAGGCGGTCCATCGTGAATTCTCCCGAACCCCGCCACATCAGCAGAACCAGGGCGAACAGCACGAAGATGGCGAACTGCATATCCTGACTCGCTCCAAAAAGACCCTCGGCCGAGTGCACGAAGATCACCGCGCCGGTCAGGACCACGATGTTGGCAGCGGCGGCCACCCGGGTTACGAATCCCAGCGCCAGGCTGACTCCGCCCACGGCATTTGCCAGCACCACGAACCAGGCGATGACGACCTGCATCTGTCCGAAGCCCTCACCCAGTTGGGCTTCGACCACCTGCATGTTCAGAATGAAATAGATGCCTTTGATGGCCAGGGCGATGCCCAGGAAAATCCGCAGCAAATCCATGGGACCGGCGCCCCAGACGGTTGTCGGGAAGGCGGGGATCAGGCGGCGGCGCGGAGCGTGCTCGGTGGCTTTTTCCAGCCGTTCGGCCATGGCGTTGCGGTGCTCTTCAGCGGCAACCGCCTCCGCTTCCGGCGAAAATGTCACCAACAGGGTCAAGAAGGAGCAGACCATGACACCGCCGCCCAGGATCAACAGGGCCTGCGGCCATGACAGGGCCTCGGACCGGAACAAAAAACCTGCCCCCACCGCGCCCATGTTACCCCCGGCGCCGACGATTCCCGCCACCGAACCCAGGGCCTTCTTGTTTATGAAGGGAACGACCGAGTAGGTGGCCCCTTCGGACATCTGCACGAACAGGCTGAAAACGATCATCGTGCCGATGGCCACCGGCAGGACCGCCATCCGTGAAAACAGGATCAGGGCTAAGCTCTCAATGAACAGGGCGATGAACAACCATCTGACCCGCCCTTTCAGGCCGCCTTTTTGACCGAAACGATCGCCGATGAGGCCGCCGGTGGTGCGGGCGAAAATGTTCATCAAGCCAAAGAGACCCGCCACCAGGCCGGCGGTTTTCAAGCCCAGATCGAAATAGTCCATGTAGTAGAGTGCGGCTATGTTGTTGATCGTCAACTCCACCCCGAAACAGGCGGCGTAGATCCCGAATAGGGCCCAGACACGGCGGTCACGGGCGGCCAGCCAGAAGGTGCCGTTGGCTTTCTCCGAGCTGCTGATCTCACCCCTGGCCCTCAGCTCCTTGAAGTTGCCGTCCGGCAGATCGGTGGTGAAGAAGTAGTAGGCGATACCCGTCACGAAACAAACCGCCCCGGCGACCACCATGGACAGACGCCAGCTCCAGAAATCCGAATATCCCAGGCCGATGAAGGCCGCGAAAACCAGGGGCATGACCATCTGGGTAACGCCGCCGCCCAGGTTGCCCCAACCGGCGGAAGTCGCGTTGGCGGTCCCGACCACGTTGGGCGCGAACATTACCGAAGTGTGGTACTGGGTGATCACGAACGACGCCCCGATGACCCCGATACCCAGCCGGAAAAGCATGAACGAGGTGTAGTCGTTGGCGAAGCCGATGGCCATCACCGGAATCGACCCCACCATCAACAGGACCGTGTAGGAAATGCGGGGCCCGATCTTGTCGCACAGCCACCCGATGACCAGCCGGGCCACGATGGTGATCGAGACCGAGGCGATGATGGTGTTGCCGATCTGGGCCTTGGAGAGGTTGAGTTCCTCGCGAACGATCGCCATCAGGGGCGCAATGCCGAACCAGGCGAAGAAACACAGGAAAAACGCGAACCAGGACATATGGAAGGCCCGCATCTGCGGGGTTCCCAGGCTGAACAGGTTGATCTGAGTTGCCTTGTTTTTTACATCCATCTTAAAAAAATCCCCTTAAAAACGCGTTGTGCGCGGATCAATTGTTGCGTGGAGGATGCTGGTTCCACACGCTGTCCGGCCGCCGCACCGTACGCCGGTCCCAGTTCCAGATGACCCGCTGGTAAGGCCGCCACATGTAGTGGAAGGGCGCGACCAGGAAATGCACCAGACGGGTGAACGGGAAAACAGCCAGGATCAGGAAGGCACCGATGATGTGCAGCTTGACGACCCACGGCATGGCCGCGACGGCTTCGGTTTTGGGTCCGAACTTGAAGATGGACCACAGGTAGGGAGAAAGGTCCGCCGCGAACCAGGACGAACCCCAGCGATATCCCAGGGCCGTCCAGCAACCCAGGATGATCTGCGCCAACAGCAGCCATTCGATGGTCAGATCCATGCGGTTGGTCACGACCTTGAGGCGGTCGTTGGTCATCCGGCGCTGTATCAGGGCGATGATTCCCACCAGAACACTGATCGCGAAGGCGAAAGCCGTCACTTCGAGAATGAGCAGGCGGACCGGATGACTGTTCCACAGCAGGATGCCGCTCGGCACCAGGAACGCGGTCAGGTGGCCCAGGAAGAGAACGATTATTCCCCAGTGAAAGGGAATGATGCCCCAGAAAAGCTGGTTGCCCTCCAGGAACTGGGACGACAGGGAGGAATACTGGAATTTCAGGGAACGGTACTTGAAGATCGTCCCGACCAGGAACACCGACAGCGCGATGTAAGGCAGACCGACAAAGAGAAAATTGTTCAGCATGTTCCAGGCATCCTTTGGACTGGGGAATCGTCCCCGCCGGACTGGCAGCTCCCGAGGGGCACGCCTTCGTCTTTTTCGATTTCAAGTTCCTTACCCAGCGTCTCCAGAAAATCCATGACCGGGCCACTGGACGCGGTCACTTCGGGCAGGCCGAAGTCCGCCTGCAGCACCAGGTACACCGCCCGCAACGCCCTCTGGTAGATGGTGTTGCGTTCCCGGGCCTTGTCGATCAGGGTCCGGTGGTGCTTGACGTACATCTTGTCCTTCTGCTCCACGCGCGCGGGATCGAACTCGCCCACCATCTGGCGCAGAGCCGGTCCCAGGACCATGTCCACGAGCTCTTTCATCATGGCCTGGTCTTCATGGGCGGCGATCAGCTGGAGCAGATTGGACAGATGATCGGCCAGTTCGTTGCCGCAATCGGTCCCGGCGGTCTTGTGTTCCCGGTTGAGGTTCACCAGCAGCTCGCCCCGCTTGTAATCATCCCCGAAAACCACGTAGCCGATGTCCAGGGTAGTGATGGCCTGAACGTCGAAGGTGCGGGTGAAGATTTCTTCCATGGCCTTCCGGGGCTCCGGTTGGTCGTGGTGGGGCAATTGGTCGTAATAACCCTGCAGCTCCGTCCCGGCTTCGGGATAGGTCTCGTTCAGGGCCCGAACCACGCGGTGGACCTTGTCCTGGTAATCCGCTCCCGGATACTCGAAGACATCGGCGAACATGCTGTAGATTTCGCGCTGCATGAGCTTAGTTCCCCCTTTGCGGTGAGTTCAGGGTTCCGAACCCGATGCTGCCCTTGGCGTCGCCGGTGTTCTCCAGCATCTCGATGGCGTGTTCGCGATGGGCTGGCGGAATCACGACCCGCTGGTTCATCTTGGGCAGCGAAGTCATATAGTATATTTCCTCGGCCATCTCCTCGGTCAAACCCGTGTCGGCAAGAGCTTGCCGGGCTTTTTCCGCGGTGATGTCGCCCACCGTTTTCCAGCGACGGTAAATGCGCACGGCCATGAGTTTCTTCAGGGGTCCGGCCATCTTCTTCTCGTCACCGGCGGCGAACATGTTGGCCATGTACTTCAGCGGGAAACGGGACTGTTCCAGCGTGCCCCACAATTCCTCGGTGCTCGTGTCGTACAGCCAGTTGTCCGTCCAGTGCTTGGCGATGGGGTTCAGGTTCTTGCCGCGCTCGTCATGGTTGACCTTGGCCAGCGAAGCCATTACCGGCAGCAGGGGCGGCACGTAGAACAGCATCGGCATGGTTCGGAACTCCGCGTGCAGGGGCAGGGCCAGCCCCCACTCCTTGACGAAGCGGTAGGTGGGCGATTTCTGGGCCGCGTTGATGGTTGTATCGGCGATGCCATTGGCCTTGGCCGCGGCGATGACCTCGGGGTCATGGGGATCCAGCAGACAATCCATTTGTTTATCGATCAGTTCGGAATCCTCGGCCGAGGCCGCCTCCTGAATCTTGTCGGCGTCGTACAGAATCACACCCAGGTACCTGATCCGACCCACGCACGAGTGCATGCAGGCCGGCACCTGGTCGGACTCGACACGGGGATAACACAGGATGCACTTCTCGGATTTGCCCGTGTTCCAGTTGAAATAGACCTTCTTGTAGGGACAGGC
>JAUVII010000077.1 GCA_030592845.1 Candidatus Krumholzibacteriia bacterium | reverse complement strand
GGTATCGGAACCCTGCTGTTGGAAAAGGTCGAAGAAGTCGCCATGAAGGCCGGCTGTACGAAAATCTGGGCCATTACGACCAACGACAACCTGGATGCCCACCGTTTCTTCCAGAAGCGGGGTTTCACCATTTGCCGTGTCCGCCTTGGCGGCATGACCAAGATCCGCCTGCTCAAGCCCAACGTGCCGAAAATCGGCGACTACGGGATTCCCATCCGCGACGAGATCGAATTCGAAAAGCCTTTGGATCTCAGCTACTGATCGTCCCGGCGGATTCCTTTTCTTTTTTTACCACTATTGGAATAGCCCCCCACCAGGCGTGAAATCAGCACGGCCAGGAACAGTGTGCCCGTCACTGCTTCAATAATTGCCAGGTTGCGCGCGAGGTTGGATACGGGGGAGATGTCTCCGTATCCCAAGGTGGCCAGGGTGACGTAGCTGAAGTAGGTGAGTGTGTGAACGGGGTCGGGATCATCGAGAATGGGGTGGGTAAAGGCCTCCGGGTTCAAGGCCAGGACCGGGGTGTAGAACAGGACCCAGACGGTTCCGAGAAGGATGTAGGTACACAGGGCCAAGCCGATGGTGTTCAGGGTGATGATCCGGGCGTTGAAAATTTGTGTGAGCATCAGATAGATGATGAAAAGGTAGAGACAGAGCAAAATGCCGTAGGTGATCCAGTCCCGTATTTCGTTATCGAAGGAATGGAAGGTGGAAACCAGGAACAGTGCCGGAATGCCAAGGACCAACCCGACAATCAAATGATTTTTCTTGTCGGCTGTCATGAAGATGGCCGCAATAAGGACGCTACCTCTCAGAAGGATGGCGAGAATCTGACCTTCGTGGAACATCCCGCTGAACAGGAGTTGAATCAGCAGGGCGAACAGCAGGACGAAGGCCCGGCTGCGGGTAGCAACCCCGAACAACGAGAAACGGGGGCCCGAGTCGGGGTGGATGTATTTTTCTTCCTGGGGCTCGGTCATGTCTTCTTCCACCTGCTAATGCCAAAAGGTTGAAAAATCTGTACGCGACTATTACACCGATACTCTATATTGAACCGGTGCCGCCGACAATCCCAAAACCCGATCCCGCCAACGGAGGATACAATGAACGCCCGTCAGAAAGTCGCCGCCCTGCGCAAGCTAATGAAGAAAAATGGTATCGACGCCTACTACATACCCAGCGCCGATCCCCACCAGAGCGAGTACCTGCCCGAAAACTACAAGTACCGCACTTGGCTGAGCGAATTCACGGGCTCGATGGGAGAACTGCTCGTAGGGGCGCGCAAGGCCGGTCTGTGGACTGATGGACGCTATTTCCTGCAGGCCTCGCAGGAGTTGCCGGGTTCGGGCATCGATCTAATGAAAATGGGGGAGCCGGGCACTCCGGACATGCCGACCTGGGCGGCTAAACAATTGAAAAAAGGGCAGGCCCTGGGCCTGGATCCCAGTGTGGTCTCCGTGACCGCGGCCAAGAGTTTCGAAAGGGCGCTGGCGCCCCACGGCATCAAGGTGAAATTCGTGACCCCCAACCTGGTGGGCAAGCTATGGACGGACCGGCCCGAATCGAGCCTGGCACCCATGGTCAACCATCCGGCGAAATACGCGGGGGAGACCGTGGCCAGCAAGCTGAAGAAAGTGCGCGAGGCCATGGTGGCAGTGGGAGCCAAGGTCCATGTGATCGGCGCCCTGGACCAGGTGGCCTGGCTGCTGAATATCCGGTCGGCGGACATCGAGTTCACGCCGGTGGTGGTCAGCTACGCGGTGGTTACCCTCCGCGGCTGTACGCTGTACGTGGACGACCGCAAGGTGACCAAGGGTGCTGTGAGCGCCCTCAAAGGCAAGGCCCGGATCAAGGGATATGAAGATATCTGGGCCGACCTGGCGGATCTCGGCAAGAAGAAGCAGCGGGTGTGGATCGATCCCGGCACGACCAACCGCCGGGTTTACGCCAAGCTCAAGGGTTCGGAGTTCCATTTCGGTGTTTCACCCATCGCGGCCATGAAAGCGGTCAAGAACGCCCGGCAGATGGAGGGCATCGCCGAGGCTCACCGCCGTGACGGCGTGGCCATGGTCAAGTTCCTCAAGTGGCTGCCCGGCGCCGTTCGTGCCGGCGGGGTGACCGAGATGTCGGCCTCCGACCAGTTGACCGCCTTCCGGGCCGAAGGAAAGGGCTTCAAGGACTGCAGCTTCGGCACGATCAGCGGTTACGCGGCGCACGGAGCGATCATCCACTACAGCGCCACCAAAAAGACCGACGCCAAACTGAAGCCGAAGGGTATCTACCTGATCGACAGCGGCGGCCAGTATCCCGACGGCACCACGGACATCACCCGCACGGTGGCCCTGAGCAAACCGACGCCCAGGCAGATCGAATGTTTCACACGCGTGTTGATGGGCACCATCGACTGCACCATGACACCCTTCCCCGCGGGAACGACCGGGCAGCGGAATGAGATGTTCGCGCGGCGGGCCCTGTGGATGATCGGTGAAGACTACGCCCACGGCACCGGCCACGGCGTGGGGCAGTATCTTGGTGTTCATGAGGGGCCGCACAGTCTGAAAAACCTGATCAGTCCGCCGTTCGTGGAGGGCAACCTGATGTCCATCGAGCCGGGGCACTACGAAAACGGGCGCTTCGGTATTCGGGTGGAGAATCTGGCTTTTGTCCTGAAGAACGAGAAGCTGAGCAAAAAGGGGAAAACCTGGTACTCGTTCCATTCGGTAACCCTGTGCCCGATAGACCGCCGGCTGATCAGCAAGAAGTTGATGACCCGGGACCAGATCGATTGGCTGAACGCCTATCACAAGCGGGTCTACCGCGAACTGGCGCGCGGGCTGGACAAGGATCACAAGCAGTGGCTGGCCAAGGCGACGCGGCCTATCTGACCGGATTTTCTCTAATTATCCAAGCCCGTCTGCCACTGAGCAGGCGGGCTTTTTCCCTTGCGAAAACTGCCTCCGGATGATAGATAGACCCAAGCAAGTTCAATTTAGTCCAATTTTCATTTCACGGAGGATCCCTATGAAAAGAATAATCCTGCTCACTTTTGTCCTGTGCCTGGCTGCTTCAGCTGCTTCCGCCGAGGGCTTCGGCCTGCGTGGTGGTTATACCCTTGATCCGGACCAGGTCCACGTCGGTGGCCACTATAATGTGGGCCAGATTTTCGAGCCCATTCGCCTGGTGCCCAACGTTGAAGTCGGGTTCGGTGACGGTTTCACCTACTGGGCTCTCAACGCTGATTTCATCTGGGACATTCCCGAGTCCAAGTTTTCCATCGGTGGGGAACTGGGTATGAACATCGTGGACCATGACAACGGTTCGAATTCGGACTTTGGTCTGAGTGTTCTGGGCGATTACCGGTTTGCGGGACCCTGGTTCGGGGAAGTGAAGCTCGGTCTGTCCGATTCCCCGGATGCGAAGTTCACCGTGGGTTACGATTTCTAGGAATCGTCGGCGAAGTTTCCGATCGCGGTTTCCCTGCCCTCCGGCCATTGGCCGGAGGGTTTTTTGCCGCCGGGAATCCTTCCGGCTGATTTGCTAAAATCCCGGTGTTTCCTATTATTGAATCTGAAAATCATCCTCTATTCGGGCCGGTCTTCCGTGGGCCGGTGTTATTCCAAGTCAGGAGATCATCATGATAGTTGGCGTCGCCAGGGAGACCGTTCCGGGCGAAAGGCGCGTAGCGCTGGTCCCGGCCTCGGTAACACCGCTGGTCAAGGCGGGTTGCGAGGTGCTGGTGGAACAGGGGGCCGGTGACGAAGCCGGTTTCCTGACTTCCGATTACACCGACAAGGGCGCTGCGAGCGGGACCCGCGACGAGGTGTTCGCCAAGGCGGACATCATGGTGCAGGTCATCGGTCCGGGTACCGACGCGGGGGCGATCAATCTGGGCCAGTGCCGCGAGGGCCAGGTCGTGATAGGCATGCAGGATCCCCTGGGAAACCCCCACGGGACCGCGGCCATGGCCGCCCGGGGCGTGACTTCCTTTTCCCTGGAAATGGTGCCGCGTATTACGCGCGCCCAGAGCATGGACGTGCTGTCCTCCATGGCTACGGTTGCCGGTTATCAGGCCGTGCTCGAGGCCGCTTCCCATCTGCCCCGGCTGTTTCCGATGATGATGACAGCCGCGGGCACCCTGGCTCCGGCCAAGGCCTTCATCGTCGGAGTGGGGGTGGCCGGACTGCAGGCCATCGCCACGGCCAAGCGGCTCGGCGCTGTTGTGGAAGCCTACGACGTGAGGCCCGCGGTCAAGGATCAGGTCATCAGTGTCGGCGCCAAGTTCGTCGAATTCGACCTGGAGACCGAAGGCGCCGAGGACAAGGGCGGCTACGCCAAGGCCCAGAGCGACGACTTCATCCGCCGCCAGCAGGAACAGATGCTGGCCGTGGTGGCCCGCAACAACGTGGTGATCACCACCGCGGCGATACCTGGCAAAAAGTCCCCAGTGCTGGTGACCGAAGCCATGGTCGAGGCCATGGCTCCGGGCAGTGTGATCGTCGATCTGGCCGCCGAACGGGGCGGCAACTGCGAACTTACAAGAGCCGACGAGGTCGTCACCGCCCACGGCGTTACCATCCTTGGTCCGACGGACCTGGTCTCGCGCAAACCCTATCACGCCAGCCAGATGTTCTCCAAGAACGTGGAAACCTTCCTCAAATCCATGTTGGAAGAGGGCAGCCTCAAGATCGATCTCGAAGACGAAGTCACCGCCGGCACGTTGCTGACCCGGGACGGCGAAGTCGTCCATCCTCGGGTTCGCGATCTGTTGGGCCTGGAAAATTCAACCGGTGACGCAGCCGGAACGGAAGGAGGCTAGACCATGGAAGCACTTGTTGCCGCCATTACCGTATTTGTCCTCGCGATCTTTATTGGTTTCGAGATCATCACCAAGGTCCCGCCGACCCTGCACACGCCCCTGATGTCCGGGTCGAACGCCATCAGCGGCATCGCCCTGATCGGCGCGATCATATCGACGCGGTCCGACAATCCCAAGCTCGCGACCATTCTCGGCGTCTGTGCCGTGGCCCTGGCCATGGTCAACGTCGTGGGCGGTTACATGGTCACCCATCGCATGCTCGCCATGTTCAAGAAGAAGAGGTGATGAAGTGAGCGGATACTTTATCGAAACCGGCTGGGTTAATCTGGCCTATCTTGTGGCCAGCGTCCTGTTCATCAAGGGGATCAAGGGATTGACCCATCCCCGCACCGCGGTGAGCGGCAACCTGACCAGCGCCCTGGGCATGTTGCTCGCGGTGGTCGTTACCCTCCTGGCCAATGGGCTCGATTACCAGTGGATCCTGGTGGGGGCAGTGATCGGCGGGTTGGTCGGCGGCGTTATTGCCGTCCGCGTACAGATGACCAAAATCCCAGAGATGGTGGCGCTTTTCAACGGCTTCGGCGGCGGCGCCTCGGTGCTGGTGGCCGGCGCGGCTTTCATGATCACGGCCAATCCCGACGTCCAAACCACGGTTTCCACCGGTCTTTCCGGCCTGATTGGCGCGGTGACCTTTTCCGGTTCACTGATCGCCTTCGGCAAATTGTCCGAGATTCTTCCCGGCCGCCAGATCAGCTTCCCGGGCTTGAGGATTTTCAACGCCCTGGTGGGACTGGGCGCTTTGGCTTGCGTGGTTTGGCTTACGGTGGACCCTTCGGCGACCATCGCCTACTGGGTCATCGTGGCAGCCGCTTTGGTGCTGGGTATTACCCTGACAATCCCTATCGGCGGCGCGGATATGCCCGTGGTGATTTCGCTGCTGAATTCCTACTCCGGCCTGGCCGCGGCGGCGACCGGCTTCGTGCTGATGAACAACGTCCTGATCATTGCCGGTTCCCTGGTGGGCGCCTCGGGCCTGATCCTGACTAAAATCATGTGCGTGGCGATGAACCGCTCCCTGGGCCATGTCCTGTTCGGCAAACTCGGTCCCAGCGCCGACGGTCCCAGCGCGGACGATGTCTACGGCGGCAAGGTCAAGTCGACCAGCCCCGAAGAAGTGGCGATGCTGTTCGATACCGCCCAGCGCGTTCTGGTGGTCCCGGGCTACGGTCTGGCCGTTGCCCAGGCGCAGCACATCGTGCGCGACATGGCCAATGTGCTCGAAGAGCGCGGCATCAACGTGGAGTATGGCATCCATCCGGTGGCCGGCCGCATGCCGGGTCATATGAACGTGCTGCTTGCCGAGGCCGATGTGCCCTACGACAAGCTGCGCGAGATGGAGGACATCAACACTGAGATGGAGCAGATCGACGTGTGCATGGTGGTCGGCGCCAACGATGTGGTGAACCCGGTGGCCCGCACCGATCCGAAAAGCCCCATTGCGGGCATGCCCATCATCGATGTGGACAAGGCCCGCACGGTGGTGGTTGTCAAACGGTCGCTCAGCCCCGGTTTCGCGGGCATTCCGAACCCGCTGTTCGCGGCGGACAACTGTTTGATGATGTTCGGCGACGGCAAGAAAGCCATTACCGAACTGGTGAGTGCTCTCAAAGAGGGCTGATACCCTTATCAACCCGCCTGATGACCGGCCGCCATTTCGGCGGCCGGTTTTTTTTTGAATATCCTGTCCGGATTTTCCTGCCGAATTCGTTTTTCCCAATTGAGGAGAGCAATACACCTGTATCCGCACCCGTTTGGGAGAGGATTTCATGAAAAAATTTATCCGCACGCCCGGGGGAGCCCTTCTGATCCTGGCGATCACGGTTTTGGCGGTGGAAGTCTGGGCCGCAGGGGTTTTTACCCTCCCGGTCCGCGCCGTTTCCGGGGGCGGGGGCTCCAGCGGCGGGGGCGGTTATGAGCTGACCGGAACCATCGGTCAACCCCTGGCCGGCCGGCTAACGGGCGGCCAGTACGTTCTTAACGGAGGAATGTGGCACCCGGTGATGGGGGCCATTACGCCGGTGGGAGAAGAAGTGCCCGGCGTCGTGGAGGCCAGCCGATTGAACGCCCCCTATCCCAACCCTTTCAATCCTGCCACCAACATCAGTTTCGATCTGGCCGTACCGGGCCCGGTCCGCGTGAAGATCTTCGATTCCCGCGGCCAACTGGTGCGTGACCTGGTGAATGAAGACCTGCCCGCCGGGCACCATGTGGTGCTTTGGGACGGAAGAACCAACACCGGGGGAGGCGCTTCGAGCGGCGTCTACTTCCTGCGGTTCGAAACCGCGGGGGCCTCCGGTACACGAAAGATGACCCTTTTGAAATGATGAACTTGAATAAATGTCTGGAAACCGGCGGGCGCCCTGGCGCCAAGGGAGGCCGAAAAATGAAGTACCTGATGATTGTAATGGCGATGCTTCTGCTGGCGGTGGGAGCACAGGCTGGTCCTGTCAGCACCGGGTTCACCTACCAGGGCCAGCTGATTCTCGACGACATGGCGGTTTCCGGCCTGGCCGACTTCCAGTTTTATCTCCATGACGCCGAGACCGGCGGGGCGATGGTGGGCGGAGGGCTGCAATACAACGCGGTGAACGTGGACCTGGGCGTGTTCACGGTGGTCCTGGATTGGGGCTCAGCGAATTTCGACGGGAACGAACGGTGGCTGGAAATCAGGGTGCGCCATCCAAACGATCCCGGAAACACGGATCCGTTCACCGTTCTGGGACCGCGCCAGCGATTGACGGTGGTTCCCTACGCCATCCATGCCCTGAATGCCGGTGGCGGTGGCGGCAGCGGGTTCTGGACGGCCAACGGGTCGGCCATCTCCAACACGAACAGCGGATTCGTGGGTGTCGGTCGGTCCACTCAGGTGACTTCGGCCGAGATGTTCGGGATCGAAGGCCCCCCCAACGCCTGGGGAGGGATGTACATCCGTTCTCTCGGGGGCACGACGAGCAAGCCGTTCTACGGTTACACAACGGATTCCTACACAGCTTACCACTACCTCAATGAGTTGGATGGGACCTGGCAATTATACAACGGCGGGAACCTCTACTTCACCCGTGCGGGAAATCTGGGTGTCGGACTTTCCGCTCCCACGTCGAAGATCGAGGCCAACGGGATCATCCATTCGACCGTCGGCGGGTTCAAGTTCCCCGACGGGACCGTCCAGACGACCGCGGGCGGGGGTGCATCCTCTTCCTCCGAGTTGATCCTGCAGGATGTGAATCTCACCACCACCATCGAGATGTATGCTTCAGACCCACAGGGTAGTGGGTCGGCCAACGGCAGCGTTGCGAATTTCTATAACGCAAACGGGTTGAATACTCTGGAACTCGATGGTGGCGCCACCGGTGGCAGCGATTTTAGAATGCGAAATTTGGCGGGGAGAACCACGGTTCAACTATTGAGTAATTACACCGCCGGAGGAGGGAGCCTTTTCGAGTTGTCGAAGGCCGATGGTTTCAACTCCATCCGCATGCAGTCCCACGGCGGTTTTGGTGAGGCGACCAACGGGCCGGAAATCCAGCTCTACAACACGAGTGGCTCGCGGTCGCTGACCCTCCTCGGCGATTACAACGGTACGGGGGAAAGCCGGGTGATCGTCAACGTGGTTGAAATCACCGGCGGGTCCGACCTGTCTGAGAATTTTGATATCGCCGCCGGAGCCCTGGCCATCGAGCCCGGCTCTGTGGTGGCCATCGATCCCGCCTCGCCCGGCAACCTGCGCCTGAGCACCGAAGCCTACGACCGCAAAGTCGCCGGCATCGTCAGCGGAGCCGACGGCGTCAAGCCCGGCCTGCTGATGGGCCAAAAGGGCTCCGTGGCCGACGGCGATTATCCCGTGGCCCTGACCGGCCGGGTCTACTGCAAGGTCGACGCGTCGTTCGGCGCCATCCAACCGGGCGACTTGTTGACCACTTCACCGATCCCGGGCCACGCCATGAAGGTCACCGACCACGGCCGGGCCCAGGGCGCCATCCTGGGCAAGGCAATGACCGCGCTGAAAGCCGGACAGGGCACCGTCCTGGTCCTGGTTTCCCTGCAGTAGGAGGGTGCCATGAAAAAGATCATCATCGGCATCTTCCTGCTGGCCGCTTTCCCTGCGGCCGCGGATACCTTCAACATCGAGATCGACTACATGGTCGACACCTCGCTTGGCTCCGGTCATTCCCATATGCCGAACCAGGCGGAAATTGACGCCATCGTGCAGATGTTCGCCTGCCAGGGGCACACGCTGAACATCGTGATCGACGACCAGATCACGCATTACGACCTGATGCGGATCGACCCCAACAAGGTGGAGGACTTCTGGGAGTATGACGGGTCGGCCGACACCTTCGCCGCGTTGAAGGCCGCCAACTTCGACAGCACGGACGGGGGATGGCATTACTGCATTTTCGGTCACCAGATGGAAAAGTGGTCAGGGGCGCTCATCGTAGCTTCCGGCAGTTCGGGGAAGGCCGAAATCAACGGGGACGACCTGGTGGTCACCCTGGGTAATTTCGACAATGAGATCGGGACGGCTTTCGACAGGGCGGCGACCTTGGCCCATGAATTCGGACACAATCTCGGGCTGACCCATTGCGGGGCGCCCGGTTGCGACAAGCTCAAGGCCAATTCCCCTGTCCTGGCGAGCGTCATGAGCTACCAATACCAGCTCCAGGGTTTGCGCACGGGGTTGCTGTGCAACGAACTCATTCCCGCGAGTGCGGCCCATCATTTCAAGGAAATCGATTTCTCCCACGGGCGGATGGCGACGTTGGCCGAGAACAGCATGTCCGAACCCCTCGGCACGAGCTGGCGCAGCGTGGACTGGAACTGTCAGAACGGTATCAGCGGCACGGTGGCCCAGGACCTGAACACCACCCAGGGTTCGCCGAACTGGTGCGGGAAGACCGGCACTTTTGAAACCATCGGGGACTACGATGAATGGTCCAACATCGTGGATGCCGCGAAGTCCGCAAAGTCATCCGATCTGAGGGACCTGGAATCATCCGAATGCATTTCCTGGGCTGAAATCCAGGAGATACGCAACAAGGCGGCGGTTTGCGCCCAGCCCATGTTGACGACCGAAACCTGCGTCGCGGACGAGTTCTACTTCCTGTCCCAATCGGGGCAGTCGATCGGTTCGGGAGCCTGGAAGGATCCGATGGGCACCGTCAGTCTCAGCCAGCATCTGGTGGACCCGGGCAGTTCCCTGATCCTTATGCCGGGAACCCACGACGAGGGCGGGTCGGGGGGAGTGACCATCACCGAACCTGTCAAGCTGTACAGCGCGACGAGCGCCGTCATCAGATAGCGTTGTTTGACAGGCCGTTATGGGCCTGGGTACAATCCCTCCGGTATCCTGGATGTCATGTTCAACCGGAGGGATTCTCCATGAAACACTGCCCCAATCCGGAATGCGGCGGGATCGCCAAGTTCAACATCATTTCGGAATTCAACGACTCCGCTGCCGCCTGTTCCGATTGTGGAGGGCGGTTGATCCAGGGGCCGGCACCTCGGCTGGAAGATCGGATCAGGGAATCATCTGCAGCACCCGAACCGGATCTGGAACTGGTCCCGGTCTTCATCGCGCAGAACGAACCGGAACTGCTCGTGGTGGAATCGGTCCTGAAGCAGGGTGGAATCCCCTATCTGGCCAAGGGGGAACTGATTCAGGACCTGTTTGGATTTGGCCAAATGGTGGTGGTGAATCCGGTGACCGGACCAGTGGAAATCCATGTCAGGATGGACGATGCGGAGACTGCCAGGGAATTGCTGGCCGAGTCCCTGGAGTAGGGCCCCGGCCACCATTCCCTGCTCGTGAAGCTAGCCTTTGGCCGCGTGCCACTTGGCCAGAAGCTCGGCCTCGCGTTCGGCGGTGATGCCCGAACGCATGTCCTTGTCCTTGCGCTCCTGCGGCACGGTCCCCCACCAGTCCAGAGTACCGCGCACCGTCTCGCTGATCGGCCGGAACGTCATGCCCGCCTTCAGCGCCCGGTCGATGTTCACGTAGGGATGTCCCGCATCGTCACCATCCAGCGGCACCCATACCGGCATGTCGCTCCAGGCCGCGACCTCGTTTTCCTCGAGGAATTTCGGGTCCACCCAGGTGAAGGTGGCATCGGAACCCGACACTGATTTGCAGGTGTCGAACAGTTCGCCCATGGTCAGTTCCTCAGGGGGCGAGGTGGCGTTGAACAATCCGTTGGTGTCTTTTTCGCAGCACCTGAGAATGAACTCGGCCAGGTCGCGAACGTCGATGACCTGGGTGGGGGTCTCCGGCTTGTCCGGGACCATCACTTCGCCGCCTTTGGCGATACGCACGGGCCAGTAGGTGAAACGGTCGCTGCGGTCCCTCGGGCCCACGATCAGCCCGGGCCGGATGCTGCAGGCCTTCTTGCCGAACACCTCGGACACGGCCTGCTCGCACAGGGCCTTCAATGGACCATAATTTGCGCCGGTGATGTCCTTCATGGTCAGGGCGGTGGCGATTTCCTCGTCGGTGATCACGCCGACGGCCGACTTTTCATTCAGACCCCGCTGTTTGAAATCGGCGTAGACCGAAATCGACGAGATGAGGATGTATTGGTCAACCCGCCCTTTCAGCAGTTCGGCCGAGGCTTTGACCATGTGGGGGATGTACCCGCTGGTATCCATGCAGACATCCCAGGTGCCGGTTTCCAGGGCGGTCAGGTCGCCGTCGCGGTCGCCCCTGAGCTTGACCAGGTCCGGATACAGGTGGGTGTTGGATTTCCCGCGGTTGAACAGTGTGATCTCGTGGCCGCGGCTGCGGGCATGGTTCACGAAGGCGGGGCCCAGAAAACGGGTGCCGCCCAAAACCAGGATCTTCAGTTTCTTTTTGCTCTTCAAGGGAGTGAAGTCGGCGAAGGCCTGTCCGGCGGTCAATGCGCCGGCGGTTGCGGCGGCCCCGCCCATGGCGGCGGTCTTCAGGAAATCACGTCGGGTCCAGGTCATGGGGTGGGTCTCCCTTGGGCTTGGAGGGGCCGCCGGATGTTTGGTCGGCGGAATATGTGAATGTGAGGCCATTAAAGCATGGGTAGTACGGGTGGGAGGAGGAAATGTTCAAATCAGGAAGTTGTTCTCCCCCAAAGGCCCCCCGGGGGGCCTTTTCGCATTGATATCCAATATCCCAGCGTGCCTGGAAACTTCACGCCGGACGTCGATTTATCCGTGTTGCGGGTTTTCCCCTTCGCCCACCAGATGCACCGTCTGGGTGGGAAAGGCGATAC
Source organism: Candidatus Krumholzibacteriia bacterium (assembly GCA_030592845.1). GTDB lineage: Bacteria > Krumholzibacteriota > Krumholzibacteriia > LZORAL124-64-63 > LZORAL124-64-63 > JAGLCY01. The sequence goes on along the minus strand of JAUVII010000077.1, from coordinate 1,916 downwards.
CCATGCCCATCTCTTCCACCAGGGACATGACTTTCAGGTTCACGTCCTGTTTCACGGACAGGTGTTTGGTCCAGTCGGTGGTCACGGTGAAGCAGTAGACGAAAATATCCAGGCTCGAATCGTTGAAGGTCGTGAACTTGACCAGCATGAATTCCTGGTCGATGTCCGCATTGCCCTTCAGGTATTCCTCGATCCGCCCGACCAATCCGGTCATCTGGTCGACGGTCGATTCATAGGTCACGCCCAGGGTGAATTTGATGCGCCGCTTGGGCATCAGCGAGTGGTTCTCGACCGTGGCGTTGGCCAAAGCCTGATTGGGAATCGAGACCACCGTCTTGGCGAAGGTGCGGATACGCGTGGAACGCATGCCGACTTCCTCGACCACGCCGTCCCCGCCGGGAAAGGTGATCCAGTCGCCCACATGGAAGGGCCGGTCGATGAGGATCATGATCGACCCGAACAGGTTGGCCAGGGTGTCCTTCGAGGCCATGGCCAGGGCCAGACCGCCGATTCCCAGGCCGGCCAACAGTCCGGACACGGAATACCCCAGGTTCTGGGCGACCAGGATGAAGGCCAGAACGCCGATAAAAACCTTAAGGGCCTTGCGCACCAGGGGAACGACCTGGTCGTCCAGCCTGGAATCGGTTTTTGCGGTAAGTTCCTTCAGCAGGATGGTGACCGCGTCGGCCAGCTTGAACAGGGTCCAGGTGATCACCAGAATGCTGACGACCATGAAGATCTTGTCGGAAGTCGCCCGCCACCCCGGTGCGGCGGACATCAGGGTGCGCACCGCCAGGTAGATTCCCACTACCGGGAGGATTAATCCCAGAGGGCTGACGATGGCCGCGGTAGCAATGTCGTCGGCTTCAGTCTCCGTTTTTTCCGCGAGGGCGGTCAACCGGTGAGCGACCACGGTGTTGAGTATCGTCCTGAGGATAAACCCCGCAAGAATGAAACCGAACGAAATCAGGAGCTGCAATAGAATCCAGGGCCCGATTTCGCGTCCCAGAATGCCGGAAAGTCCATCCATCTTATTCTTCCTCCAGAATGTCGCCCGCAGTGGTATCGCTACCCGAAATCAGGTGGCTGCCGGTAGTCAGGTCGCCAACGCTCCGGCCAGTGCAACTGCTGAGCAGGTTAAAAAACATGTCCTGGATCCCGCCGACCTCGTGGGGGGAGCCCCCTTGGTTGAGCAACCGCACGGTCCAGTCCACGAAGCGCTCCTTGTTCTCCATGACCATGGTAAATGGGATGATCATCTGACCTTCGTCGTAGATGAACATCATGGTCTCATCATTGAGGGCAGAAGCTTTGACGAGATGCCGGCGGGCCCGGTTGAAATGGCCAAGCCCGATGTCGGTCAGGGCGGCGTACAACAAGGCGTTCCAGGTTTGGCCCCAGACACGCAGGCCGGTGGCGGTTTCACTCACGACCAGGGCGCCCGGTGGATTCGTGGTCAGGCCGCTGGCCCAGGCGACGGTGATGTCGGAACCCAGCACAAGATTGGGCCCCACGGTTCCATGCAAGGCGTTGTACAGGTCCGAGGGGTCCACCCAGCGCTCCCCGAAGCGTTTGGCCTTGTCGGCGCTGGATACACTTACGGGTTGCTGAAAGATGGTCAGATATTTGGGACGAATTTCCCCCCGGGGGCGGCTCAATTCCTTGAGGGTGCGGCAGGCCTGCCAGGAAAGGCTCGTGGCCCGGATCACCGGATCGGCGACGAGCCCCAGTTCGTCCCGGTTGGCCAGGCGCATCCGCATGCCGGCAAATCCCCACACCGTGGCCGCGATGGTCAGTACGACCAGAACCGGATACCGGGGGGACCAGCGGGTCGGCAGGAGTGAAACCAGGGCCAAGGCTCCGCATGCTCCGGCCAGGTAGGCCAGGTACGGCACGAAATGGTCCTTCAAAAGAAG
>JAUVII010000154.1 GCA_030592845.1 Candidatus Krumholzibacteriia bacterium | reverse complement strand
TGTCCATGATGGTGATGTCGGCCTTGCCGTAGTATTTCCTGCCACTTTGCACCCGGTACACGTAGATGTCATCCACATGCATGGTGCCGGCCACCGGAGGTTCGGTAACCGTGATGTAGCCCGCTTTCGTCTCGGCGTCGCTGCCGTAGGCGTTGGTCGCGGTCAGGGTCACCGTATAAACGCCGGCCGACGCATAGACGTAGGTCGGGTTCTGGGCCGTCGAGGTCCCGCCGTCGCCGAAGGTCCAGCTCCAGCCGGTGGGATCATTGGTGGACTGGTCCGTGAACGTGACGTTGAGCGGATAATCGCCGCTGGTGGGGGTACCGTTGAAGGCCGCTACCGGGGGTTCCGGAGCCGGGGGCTCGGTGACAACGATGTAACCCGTTTTGGTCAACGAGTCCGACCCGTCGACATTGGACACGTCCAGAGTGACCGAGTAGGTGCCCGCGACGTTGTAGGTATAGTCCGGATTCTGGGCGGTCGAGGTCCCGCCGTCGCCGAAGGTCCAGCTCCAGCTCGTGGGCGTGTTGGTGGACTGGTCGGTGAAGGCCACGGTCAGCGGATAGTCGCCGCTGGTCGGGGTACCGGCAAACGCCGCCACCGGCGGATACAGCACCGGAGCGCCGCCGCCCACGGCCGCGGCCGCATCGACCATGCCGTAGCCCGTGTATTTGTCCCATCCCGCGCCGGATTCGACATTCACGATGTCGAACGCCGTTCCGACCAACTGGGCCCGCACCTGGTCTGGCGTGTAGTTCGGGAATGCGCTCTTGATCAGCGCAGCCACACCCGCCGCATAGGGCGTGGAGCAGGACGTGCCGTTGAAGAACATGTCGTAGTCGCCCGCATCGTAGCCGGCGCTTCCGCTGATGTCCGTTGTCGGCACGATGGTCGGGGCGATGATGTCCACGGCGCCCCGGTCGTCCTGGGAGGCCGGACCGTAGTTGGAGCCCCACCAGCGCTCACCGTCGCAGGTGTAGCCGTTGGGATCGGCGAAAACACCGGGGTTCAGTTCGCCGGTATTGCTGGAGCTGCGCTTGCGGTCTCCGCAGGGGGAGGCCGCGCCCACGCCGATCACATACTGATTGATCGCCGGGTAGCTGATGACGCTGTTGTTCTCGTTGCCGGTGGCGGCCAGGATCGTGCAGCCGGCGTTGTGGGCGTAAAGAAGGGCCGCGTCGGTGGCGGCATCGGAACTGATGGCCGCGCCAAGGCTCATGCTGATCACGTCGGCCCCGTTGTCGGCCGCGTAATAGATGGCGTTGGTGATCGACGTGAACGACATGCTCCCGCGACGGTCGGCGACCTTCAGCGGCATGATGGTGCAGCTGCCGGCAATACCGATGATGCCGGTATTGTTGTTGGCCACCGCGGCGGTCACACCCGCGCAGCAGGTGCCGTGACCGGCGCTGCGGCTGTCATCCATGGGATTGGTGTCGTTGTTACCGAAATCGTATCCGGCCATGCAGTTCAGGTCGGCGTGATAGATATCCACGCCGCTGTCGATGATAGCGATGATGACAGAAGGATCACCGTAGGTGGTGGTCCAGGCCGCTTCGGCGTTGGCATCGAAACCGACTGTTCCCACCGTGGGTCCGGTATGGGTGTAGGTGGACCAGTCGTAGGAAATCATCTGGGCCGTATTGTTGTGGCCCCAGTGATCGGCGTACAGGGGATCATTGGGAGTGGCCGCCGGGAAGGCGATCCAGTCCGGGGAAGCGTGCTCCACCGCCGGATCCCTGGCCAGGAGATTGGCCAGCTCGACCATGTCACCGTCCGCGACATGCATCATGAACCAGCGGTCGGTTCCGGCATCCAGAGCCTTGTTCTGATTTTTGGGGGCGATAAAAGGCCGTTCGATCAGGCTCACCTGGGCCTTGGCCGCGATCGCGTCCACCGTGGCGATTCCGGTGACGGCGCCGGGCATCCGCGCTCCCTTTTCAAAGGGAATGGCGTTCATGGATTTGTCCATCACCACGTTTGCGCGGAACTTGACCAGAACGCGGCCCTGAACGAAGGGGAGTACCTCTTCGGCCGAGTTGGTGAAACCGTTCTGGACTGGGGCGAAGGCCCGGGTATCGGGCGCGGCGAGGGCAGCAGATGCTACTGCCAGGGAGAGAATCAAGAGTAGGGCGAACAATCTTCTGTGCGATTGCATCGAGTCTCCATTCGGCTATTGGTGCGAGGTTGGCGTGAGGCTCTCCCCTCCTCTTCCCTTGACCCCGGACATCCGAATAGCTCAGCAACCTCCTTTCATGAATATTCCAGTGCAATTCCTAGCGTTTTGCTAGTAATATAAAGCCAATCAACATCTTATCGCGATAAGGGTTCTAAATCAATTGCTATTTATAAGTTAAAAACGCCAGGTGAGAGAGGATGAAAAGAACATACCGGCGTAGGTGTAGGCCTCTATGGTGGATTCCTGGTCGCGCCACCCCCCGACCACTCTGAGTTTGGGGGCATCCGCCTTGCCCGCCAGGGCTTTTTCAGCTGAGGCGAAATATTCGAATACCACGTCATCCCGGGTGTGTCCACCGGGCACCCCCGTCGCGAACAGGAGCGAACCGTAGTCATGCTTGCCCGCCGTGGCCCCCGCTTCGAGCCAGACCTGGGCCGGCCCGAGATATTTCATGGCAAGAAAACCGTCGACCCCCTCGTGGGCATACCCGTCAAGAAGAGGGCTGTCAAAAACATCTTCGGCGACATAACGGGGAAAGTCCGACAGGTTCCAGCGTGAGTCCACCCAACCCCGCACGGCAAGTCTGTCGGACATCCCCTTGGCAAGGTTCAGTCGCGCCGCCACCTGGGATGTGGAGGGGAGATCAAGGGTCTCCCAGACGGACGACGCGACCGAGTCGTTGTAGTACTTGGCGCCGTAGCGGGCCGAAAGCCCGATGGTGGCGCGGGAATCAAAAAACTTTTTAATCTCCAACTGCCCGTGCGGCTCCATATAGCTTTCTTCGGGCAGATCCCCATATTTCCGAACCCTCAACGCCGCAAAACCGTTCAACAGATGTTTATCCCCCAGGTAACGCTTGAAGGACAGGTAGGTATAAATTTCGGAGTAGTCGTATATTTTGTAGTATTCCTCATTGCCCCTCACGGAAAACTGGGCCCCCGCCCCCAAACCATTGCGGCCATCGGTGGATTTATTGAACCATTCGCCTCCGAGGCCGTGCCTCATATTGCCCAGCTGGGTCTCGTTTCCGAACTGGCTCGCATTGCCCTCGTAACCCAGCTTGAAGACATGCCCCGACTTTTCGCCGGGGTCGAAGGCCGAGGTCAGTCGCAGGGATTGGGCCAAATAACCCGCCGCGGTTTCGTTGCTGACTCCCAGTGGATTATCCAGATATCCCGTACCGATGGTCAAATTGCCCCTGATATCCGCCGCGGACGCCTGTAGTCCGGCCAAAGCCAGACTCAGAATGACGGTTGTCATGATCAGGCGTTTCTTCATCGCGACCAGGGCATCCTTTGGGTTTTACATCTTCAATTCGAAATTCCATTCATGGAGTGGGGCGGGCGACACCCCACTCCAGTCGACGTTACTTCCTGCGGCCACCGCGCCGTTCCTGGGTTTCCTGGGGCGAGCCGTCGCCGTCACCAGAAACTCCCCCGGCACTGGTGCCGGGACCAAAGCCGGTACCGTCACCAGGGCTCGCGCCCATACCGGTTCCATCGCCTGGTCCATAACCGAATTCACCCATGCCGCTCATGGCCGCAAAAACGTCCTCACCGAAATACTGGCTGAAGAGTTCACCGTATTTGTGGGCCCAACGGTTCATCAGGCCGGTGCCGTCCCGGGGTTTGACATAGTCCGGGTCCAGTCCGTTGGGGATACCGTCCCCATCGGCGTCGGGAGCCAGGTCGTTGAAGCCGTCGCCGTCTTCATCGATGAAGCGGCACACGCCGCTGCCCTCACCGCTGCCTGGGCCGAAATCCTGGGCGTTCGCGCCGGCAGCAAGCAGGGCGGTCATCAGGATCGCCAGAAAAATAAGAAAGGGAGCTTTCATTGCGATTCCTCCTCGGAATTCCAAAAGTTGTGTCTCCCGGAAAACCCTTGTTCCCTCTTCCTCCAGAGCAACCGGCATACCGCCATAAACGCGTATGTCAAATTTTTTGCAACTCTATTGTTTACAATTGGTTACAGGGGTTATTAAATCATTGGAAATTGTACCGGAGAGTACGATTCGCAGATTTCTGCGATATGCGGGATCCTCATCCCGCAGATTTCTGCGAAGAGAACCAGGGGGATATCAGTCAGAGGCGGCCGGATCCTCATCCTTCCACTTGCCAAGTTTGTACCGCAAACCACTTTCCGTCAAACCGAGGTGGCGGGCGGCACTGCTCTGGTTTCCGGAAAACGCGGCCAGGGATTCCATGACAATTTTCTTTTCCAGGGCTTCCAGCCACAAGGGCAGATCACCCTGAACCATGTCGAAGGTGGGCAGGTCCCTGGTATCGGCCGCCCGGTCACGAACCAGGATCGCTGGCAGATCGGACGAGTGGATAACCTCGCCCTGGGTCATGACCACCGTCTGCTCGACGATGTTTTCCAACTCCCTGACATTGCCGTGGTAGTCATGGGTCATGATGCGGGCCATGGCTTCGGCGCTGAAAGTGCGCGCGGGACGCTGGTAGCGGTTGGTGTACCGTTCGAGAAAATGAGCCGCGAGTTCGGGAATGTCATCCCTCCGGTCGCGCAGAGGCGGCAGAATCAGATTGACCACGTTCAGCCGGTAGAACAGGTCTTCACGGAAATCCTCCGCCGCGACCATGGACTCGAGGTCCCGATGGGTCGCCACCACAACCCTCACATCCGCGCGCTGGGCCCGGTCTCCACCGACCGGGGTGTACTCCCTGTCCTGGAGAAATCGCAGGAGTTTAACCTGGACCCCGGGGGATACATCGCCAATCTCATCCAGAAACAGGGTGCCGCCGGCCGCCTGCAGGACTCGACCCGGGCGATCCCGGTCGGCCCCCGTAAAGGCCCCCCTCAAATGCCCGAACAATTCGCTTTCGAGAAGGGTCTCGGGCAGGGCGGCACAGTTGACTGCCACGAAGGGCCCCTCGGAGCGATTGCTCAAATCGTGGAGGGAACGGGCCAGCAATTCCTTGCCCGTGCCACTTTCCCCGCGGATCAACACCGTGGCGTCGGTTTCCGCCGCCCGGGCGGCACGCGCCAACAGATCCCGCATGACCCCGGAGCCGCCCAGCAACCGGAAACCTGCGGTGGTCTCCTCCAACCGGCGGCGCAGGGCGCGGTTTTCCTTCAGCAGACGGCCCATGCCCAGGGTGCGCTGGACAACGACCTCCAACTGGTCCAGGTCCAGGGGCTTGGTCATGAAGTCCAGGGCGCCTTTCCGCATGGCCTCCACGGCCCCTTCGATGGTCCCGTAGGCCGTCATGACGATCACCGCGATATCCGGCCGCAACTCCCGGCATTTTTCCAGAAGCTCCACGCCTGAGAGACCGGGCATGCGCAGATCCGTAAGAATGAGATCCACCGGTTGCCCTTCGACCAGGGCCAGGGCCGTCTGGGCATCCTCGGCCTGGAGCACCTCGTGGCCCCACTGCTCGAGCACCTGGGCCAGGGTTTCCCTTTGTCTTTTCTGGTCGTCGACGACCAGGATCAGGCCAGGAATCATCGAGGGTTCCTTTCGGGGGAATTACGATGGATGGGAAGGCTTACCACGAAGCGGGCCCCTTTATGGTCCAGCCCGGGTTCGGAATCAAGCGACAGGGACCCGCCCATGGCCGAAGCCATCTGGGCCACCAGGCTCAATCCCATCCCGTTGCCCTCCGGACGGGTAGTATAGTACAGGTCGAATATCCTGTCCCGGTCTCCGGGCGCGACCCCGGGGCCGTCGTCGGCCACCACGATCTCGGCCACGCCTCCCCTGGCAATCAACGAAACCAGCACCTTGCCCTTACCCCCAAGGACCTGGGTGGCGTTTTTCATCAGGTTTTCCAGGATCTCGACCACGAATTTGCGGTCCACCTCGGCCTCCAGACCCGGCGCGTAGGAGGAAAAATTGATTCCCGTGCCTTCGTGGGCGGCCGCCTGGAGCCCCACCATGTCACGCACCAGGCCGGCCAGATCGACCATTTCGAAAACCGGCTCCCGTGGTTTCGCGAACTCCAGGAACTGCCGGACGATTTCCTCGATGCGTCCACTTTCGGTCAGTACGTGGCGCGCCTGGTCATGAACCCCCTCGGGCAGACCGGGGGTTTTTTCGAGAACCTGGGAAATCATGTGGATGCTGTTGAGGGGGTTCCGGATCTGGTGCGCCACGCCGGCGGCCAACGAACCCATGGCCACCAGTTTTTCCGAACGGCGGGCTTCGGCTTCCCGCTGCCGCAGCTGGGCGGTGACCTTGGCCACCTCCCTGTCCAGGACACTCTGCCTTTGCCAGGCAAGGAAAAGAGCGGATACCATAAAGACACTGGCCAGCAGAACGACAATACGGAGAATCGCGTGGGTTCGGATATCCGCTCGCATTTTCACCAGGAGGGCGGAGTCCATGCCCACCCGCAACAGGACCGGACCCGTGGGCAGATCGACAACCCGGGATATCTCGAAAACCCCGCCCAGGGCGGAATCGAATTCGCGGACGACCCATTGGACGCCTTCCTGCAGGGGCTGCAGATGGGGGTCGTCCACCGGGAAGGGAAAAGAGAGTTGATCGGTTGACGAGGCCTGGATCCCCGACTCATCCTGGATCACCACGTAAAGAACGCCGCGGCCTTTGCCCAGGGTCTTGATAAGATGCCCCGGGCCCATTTTACGCCGGGTGGCCAGAAGTTCATCGGCCCGGATGTTCACCACGACAGCCCCGCCGCCTTTCCTGGCCGCGCCGGCTGTAAACCGCTGTTCTCCCTTTCTGGGAACAAAACGATAGCCCAGGCTCAAGTGGGTTTTTTCACCCTTCAGCAGGGGATCGAGGAATTTGCGGGGCAGATTTCCATACCCTGCTCCGCTCCCGGGCGGGATGGGGTTGGACATCACGACGCGGCCGTCCGCATCGAACAATAGAATCCTGAAAAGACCCATGGTGTCGGCGAAATCCCGCAAATCTTCCGGGTTCAGGGTGCCGACTTCATCGCGCCGGGCCAGCCACAGTGCGTTGTTGACCAACCGTTGACTGAATTCATTTTCCCACTGGTTGAACGCGGCCAGGTTGTGGATGCTGCTTTCGGCCACGATATCCGCGATGGCCCGGCCATGGGCCACCATCATCTCCTCCTGGTGATCCACCCGTTTGCGGACATCCCAGAGAAAGGCCATGGTCAGGCCGGCTGCCACCAGAAGAAGTGCGGCAACGCGAAAGACCCAGCGGCGGATGGCCGGCGTGCTCATTCCCGATCAGTCCCTTCGTTGTTTTTGGGCCATGGTTCCAACCTCCATGTCCCCTACCGATTTGAAGCACTTCCGAAACATAGCCTAATTTACCTTGGTTTGTCATGGGGACTTCCTATAACTTCCCCGGGTCCGGATGATGGGAACATTTTTCAGCAAGGGATGCGGCTTGAATACCGATACCACCGCCCAAGGTCAGGCCCCCGTTTTCAAATCCGCCGCCAACTGGCAGCTGTTTTTCCTGCTGCTCATGCTGACCGCGGGCTACCTGTCCATCGCCGTCAGCCAGATCGCCCTGGGGCTGGCTTTGATCGTCATGCTGTACCGCTGGGCATTTCTCAAGGAAGCCCCGCCGGTAACGGGTCTGGAAAAGACAGCCGCCGTACTCGCCCTGTGGGCTCTGTTGATGATTCCGTTCTCGACCAACATTTCCCAATCGTTGCTCTTTTACCGCCGCTTCTATCTGTTTACCGTCATCTGGGTGGCCGCTTCGTCGGCCACCACCGAAAAGCGGCGTCTGCTCATGTTGGGCTTCCTGCTGGCCGGATCGATGGCCATCAGCATCTATGGGCAGATTCATCACGCCCAGTTGGCCGGGGGATTTTTGAGCCAGCGTATGACCGTGATTTTCAACGCCATGACCAGCGGCGCCCTGCTGATGATGGCCATCCTGGTCGCCGTCGGGTTCCTGATCGTTCCGGGGATCGGCCGCAAGATTAAGGTCATCATCGCCATCGCGTTAATACCTGTGGTTCTGGGCATCATCATGACCATGACCCGCAGCGC
>JAUVII010000039.1 GCA_030592845.1 Candidatus Krumholzibacteriia bacterium | reverse complement strand
GCCCACACTCTTGTTCACCAACGCCTGGCTTCGAGTTTTTTCAAGGTGGGTCTCTATGATGTGGTTGAGGACGGTTGCCGCACGTCGCTGGTAAAGAGTGGAGACGGCATCCAGGCCTGGATCAACATCGGCAAGGTCCATATGCACAAGGGGGAGTACTACAAGGCGGAGGCCGCGTTCAAACGCGCCCTGAGCGGGGTGGCCGTCAAGCGCAATGAAAAGATGGATGCCATGATCTGGACCCATAACTACCTGGGCAACTGCTACGATCTGCTCGGGCATCGGGACATGGCCCTCGAGGAATACCAGGTGGTCATCGACCTCGGCAACAATTACCGCGGAGCTGTTGACTACGCCCGCAAGTATTTGGAGCGAGGATTCGATCATCCTGCGGAAGATCAATAGATTCTTGAACAAGCAATAGGTGGCCGCCCCGCCAGGGCCGTAAAGAAAGAATCCGGGATGTCCTCGTCGCGATCCTTTGGATCGCATCCTGCGGATTACCCGGATTCTTTCTTTACGGCCCTGGCGGGGCTACCGCCTAATCCTTTTTTAAGATGCCCTCGATTTCGAGGGTGATCTTAATCTCGTCACCTACTACCAGGCCGCCCGCCTCCATTACGCTGTGGTATTCCAAGCCGTAATCCTTGCGGTTGATTTTTATCGTGGCGGTGAATCCTGCGCGTTCGTTGCCCCAAGGGTCTGTTACCGTACCCAGGGCCTCCAGGTTCATTTCCACGGGTTTGGTGATGCCGTGGATAGTCAGGTCACCTTTAAGGGTTCCCTCGGAATCATTTTCCATGGCTACACCGGTCGACTTGAAGGTGAGGGTGGGGAAATTGGCGACATCAAAGAACTCGTCGCTGCGCAGGTGGTCGTCCCGTTTTTCGTTGTTGGTGTTGATGGATTTTGCCTGGATGACGGCTTCGCAGGACCAGCTGTCGGGATTGCCCGGTTCGAAGCTGAAAGAACCGGTGTAATCCTCGAAGCTGCCGTTGGTTTTGCTGATGGCCATGTGACGGACCTGAAAGCCGATGGTGCTGTGCGAGGAGTCGATCTCGTATTCGCCGGCTGCCAGCGGCCCGGCCGCGGCAACAACGAACAGGAATAAAAAGACCAACGTTGTGATACGCGCAATTTTCATGATTTATCTCCTGGGAATTCCGGCCCCCCGAAAGAGGGGCCGGGATGATCCGGAATGGGTTCAACCGGCCTGGTGGGCGGCGGCGATGCGGTGTTCGTTGAGTCCGGTCCAGAAGGCCTGGACGCCGTCCAACATTCTGCGGCCACCTTCCAGAAATTTCTCTTCGTCGAAATCCTCGGTAAAGTAGAGCTCTTCCAGTTCGTCCATGACGTGACCGGCATGTTGCTCCTCGATGCGGTCGTGCCAGGTAAAGAAGGCCAAAGGAAGCTTGGGTTCCTCGACCTGCTTGAAGGCCTCGAGACCGGCCACCAGCTGTTTCCAGAACCCCGCCGCGGCCCAATTCTCCACCGCGAAGCTGGCGCCCTCGGCGATATTGGGATCCTCGTTACCGTAGATTTCCATCAGCTGGTCACAGAAAAACAGGGTGGCGGGCGTTCCGTTCCTCCGTTTCCCCATGTCATCGAATCCGATGTCCATCACGGCGCCCATTTTCAACAGCCACTCGAAATGGGCGGCCCGAAAGCGGAATGTGCCGCCGTCGACCGAGCCTTCGATCGATACGATCTCGGGGTCGCCTTCCTGGTCCTTGTCACGGACTTCCTGGGCCTGGGCGTCGGGTTTATGGAAGATGACACCCAATTCGTTGGCCAGGATTTCCTTGGAGGCCCGCATGCCTTCCAGGGAGCCCGCATTGATGACCTTGAGCAGCTGGGCGATGAGAAAGAGGTTTGAAAAGACGGAAAACTGGATGATGAAATGCCTGACGATGTCACGGTCAGCCGCTCCGCTGGCGAACCATTTGCAAAACTGGTTGCGGGTAATAACCGGGTGAGTCATGAAGTCCTGATTGCATGTTTCGACGAAGGCGGAAAACCGGCTGGCCTGCTCGCCTGATAATTCTCCGCTGCTGACCTTGCTTTCAATCTGGTCCGATACTTTCAGCTGCATACATGACCTCCTGGTGGCCGGGGAAAGAGCGGTTGGGCGAGGATATCCGGGGATATCCGTAAAAATTGTGGTGTCCGACGCAAAATAACCCATCGGACAATGGCCATACGATAACAAGGAATTGGCTTTTCCGCATGGGGCCCGATGAGGGAATGGCCGGTCCCGGAGACGCCGGTGTGATGCAACAAGGCATTGTTTTCCCTCGTTTGTAATGGATAATGGGCCGGGACAGGAATTAAATGGCTCGCCCCCGGGGGCAGGGTAAGCAAAAGGAGCCATCGTGGCGGGTTCAGGAAAAAAATGGCTGGTCGGCTGCGGTGTAGGCTGTGGTGTGGCGGTATTGCTGAGCATCCTCCTGACGGTGGGGGGCAGCTTGTACATGATGCGGCCCTTCAGCAAGGCCGTCGACGCCCAGAAGGCCCTCGAAGTGGAGTTCGGGACACGGGAAGCCTACATTCCGCCGGCGGAGGGAATAACCCCCGATCGCCTGGAGGTCTTCATGGCCGTGCGCCGTGACCTTCTTCCCATGTGCGAGGAATTCCGCAAGATCGGCGACAGTTTCGCGGCCATGGATGACCTCGACAAGGATGGCGATGAGCCGTCAAAGAGCGAAATCTTCAAAGCCATTGGAGGCCTCACCGGTAGTATTTTCGGGATGGTGGGGAATCTCGGCCGTTTCACGGAGCTGCGCAACCAGGCCTTGCTCGAGGGCGGGATGAGCCTTGGGGAATACATCTGGATCTACGTTCTGGTCTACAATTCCTGGCAGGGGGAGGTCCCCAACAGGGACTTCGATGGTGATGCCGAGGGCGACATGTCTTCGAAGGAACAAAAAGTGGTAAGGGAGATGGTCCTGAGGCACGTCGAGGCGTTGGCCTCCGCCGGAATGGCCGCCGAAGCGGCCCTCTGGGAAGATGAAGCCGGACGGATGAAACGCGCGGAGACAGGAGTGCCCTTCAAGAGCGGAACCCTGCCCGAGGGATTGATTCGGGTTTTCGAACCCTACTCCGGGGAACTGAAGAGTCTCTATTGCGAGGCCACGTCCAGCTTCGAGATGAACCGCATCAAAAAGAAGGGCCTGAGTATCCACTCCGACTAGGGGCTGCTCAGACCAGCCCCACGCGGGCGTTGAATTCCTCGATCCGGCGGTCCCAGGACTCCGCGGCGGCGAAGGTTTCGGTCCAGAAATCCCGATCCCAGAGCTGCCGCAATTCCTCCACCGTTCTTCCCTGCTGTTCCACCCAGGTGAAGTACTTGAAATTATGCAGGGTCTTCCGGTCCAGAAAACTCAATTCACGAACGTAATCGGGAGTGACGCCCAGGAGCTGGCGGGCGTGGTCGGCGATCGCCTGGTCCCGTTCGTAGGGACCCCTTTCGGTATTCATTTCGGTCAGCCTGGAACTGTACAACGCGGCCGAATCGGTCAGCGGCATGAAGATGATGTCGCGTCCGTCCATGTCGTAGTATTTCGCCGTCTCGATGGCGGCCACCAAGTTGCAGATGCTGGAAATTCCCAGCAGGGGGAGTTCCTTCACGACCGCTCCCGGCACGCCGGAGGCTGCCAGTACTTCACGCCCGGCCTCTTCGTTGAACAGGCGCAACAGGTCGAGGCATTGTCCATCGTCCACCGCGCAGACCATGTCCGTGTTTCGCACGTTGTGGACCCAGGGGACGTGCTTGTCGCCGATGCCTTCGATGCGATGGCCCCCGAAGCCGCAGGCGTAAAGGGTGGGGCATTGAAGGGCTTCCACCGCGGTGGTGATCATGTCGGGATGCAGGGTCTTCAGGAAATCACCGGCGGCAATGGTTCCCGCCGAACCGGTGGAAGAGATATAGGCGCCCAACCGTTGACCGGGTTCCGCGACGCGTTCGAAGATCTCCTGAAGGATCGAACCGGTCACTTGATAGTGCCAGATGGGATTGCCGAACTCGTCGAACTGGTTGAAGATCACGCACTCCGGCCGCGTGGCCCTGATCTCCCAGCATTTGTCGTAGATTTCCTTGACGTTCGATTCACAACCGGGAGTGGCGATCACTTCGCTGGCCACGTTTTTCAGCCAGTCAAACCTTTCCTGACTCATCTCCTCGGGCAGGATGGCCACCGACTCGCAGCCCAGCAGCGCGGAATCGAAGGCGCCACCGCGGCAGTAGTTGCCGGTGCTGGGCCAGACCGCTTTCTGGGTGGTGGGATCGAATCCGCCGGTGACCAGCCGCGGCACCAGGCATCCAAACGCCGCGCCGACCTTGTGGGCGCCGGTGGGAAACCAGTGTCCGACCAGTCCGATGATGCGCGCGTCCACTCCGGTCAGCGACGAAGGGAACTCCACCCAGTTGCCGTCATTGAACAGCCCGGTATCAGGATCATTCTTCCAGGTGATGCGGAAAAGGTTCAGCGGGTCGATATCCCACAGCCCGACATCCTTCAGCTTTTCCTGGATGTCCGCGGGAATCAATTCGGGATTTTTCATTTGGGCCAGTGTGGGAATGATGATCCCTTTATCCCGGCACCGGTCTGCTGCCCGCGCCAAAACCTTTTCGTCAACGATGGGAAGAGTCATGTCCATAGTAAGTTCTCCGGTAATGTCGGTTTGCGGAATTTTCATTGCTGGTATATGGTAGACCGTTAAGGTTCCGTAAACAAGAAGGTTGAGCACAGCCTTCCGGTTGGATTTCGCCGACCCAACGATTTTCACGGGAGATGCCATGACACGCCTGGCCGTCATTTCGGATATTCACAGCAACCTTCAGGCCCTGACCGCGGTATGGGCCCGTATCGGGGAATTGGGAATCGATTCCATCTTTTGCCTGGGAGACGTTGTCGGATACGGAGCCCGGCCGGCCGAATGCCTGGCCATGATCCGGGATAACAAAGTCCGGACAGTCCAGGGCAATCACGACGCCCTGATCGCCGACGGTTCCCTGCACCTGGATTTCAACGTCTATTCCCTGGCCGCGGTGGAGCACAACCGGAAATTGCTCACCGAGGACGATTTGACCTGGCTGGGGAATCTGCCCACTTCGTACCGCCATTCCCAGGATGCCCTGTTCGTGCACGGCTCGCCCGACGACCGGGACCGCTACCTTATTTATCTCGACGACCTGCAGGAAGCCTCGGCCAGTTTATTGGAGTCCGATGGCCCGGGCGTGTGTTTCTTTGGCCACACCCATCACCCGGTGGTCTTCGACGGTCATGGCTTTTTACCGGTCCGGCAGAAAAAGATATTCCTTGAGGACAGCCTGCGGGTGCTGGTCAATCCCGGCAGCGTTGGGCAGCCCCGGGACAACGATCCGCGGGCATCCTTCCTGTACTGGGACCAGGAGGATGGATCCCTCAATTTCGAAAGGGTCGAGTACGATAATCTGGCCGCGCGGCATGATATCCTGGCGGCGGGTTTGCCCCGTATCCTGGGGGACAGGCTGCTCGAGGGACGCTGACCGTTCATACCCCGGGAAATATCGGGAATTTTGCCTTCGCATTGTCTATATTACCCCCCATACAACCCAATTGAACCTGCCGCAGAAGATCCCACCAAGGAGAAGGCGCATGGCCATCGAAACGACCCGCGAAATGGTGAGCAACGTTTACGATCAGACCCGGCAAAGGCTGGCCGTCGTTCGCGAAAGGTTGGGACGCCCCCTGACCCTGGCCGAAAAAGTGCTTTTCGGGCATCTGGCCGATCCCGCCGGTCAGGAATTCGAACGCGGCGAAGCCACCCTGGCGCTGCGGCCCGACCGGGTCGCCATGCAGGACGCCACCGCCCAGATGGCCATTCTCCAGTTCATGCAGGCCGGCCGTGAGGAAACCGCGGTGCCGACCACCGTCCACTGCGACCATCTGCTGCTGGCGCATAAGGGGGCCGAATTCGACAAAGCTCACGCCCTGGACGTCAACAAAGAGGTCTACGAGTTCCTCAGCACTTCGGCGGCCCGCTACAAGATGGGATTCTGGAAACCGGGCTCGGGCATCATCCACCAGATCGTCCTGGAAAATTACGCGTTTCCCGGGGGCCTGATCATCGGAACCGACAGCCACACTCCCAACGGCGGCGGCCTGGGCATGGTGGCCTGTGGAGTCGGCGGCGCCGACGCGGTCGACGTGATGGTCGGTCTGAACTGGGAGGTCAAGGACCCGCGCCTGATCGGCGTGAAGTTGACCGGTGCCCTCAGTGGATGGACCGCGCCGAAAGACGTCATCCTCAAGCTTCTGGGTATTTTGACGGTCAAAGGCGGCACCAACGCCATCGTCGAGTACTTCGGGCCGGGAGCGGAGGCCCTCAGCTGCACGGGCAAGGGAACCATCACCAACATGGGGGCCGAACTGGGGGCCACGACCAGTATCTTCCCCTACGATCAGCGCATGGCTGCCTATCTGAAGGCAACCCGCAGGTCCGATTTGGCCGAACTGGCCGATGCCAACCAGGATCTCCTGGTCGCGGATCCCGAGGTGCTGGCCAATCCCGCCGATTTCTACGACCAGATCATTGAAATCGATCTCTCCACGTTGGAGCCGCATCTTGTCGGACCCCATTCGCCGGATATCGCCCACCCTGTGGGCCGGATGGCCGCCGATACCGAGAGTGAAGGGTATCCCGAAAAACTGACCGCGGCCCTGATCGGCAGCTGCACCAACAGTTCCTACGAAGACATCTGTCGAGCCACCGACGTGGCCCTTCAGGCCAAGGCCAAGGGTCTGAAAATGAAGACCAGCCTGTGGGTCTCGCCGGGCAGCGACCTGATCTACCAGACCATCAAGCGGGACGGGCAGTTGGCGGCCCTCGAGGAGATCGGCGCCACGGTGCTGACAAATGCCTGCGGACCCTGCATCGGTCAGTGGCAGCGCGAGGACATCAAGGAGGGTGAGGTGAACTCCATCGTCACTTCCTTCAACCGCAACTTCAAGAAGCGGGCGGACGGCAATCCCCAGACCCACGCTTTCATCGGCAGCCCCGAGGTGGTCATGGCCTACGGCCTGGCCGGGACGCTGAAATTCAACCCCATGTCCGATGCCCTGACCAACGAAAACGGGGAGTCGGTCACCCTGGATGCTCCGGCGGTGGCCGACGAGCTTCCGCCCAACGGCTTCGTGATTGCGACCGATGGTTACCAGGCTCCTCCGGAAGATGCCTCGGGGGTGAAGGTGATCGTTGATCCGAACAGCGATCGGCTGGCCCTGTTGGAACCCTTCAGCGCCTGGGACGGGAAGGATTATCTGGGCATGCCCCTGCTGATCAAGGCTCTTGGCAAGTGCACCACCGATCACATCTCCATGGCCGGTCCCTGGCTGAAATACCGCGGGCACCTGGACAATATCAGCAACAACATGCTGATAGGCGCGGTGAACGCCTTTACGGAGAAAACCAATAGCGTCAAGGATCAGTTATCCGGCCAGGAAGGCGAGGTTCCCGCCGTGGCCCGTCATTACAAGGCCGAGGGTCTGCGCTGGGTCGTGGTGGGAGACGAGAACTACGGCGAAGGCAGCAGTCGCGAGCACGCCGCCATGTGCCCGAGGCACCTGGGGTGCGCGGCCGTTGTCGTGCGCAGCTTTGCCCGGATCCACGAGACCAACCTCAAGAAACAGGGCGTGCTGCCCTTGACCTTCATCGACCCGGCCGACTACGACAAGGTTGCCCAGGATGACCGCATCGATATCGTGGGCTTGAGCGATTTGGCTCCGGATCAACCGGTGAAGATGATTCTGCACCACGCCGGCGGCGGCAGCGACGATGTCATGCTCAGCCACACCATGACCGAGGAGCAGATCGTCTGGTTCAGGGCGGGATCGGCCCTCAACAAAATCAAGGAAAGCACGACCTGACAGAAGAAGGGTTGTTTCAGAATAATGAAAACCCGTTGGTTTCTTGTGACCATGGTGTTGATTCTTGGGGCCGCCATGGTGGCTCATGCTGTCACCATCACCGATGGTGGATTCAAGGCCCCGACCTGGGTTGGCATTGGCATGGACCAGGACCAGCTCTTTCTCAAATGGGATACCGTGCCCGGAGCCTTGGCCTATTACATCTGGCGGTCGGAAACCTCTGGCAGCGGTTACAAACACATCGGCTATGCCCGGATTTCCCGTTTCGTGGACAAGGCCGGACTGGTCGAAGGGAATACCTACTACTACGTGTTGACCGCAATAAATTCCGAATTCGATGAGACCCCCTATTCGGAGGAAAGAAGCTTCCAGTACGGTATGAGCTCCGAAGAGAAGGAATAGGACGAGAGCTGACCCGAAAAAGCCAATTTGGTGGAAAAATGTTCCGTTTCGGGGTACAATCATTAGTTCAATCCTCCTGAATACGGCTCAGGCCGATTTTTTCGTCCTTCCGCATCTTTTGTCGGCTCATCCATTTGGAGAGGTGTCGCATGTTTGTGTTCCGTAATTTGAAGGGCTCCGGGATCGTTTTCCTGGGCCTGGCCATGATTTTATTGGTGATGGCGGGATCCGCCCTGGCTGATTTTCAACCCCATTCCAACGCCCAACCATTGTCCTTGGTGCGGTCTTTCGCCACCGCCCCGATGGATTTCGCCTCCGCCCGCGCCGAGGATCGGGACCGAGACGAAATGGGTTTGGCTCCGCGATTCGCCTTGACGGAATCCGTGAGAATCACTCCGGACACCGATGGTACGTGGGAGGATCTTGACGCCCGGTTCGATCTCTGGCGGTTACGCGTAACTTCGCCCGGCGCGCTGTCGCTGAACCTGGGATTCTCCGCATATCGCCTGCCCAAGGGCGGCCGGTTGACCATCTATCCCGCCGACATCGACGGACCGGCGGACTCGCGGGGGGTGCGGACCTTCACCAACCGGGACAACGAGGCCCACGGCGAGTTGTGGACTCCGGTCGTGCTCGGCGACGACATCGTTGTCGAACTCGTGGTTCCGCGTGAATCCCGTCACGACTTCGAACTCGAGCTGACATCCATCAACGCGGGGTACCGTTTTTTCGGGGAAACCACCGGGGAAACCACCGGGGAAACGGGCGACAAGTCAGGTTCCTGCAACGTTGATACCATCTGTCCCGAGGGTGATGGCTGGCGGCGTGAAATTGCCACGGTCGGGGTCATCTCCACCGGCGGCAGCACCTATTGCTCGGGGTTCATGATCAACAACACCGCCCGGGACAGCCGGCCCCTGTTCATGACCGCCAATCATTGCGGCATCGGTTCGAGCAACGCGGCTTCACTGGTGGTGTACTGGAATTTTGAAAGCCCCACCTGCGGCCAGCAGGGGGGCGGGGCCCTGAACCAGTTCATGACCGGATCGACCCATCTGGCCTCGTCGAGCACATCGGATTTCACCCTGGTGGAGATGGATGATCCCGTTGACCTTGCCCACGAGATCTCATTTGCCGGCTGGAACAAGACAATCGCCGACCCCACCAGCGCGGTGGCTATCCACCATCCCAACACCGACGAAAAAAGCATCAGTTTCGAAAACGATCCCCTGACGACCACGTCGTATTACGGAACACCCTCACCCGGCGACGGAACGCACATCCGGGTGGCGGATTGGGACCTGGGCACTACTGAAGGCGGATCTTCGGGGTCGCCCCTGTTTGACCAGGACCATCATGTGGTCGGCCAGTTGCACGGTGGCGACGCGGCCTGTGGCAACGATTCACCGGACTGGTATGGACGCCTGTCGTATTCCTGACCGAACATCAGCCAGTATCTGGATCCTTTGGGGAGCGGGGCCGAAACCATCAACACCTTCTCGCCCTATGCCCTGACCATGGTGGTCGGGCCAAGCGACGGCGCGTCGTTCGAGGGCGATGTCGGCGGGCCTTTTGTTCCGGTCGATGTTTCCTACTTCATCAACAATAACTCCGATGTTCCCCTGACCTTCGTCGTCAGCGCCGATGTGGCCTGGGTGGACGTAACTCCGGGTACCGGGTTGATTCCCGCGGGCGGTTCGATTGATGTCACCGTGACGGCCAACGCCGTGGCCGCCGGTCTTGCCCAGGGGTCCTACGCTGGAACGCTGACTTTTGAAAATCTGACCGATGGCGAAGGAAACACCGTTCGGCTTCTTGATCTGACCGCGGGATTACCCAAACTGGTGTATTCCTACAACATGGATGGCGATCCCGGCTGGACGGCCGCCGGCGACTGGGCTCACGGCCAGCCGACGGGCGGCGGCGGGGTCTCCTACGGTTTTCCCGACCCTGCCAGCGGTTTCACCGGCAGCAATGTCTACGGTTTCAACCTGGGGGGCGATTACGCGCCCAATCTGCCGGAACTCCATTTGGTGACCGGTGCCATCGACTGTACAGGTCTGGAAGGGGTCACCCTGAAATTCATGAGATGGCTGAACGTTGAGCAGCCGTTATATGACCACGCCTCGCTCGCGGTGAGCAGCGATGGAGCCACCTTCTTCCCCGTCTGGGAAAATCCGGCCGAGATCATCGAGAATGCCTGGACCCAGGTCGAGTACGACATCAGTGCCGTGGCCGACGGGCAGGCCACGGTCTACCTGCGCTGGACCATGGGCACCACCGATGGGAACTGGCAGTATTCAGGCTGGAACATCGATGATGTGGAAATCTGGGGGATGCAGGATGGGGTCTCCGCCATCGCGGTCCCAGGCGTTTACCAGCTCAAGGTGGGAAATCATCCCAACCCCTTCAATCCGATGACGACGGTCAGTTTCGAACTGGCCGCCGCCGGTCACGCCACGGTCAATGTTTACGACCTGAAGGGGCGTCTGGTCCGCAACTTGGTCGAGGGCGCCTTCGCGGCCGGCCCGCACAGCGCGCCCTGGGACGGTCTGGGCAACGGGGGCCAACCTGTGGGCAGCGGAGTGTATCTGGTTCGGGTGGTTTCCAACACCGGGGCCGCCGAACATAAAATGGTCTTGTTGAAATAGGGAGATGACAATGGATAAACCCTGTGATCTGACGGGAAAGGCGGCCCTGGTCACGGGAGCCAGCCGGGGAATCGGCCGGGCCGTGGCCGAAATGCTGGCCCGCATGGGTGCCCATGTGGCGGTTCATTACGGAGTCGATGAGCAGGCCGCGGAAAATGTCCTGCAAGGTCTGGCCGGGGACGGCCACATCAAGCTGTCGGCGGATCTGGGCGATGCCGGCGAAGCCTCCCGGCTTTCCGAAATGGCGGCCGAAGGCCTGGGCCGCCTGGACATCGTGGTCAACAACGCCGGCATTTACGTCACCCATGACATAGCCGAACTGGATCCCGCCCACTGGCAGGAGTACTGGAACCGGACCATCGCGGTGAACCTTTCGGGCCCCGCCCATGTCCTGCACGGCGCCATCCCGCACATGGAAGCTTCGGGGGGCGGCTACATCGTCAACATTTCCAGCCGCGGTGCTTTCCGCGGTGAACCCGAAGCCCCGGCCTATGGGGCCAGCAAGGCGGGCCTGAACAGCCTGAGCCAATCGCTGGCCCTGGCCCTGGCGCCCAAGGGTATCAAGGTGGTGGCGGTCGCGCCGGGATGGGTGCTGACCGACATGACCCGCGACTATCTCGAGGGGCCGGGCGGCGACCTGATCCGCAAACAAAGCCCCATGGGGCGGACGGCCACCGCGGACGAAGTCGCCCAGGTCATACTGATGATCGTCTCGGGGAAAGCGGATGCTTTGACCGGGGGGATTATTGATGTCAATTGCGCTTCGTATCTGCGGTCTTAAGAAGGGGATCCTCATGAACCCATCATTCGAAATGTCCTCGTTCCTGCGGATTATTCGAATGATGGGTTCATGAGGATCCCCTTCTTAAGACCACAGATGCCTTAAGATGTTGGGGGGTTTTTGAGGTAATATTTCACGCCTGCTTTTCAGGGTGTTTGATCATCAAAAATAGGTGCCCCCGGGGGGGCTTTTTCGCAAGCCTAAAGGTGATATGCGGCGAATGAGTGGATATGGGACGTTAGGTTGTCGAAGGTGGGCTTGGTGTACGGTGTGCGTAACCGCAGTTGAGTGGCTGTGAATTGGGAGGTGTCGAATTGCGTTCGGGAGCCATCGTTTTCTTACTTGTTGCGGTTTCCTTCTTTGTGCTTGGCTGTGGTGAGGACTCGGCGGGTCCACAGGTGTTGTCGATTTCAGAGAAGATCGCAGGTGAGTGGGAGTGTATAGAATTTTACGTACATGGAGACACGCGGGGTGTCCCTGACAACAATGTATTCTGGTACTTCACGAAGACTGGTGAGTTTTGCTCACAATACATAACGGCATATGGGGGATACTACACGGGATCGACAGGAGACTTAGACAATCGGTTGTCGACGCTGCAGGAAACCAATTTGCACGGTGAAGCAATCGAGTGGCGGTTGGCTCTGAACGCACGCTCTGACACTCTTCACGCGGTCTCCGTCGCGCCGGATTCCCTTTCGGGCTATGAGTGGGTTCTGATACAGACGGGTGATGGTCCAGAATCTAGTTGTTTCTGAGTCGGGTGAACGCCTGCCAATGTTTCGTAGTTGCTGGAGGGCAACCTAACAAGCGCTTGCACCTGACAATCGCGTCTGTCACGCCTTGTGCTTGCGCACAAGCCGCGCCAAACACGCTTGCAGGTGAAGCCAACGTTAGGCTTATAGGAGTGCGATGATGCTGAAGCTCAAGGCTGCGCTTATTGCACCGTATCCATATTGGCCGCTAATCGTGGCTGTTGGGGTAGGGCCGACGATCTTGGTCGCCGGCGTATCTCGAGACTTTGTTGCACTGGCTGCGGTTGCTACCGTGCTCCTCAAAATCTTCATATTCGGTCAAATTCTGTCGCTGGTTTTACCTGATAGAGTTTCAACTTTCGGGGGTATTCTAAGAGAGTACGGTGCCTGCTATTTTGTCGCAGGCATTCTCGTCGGCGTGTTTACGTTCGCATTGCTTGCCGTTATATCAAGTGTCACGTCACCCCAACTCGCTTATAGGTGGTTTAGCTGGGGTGTCCGGGGATTAGTAGCTGCCCTCACGATTTATGTATGGCCCCTGGTATTCTTGAATCGCTCAAGCTTTACGTCGATCTTGGCAGGTGTCACAGTCCTGATGCGCAATCTGCTGTCCAGCCTGTGGATCGTCGGAATCGTCCTGATTGGCCAAGCTGTTCTTACGGTTGGACAGTTGGTATATCTGGACCAGCGTTCTGGTTGGAGTTTTGGAGTCATGCTCCTTGCAGGATTAGTGTACATTTATTTGGCCACTGTGTCGTTTGCTGCGGCATTGTACAACTTGCTAGGTGTTAGGGTTGTGGAGTCAACGGCTGAGGCATAACAGGAGCTTCCACCTGACAAAGCCGTTTGTCACGCACCGTGCTGGCGCACGGTCCGCGCCAAACGTCTATGCAGGTGAACCCAACGTTAAGACTAAATTCGCGACCAGGAGTCAGGATGGAATAATAAGGAGCAAGTCGATGGAAAAAAGGTTTGTCATCCCCGCTGTTTCCTTTATTGCAGGTGTTCTCATCTGGATCGCTTTTTATGTATTAAATTTGGTTGGCAGTTGGGTGCAGAGGCTGGCGCCATGGCTGGAAGTGGCTTCGTGTCTTTTAGTTGGTGGTCTAATCCTCTTCTCGGCCGTGCGTTGTTACAGGGCGGGAGGCCCACGCGTGGGCAGCATCATCCGGGCCGCTGTTCTGCTGCTCATGGCAATTCTCACCATCTGGAAGGTCGGAAATATTGCCGCCAGTGTGTTGCTGCTTGCAGCGATTTTAACCGGAGCCCGGGCTTTCATGGGAGACTACCAACCGGAGGCTGCCGGGAATTTGACTTCCACATCCGGGCAATCGACAGAAGAAGCCAAGTAAAGGCAGGTGTATGATATAATCATACTTACAGTTCTCCGGATTGAAGTAGAAGTGAAGGGGAAACATGCGACTCTCAAGAATGACCAACTGTTTTGTGGTGATCGCTTTGGTGGGGTTGCTGTCCAATCCGGCCGGTGCCGCGGTCGAGATTCTGGAGGCGCAGGGATTTCTCCAGCACTGGGCTTTATACGCCAGTTCCCACAGCCCTTGCGCCGGCGCCAGCTGGTCTCATGATGTGGAAGAGGGCACCACTTTCGACTTACAGGCAACAAGCTTCGACGGCAGCTGTGTCGTATCCAACTGGATGGGACGGTGTGATGGGAGCGGGTTTCTCTATGCCGGTGATTTGCCGCCGGTTACCGAAGGTCTTCTCGGGTGGAATATCCACCTTGAATCTCAAATCAGTGTGCTCCTCGAGCTGACAACACCGACTCGGATATCGGCCATTCGAAGCGTCGAGGGGATGCTTTCCTCTGAGCTGCACACGGTTGTTTTGACCTTGCCCGATGGAGCTACCGACGTTCTTCTGGGGTCTGACCCGGAGGTCAACAACGCTGAGCGAATGCTGAGCGCGGGAATCCATCGTATTACTTTTTCCATCGAGACAGATAGTGTATGGAATGTCCCTTTTAGCTACTCCGGTCTGGTTGAAGTGAATTGGGACGGCCCGGTGGGACTGGAAAGACAAACCTGGGGTGGAGTAAAGAGTATGTATCACGGTGGGCGATGACCGGGGATCCATGAAGCGAATTCTATTCGTCTGTAGCCAAAACAAACTACGCAGTCCTACCGCGGAACAGATTTTTTGCGAGGTGCCGGGGTTCGAGGTTTTGTCCGCGGGGACAAATAATTCGGCTGAGGTTCCCTTGTCGGTGGATCTTGTGGAGTGGGCGGACCAGATATTCGTCATGGAAAAGGCGCACAAAAACAAAGTGCAGAAGAAATTTCGCTCACACCTCAAAGGCAAAAGAGTCGTTAGTCTGGAAATTCCGGATGAATACGAATACATGGACCCTGATCTGATAAGCCTGCTGAGGAAGCAGTTGGGTAGATTTTTTGGGTTGGGAGGTGTCTCCTGACATTGTGTTTGGCAAAACCAACATCTTGTTCGGGGGTTCCAGGTCCGCTGGGATAAAAAATATCACTGCAGAAATCACCCCCCGGGGGGCACTTTCCGCAGTGATATCCAATATCGCAGCGAGCCTGTAGCCGTTGCACCAAGCCTCGATCTTGTTGGACATTATTTCAGAGGCACAATCAAAATCTCAGACCAGATCCACAATGGATCCGAAATCCGGATCAAATAGCCGCTTGTAGATCCGAATGGCAAACCCATCGGTCATTCCCGCCAGATAATCGCAGATAATGCGCGCCCGAATATTCACATCATCACCGACACGCGACATTTCCTCCTCGAAATCTCGGGACAGCAAAGCGCCGTCCGAAGGGTCGCCCTGGAGATATTTTTCCTTGAGGGCACCGAAGAGACGTTCGAGCATGAAGCCGCCCTTGTGTTCCAGTTGGCACACCTGGGGCGATTGGAAGACCATGCTTCTGGCCACGCGGGCGTAGAGTTTTTGCTCACGCACCGTTTCCGGGTCCACAATCATGCCGAACTTGTAGCGGTTGGTCCTGTCGCTCATGAAATTGTCGCGTTCGACCAAAGTGCAGGCTCCCACGAAGGTCCCGATTTTCCGGTTCATGGAACGGTCCAGTTCGCCGGCGCCGATGACCTTGATCAGTTCTTCGATGATGCGGCTTTCGTCTGGGTCCAGATCCTGGTCGGCGGCCCAGCGGCTGACCTTGTCCATGTTCACGAAGCCGGCGTTGGCGCTGTCCACCAGATCGTTCAGGGAGTAGGCGGTGTCATCGGCCCAATCCATGACCTGGCATTCGAGGCTGCGAAATCCGTTGAGTTTTTTTCCGGGGGTCAGGTCAGCCGGAAAAGGCGCCCCGTCGAACACGAAATCCAGAAACTTCTGCTGGTCGTCGAATATGAAATGTTTGACCGGATCGTCCCACTGACTGAACAGGGTCTTGTATTTGAGCACCCCGTCCATGAAGGCGCGCGTGGGGTTCATGCCGCGGCGGCTGCGTCCGCTGGTGAAGATGATTTCGGTGATGAGGCGCAGGGTCTGGGCGTTGCCTTCGAAACCGCCGTAGGGCTTCATCAAACGGTGCAGGGTGCTTTCACCGGCATGACCGAAGGGAGGATGACCGATGTCGTGGGCCAAGGCCGAAGATTCGACCAGCGCGTTGTCGATAAAAAAACCATCTCCAAGCTGATCGCTGGATTCGTTCAGGTAACGGGCGATGGAACCCGCGATCTGGGCGACCTCGATGGAATGGGTCAGGCGCGTGCGGTAGAAATCATATTCCCCGGACAGGAACACCTGGGTCTTGGCCTGCAGCCTGCGGAAGGCGGCGTTGTGGATCAGCCGGTCCCGGCCGCGCTGGAAAACGCTGCGGTAATCGGGGTCCCGGGGATCGAGTTCCTCGCGGTCGAAGTCGTTGTAGAAATCGTTGGTCATGAGAGGTCTTCTTTCCGGGAGGATCGTTGGCGGACCGCTTCGTAGAGAAGCACGGCCGCCGAGGTGGAAACATTCAGCGAGTCGCCGGTGCCGCGCATGGGAATGCCCACGGTCAGATCGGCCCCGGTCAGCCATTCGGCGCTGAGCCCTTCGTGTTCGGTTCCCAGGACGATGGCCGTCGGTCCGGTCATGCCGATCTGATCCCAGCGGTGATCGGCCACGGGGCTGGTGGCCACCGCGGCGATGTTGCGCGACCGCAGGTATTCCTGAACCGTGTCGGTGTCCGCGTTCACCGTCGGTACCGAAAAAAACGATCCGCGCGAGGCGCGCAGGACATTGGGATTGAACAGATCGGTGCCGCCGCCGCAGACGATGACCGCGTCGGCGCCCGCCCCGTCGGCAACCCGCAGCACCGCGCCCAGGTTGCCCGGCTTTTCCACTGCTTCGAGCACCACCAGCAAGGGTGTCGAACGCAGCTCGAGGCTGGAAAGTTCACGGATCAGTTGGGGAGCCACCAGCAGCAGCCCTTCGGCTTGTTCGCGGTAGGAAACCTTGTCCATAACCGCCTCGTCGACCTTGATGCACTCCAAACCGGATAGGTCGAGCAGGCGGTCCAGGAGATACTTGTTTTCCGGAGCAATGCGGCCCGGGCAGAAAAAGAGAGTTTTTAAGGGATACCCCGCGTCCAGGGCCCGGGAAATGACCAGGGGTTCTTCCACAAGGGTCAGGTGGCTGCGGTCTCTTTCCCGCCGCGTGCGCAGGCGCACGAGCTCTTTGACCCTGTCGTTCTGCAGACTGGTAATGCTCAATATTTCATCGTTCATGCTGTCGGTTCCCCGAAAAAGGAGGATTCCCTGACGACCGCGGGCAGGGCCGCGATTTTCCGCGCCTGGTAGTCGAAACAGGCCATCCCGTTTTCGACCAGGGCAATGGCCTGACCATCAGCCGGCCGTGTAACCCGGTAGAATATACGAAATCCACTGCGCCCCGGCTCGCGGGCGGCGACCTCAAAAACAAGGCGGTCCCCGGCGTAGGCTTCGGCCTGGTAGACCACCGCCGCGTCACCGAGGATCAGGCTCACTCCGCCAAACTCCAGCTCGCTCAACCCGTGCTCTGCCAGGAAAGCGACCCGGGCTTCGTGAATCAACGACAGCAGACGGTCGTTACCCAGGTGTCCGCCGTAGTTCAAATCCGTGGTGCGCACCGTCAGCTCACAGGAAAAGGCGTAGGCGGCAAGAGGTTGTAATTTCAGCCGGCTCATCCGATCAAAACCCCCGCGATGGTGGCCGTCAGCCACGAGGCCAACGCACCACCGAACATGGCTTTCAACCCGATGGCCGCCACATCGGCACGGCGTTCGGGAGTGATGGTGCCGATGCCCCCGATCTGGATGGCGATGCTCGAAAAGTTGGCGAAGCCGCACAGGGCGTAGGTGCCGATCACGATGCTGCGGGGCGATAGGGTGCCGGCGTTTTGGGCGGCCATCAGTTCGATATAGCCCACGAATTCGTTGACCGCGATCTTGGTCCCCAGGAGATTGCCGAAGGTGGCGGCCTCACTCCAGGGCACGCCCATCACCCAGGCAATGGGGGAGAAGACCCAGCCGAATATCTGCTGCAACGAAAGGCCCAGAAAGCCCAGCCCGTAGTTCACCATGGCGACCAGTGCGATAAATGCCAGCAGCATGGCGCCGATGTTGGCGGCCAGTTTGAGGCCCACGCCCGCGCCGCCGGCCGCGGCGTCCAGGACGTTGGCGTACTCACGCGGGACATTGAGGGTGACGGTGCCGCGGGTGGGAGATTCCTCGGTTTCGGGATACATGATCTTGGCCACGACCAGGGCCGCGGGGGCCGACATCACGCTGGCGGCGAGTAAATGCCCGGGATCGACGCCGAAGCGCACGTAGGCGGCCATAACCCCGCCGGCCACGGTGGCGAAGCCGCCGACCATGATGGCCATCAGTTCACTATGGGTCATCGTCGGCAGGTAGGGGCGGATCACCAGGGGCGCCTCGGTCTGGCCCACGAACACATTGGCGGCGCAGGAAAAACTCTCACTGCCGCTTGTGCCCATGGTCTTGCGCATGACCCAGGCCATGCCGCGGATCACCACCTGCATGACGCCCAGGTGGTAGAGAAGGGCCATCAGGCTGGAAAAGAATATTATGGTCGGCAGGATATGGATGACAAACACCGTACCGATGGGCATGAGCTGGCCCGTGATGGAGTTGGTGACCTCGATATGGCCCGCTTCGGGATTGATGTGAGCCACGAGATCTTCGCTGGTGCGGTAGAGGTTGCCCCACAAAAAAGAGGTTCCGGCATCGGTAAAACCCAAAAGCCGGGTGACAAAAACCCGCGCGCCGGAAAAAACGGCCTGCCCCCAGGGGGTGCGCAGCAGGATCACGGCCAGAATGAGCTGCAGGCCCAGGCCCCAACAGGCCACCCGCCAGGGGAACAGCCTGCGGTTGTTGCTCAGTAGCCAGGCGATGAACAACAGGACGAAGATGCCCAGCAGGGAAATGAGATTATCGAGCAAGACGGCCTCCCAGCGGAAAAAAGTACGAATTTTCGCAGATTATTCCCGAATACCGACCATTAGGTCCACTACCAAATTGACAGTTGGGGTATTGACGGGTATTTTCTCGCCATGAAGGAACTGGATGGCAAACCACTCCCGCCTGTCATCATCGGGATCGCAGGCGGTTCGGGCTCCGGCAAAACGACCGTAGCCCATCGTGTGCGCGAAGCCTGCCCCGGCAAGACCATCCAGATCATTCACCACGATTCCTACTACCACGACAATTCCCACCTGACCATGGAACAACGGGCCGAAATCAACTACGACCATCCCAACGCCTTCGAGACCTCCCTGCTGGTGGATCATCTGCAGGAGCTCCGGGAAGGTCGGTTCGTCCAGATCCCACGTTACGATTATGCCTCCCACAGCCGGTTGAAGGAAACCGAGCTGTGTGAACCCGCGGACATCGTCTTCGTGGAGGGGATCCTCGTATTGGAATCGGCCAGCCTGCGGGGGTTGATGGACATCCGGCTCTATGTCGATGTCGACGCCGACGAGCGGGTGGTGCGACGCATGAAACGGGACATTTTAAAACGCGGCCGGACCATGGAATCGGTCATGGACCAGTATCTGAACGTGGTGAAGCCGATGCATCTGCAGTTCGTGCTGCCGAGCAAGCGTTACGCGCACCTGATCATTCCCGAGGGCGGCTTCAACAAGGTTGCCATCGATCTGATCGCCAACAAGATCCAGAATATCATCCGGGAACGCGACCGGTTGCGGGCGCTGGGGCATGAAATCGACCAGGCCAAGTCTGAATAGATTGTTTTAATTGACGCCGGCGAGTCCGGTTCTGGGCATCATCCAACTGGAGGCGGACCGTGACCTTCGACGATCAGGAATACCTGCGCCGTTACCCGTTCATCGAACGGATTTTGATCTCTTCCGAGGAAATCCAGCTTCGCGTCCGGCAGCTCGGCAACGAGATCAGCCGCGCCTATCAGGGCAGCACTCCCATTTTCGTGTGCATCCTGAAGGGGGCCTATCCCTTCCTGGCCGACCTGACCCGCTGTGTCTCGGTCGATCACGAGGTGGATTTCATGGCTGTTTCCAGCTATGACGGCGGCACCCAGAGCACGGGCGTGGTGAAGATCGAAAAGGATCTCAAGAGCAATATCGCCGGGCGTGACGTCATCCTTGTGGAGGACATCATCGACACCGGATTGACCATCGCCCACCTGACGGAGTTGCTGGGCACGCGCAACCCGCGCAGCATCCGGATCGCCAGCCTGCTGGACAAGAAGCCGGCCCGCATCAACGATGTGGCCCTGCACTACGTCGGCTTCGAGATCCCCAACGAATTCGTGATCGGATACGGGCTGGACTACGATGAGAAGTACAGGAATCTGCCGTTCATCGGCATCATGAAGGCATAGGAGATAATGAGCGAAGAGAATCAGCCCCAGTTCCGCGAGGCCCTTACCTTCGACGATGTCCTGCTGGTGCCGGGTTATTCGGAGATCATCCCCAGGGATATCGACACATCGACCAACCTGACCAGCACGATCCGTCTGCAGATCCCCTTTCTGAGCGCCGCCATGGACACGGTGACCGAAGCCGAAATGGCCATTGCCCTGGCCCGCGCCGGCGGAATGGGCGTGGTGCACAAGAACATGTCGCCCAGGGAACAGGCCGTGAAGGTCGAGCGGGTCAAGCGTTCCGAATCGGGCATGATCACCAAGCCGATCACCTTGGGGCCGGACAAGAGCATCGACGAGGCCCTGGCCCTGATGAAGCACTACAAAATCAGCGGCGTGCCCATTACTGAGGGTCCCAAACTGGTCGGAATCCTGACCAACCGTGACCTGCGTTTCGTCAAGAACACGCGCCAGAAGGTGCGTGATCTGATGACCAGTGAAAACCTGATCACCGTGCCCGAGGGCACCACGCTCGAAGACGCCGCCGAGATCCTGCACAAACACCGCATCGAAAAACTGCTGGTCGTCAACGGCAACGGCGAACTGCGCGGGCTTATTACCGTCAAGGACATCCAGAAAAAACTGGATTATCCCGATGCCTGCAAAGACGGCAAGGGTCGCCTGCGCGTGGCCGCGGCGGTGGGCGTCGGACCTGATACGCTGCACCGGGTCGAACTGTTGGTGGACGCGGGGGCCGACCTGCTGGTCGTGGACACCGCCCACGGACACAGCCGCAACGTCATCGAAATGGTGCGCAACATTAAAAGCAACCACCCCGAGTCCCAGATCCTGGCCGGGAACATCGCAACCGGAGCGGCGGCCGCGGCATTGATCGAGGCCGGCGCCGACGCGGTGAAGGTGGGCATCGGGCCGGGATCGATTTGCACCACCCGGGTCGTTGCCGGCGTGGGCGTGCCCCAGATCACCGCCATCATGGATGTGGCCGCAGTGGCCGGACCGGCGGGTATTCCCCTGGTCGCCGACGGCGGCATTCGTTACAGCGGCGATGTTTCCAAGGCCATTGCCGTGGGAGCAAACGTGGTTATGGCGGGATCTCTATTGGCCGGCACCGATGAGTCGCCGGGGGAGAAGGTCCTCTACGAAGGCCGGGTCTACAAAACCTACCGCGGCATGGGTTCGCTGGGGGCCATGCAGCAGGGCAGCAAGGACCGCTACTCCCAGGGTGATGTGACCGATTCCGACAAGCTGGTGCCCGAGGGGATCGAAGGGCGGGTGCCTTACAAGGGCAAGGCCCAGGATGTTCTCTACCAGATGGTCGGCGGGCTGCGCAGCGGAATGGGATACTGCGGGTGCGGGAACATTACGGAGTTTCAGAAGAAGGCGGAACTGGTGCGGACTACCACCGCGGGGGTTGCGGAGGGTCATCCGCATGATATTCAGATTACCAAAGAATCGCCCAATTATGGGAAGGGGAGCCGGTAAGCAGAGACCCGTATGCAGACGACCCCGTGGGCGCTTAAGCTTCACATGCGCGCCCACGGGGTCGACTGCATACGGGTCTCTGCTTACCGGCTCCCCTTCCCATAATTGGGCGATTCTTTGGTAATCTG